>PKDZ01000066.1 GCA_002862785.1 Flavobacteriales bacterium
GGACCTCAAAAACGACCGCAACGTCCCCATCGCAGGGGGCGTCCACATCATCCATGTCGATGCCCCAGGCGTCGGCGAGAAAATCATCAAGTGGTTCGCCGTCATGCGGCCCGTTGACCTCGACAATTTTTAACGTCGGAAGCCCCCCGGAAGCTCGGTTTCGGGGGGCAATTCCACGATTTTCGTATCTTATATTCCACGAGAGACCTCAGGGGCTCTCTTTTTTTGGCCTCCCGCCCCATTGCAGACGCAGTGCCCGGACGGCCGAGGCCACACTCAGAAGAACCACTCAAATCCACCAGTCATGGCGGACGTATCATACTACACCCCGGAAGGGTACCAGAAGCTCAAGGACGAGCTGCACCACATGAAGACCGTGGAGCGGCCGGCCATTTCCCAGCAGATCGCCGAGGCCCGCGACAAGGGCGACCTCAGTGAAAATGCCGAGTACGACGCGGCCAAAGAGGCCCAGGGCATGCTCGAGGCCAAAATCTCCAAGGCGGAGGCCGTCCTGGCCAATGCCCGCATCATCGACGAGTCCCAGATCGACACCTCGAAGGCGTTTATCCTCAGCCGCGTCACCATCAAACACCGCGGCAACGGCAAGGAGATGACCTACACCCTCGTCGCCGAAAACGAAGCCAACCTGGCCGAGAAGAAGATTTCCGTGGAATCCCCCATCGGCAAGGGCTTGCTCGGCAAGGCACTCGGCGAAATCGCTGACATCCAGACCCCGGGCGGCATCGTCCAATTCGAGGTCGTCAAGATCGAACGCGGCTGACCGCGGACACCCCTCCATCATGCCCAGCATCTTCAGCCTCATCGTGGCCGGCGACATCCCCTGCCACAAGATTGCCGAGGACGACCGCTTCCTCGCCTTCCTTGACATCCAACCCCTCGCCGAGGGCCACACGCTGGTCATCCCCAAACTGGAGGTCGATCGCTTCTTTGACCTGCCCGACAACTTGCTGCGCGACATCAACCTGTTTGCCCGCGATGTCGCCCTCCAACTCGAGCGGGCAATCCCCTGCCAACGCGTGGGCGTGGCCGTCATCGGCCTCGAGGTCCCGCACGCGCACGTGCACCTTATCCCGCTCAACGGCGTCGCCGACATCAACTTCGAGCGCCCCAAACTGGACGTCAGCCAAGACGATTTGGCCGCCACCGCCGCCAAAATCCGACAGGCCTGATCACCCGCGCGCCAAGGCGTCGTCGATCAAGAGGCTGATCAGCTCGGTAGGGGACAACCCCACCTCTCGCGCCTGTTGCGGGATGACGCTCATTTCCGAGAATCCTGGCACCGTGTTGACCTCCACGATGTGAGGAGTGCCATTGTGGTTGATGAAGTCCACACGGGCCATTCCTCGGCAATCGAGGTCCTGATACACCTGCACGGAGAGCGCCTGAATGCGCCGGGTCATCGCGGCATCCAAGTCCGCCGGCGTCACTTCGCGGCTTTTGCCTTCGTACTTGGCCGCATAATCGAAGAACGCGTTGTCCGTGATGATCTCCGTGACCGGGAGGAACCGAGGAGCTCCGCCGGGTGAAGAAGGAATGACACCACAGGTGAATTCCCGGCCGTCCAAGAAGCCTTCGACCATGACGGCTTCACTCGCTTCGAATCCAGCCTCGAATGCAGCCTGAAATTCACTGGCATGCTCCACCCTCGTCACGCCGATGCTCGAACCGCTCTCGCACGCCTTGACGAAACAGGGGAACCCAAAGTCTGCCGCCAATTCAGGCGCGATCTCCTCCAGTCGATCGAGCACATCGCGGTGAAAGATGCGCGACGGAGCCACAGGGAGCCCCATGCTGGACAGCAGTGCCGTCGTCCAAGCCTTGTGGTGGCCGATCGCCAGGGTGCGGGGCGAAGAAGCAGTATAGGGCATGCCCAGCAGCTCAAAATAGGCACTGAGTCTGCCGTCCTCACCGGGCGTGCCATGCACCATTTCAAAGACGGCATCAAAACCGTGCACCACACCCTCTCCATCCGTCCAAGTAAAAGCGCCCGCATCCATGGGATGACGCTGTCCGGGCTCTGGCTCAGCAAACCACCCATCGGGTTCGATGTGGACCAGGGTGGGCATGAATCGAGAGTGGTCCATGTGCTTCACCACCATGGCGGCGCTCTTGCGGCTGATCTCGGCTTCTCCAGAGAACCCGCCGCACGTCACCGCAATCTGCTTGACCTGCTGGCTCATGATGCCAAAGTAGCCGGCGGGTTCACTGCTCGTCGATGAGCGCAGTCCAGATGCCCTGAAGGCCTTGTTCATTGCGCGTCCAAATGGGCCGAACACGGCCTCCGTAGGCGCTGATGTTGTTGTAGTCGCCGAAAAAGCCTTCGGGGGAAGGGACGAATGGGGACTCGCTGACGCGGCGATTGGCGAAGTGGAGGCCCCCATTGGTGGACGTCGCCACATACACATGCGTTGCCGTACGCTCACTCATGCGTCGGTCGTAGAAGACAATGTGAACAAAGCCCGTGACTGGATCTACCGTCATCCATGTGAAAAATTGGTGCTTGCCTGGCGGGTCGTTGTTGACCCGAACCGGCTCTGACCACGTCTTGCCTTTGTCATCCGACCAGATGATCCAGACGTCGGTGTCGTGGGGTCCGTTGCGCTGATCTGCCCAATTCACATAGACCCGACCCGCATGGACGCCCCCACGGGCCACACCGGTGACCGGCATGCCATTGGCTCGACCTATCCCCGGAATCATGTGGTCCCACCCTCCGATGATGTCCGCGATGTACTGCTCATAGGGGCGGAACGTCGCTCCGGCATCCTCGCTGACGTTCCACCGGATGTGCTCTCCGTAAGCCCACGCCACGCCCAGCGTCATCTCGTCAATCCACGCGGGCACTGCCCCCTCCACGGTGCTGTCGCCGTCGAGACAATTGCCTTGCATCGCACTCACCCGCACCGGGTCGCTCCAATCCTTGGCCTTGCGGTCAGAAGTGCTGCAGAGGATGCGCGTGCTGTCCGTCTCGAGCTCACTTCCGTAGTGGTCGAATTCCGTCCAGCAGATGGCGAGCTTGTCGCCTGACGGGCTCACCGCCAGCCATTCCTTGTCCTGGTCCTTGGCGCCATTGAGGCCCACTCCCGCGCCCTTGTTCCATTTCTTGCCGCCCTTGCTCGCCTTGCTGTGCTGGACGACAATGCGGTCGAGGAGCGCCTCCGTCTCCCAGCCCTTCCCATCGGGGTTGCTGAGGTGAGCGTAGTAGAAATCGCCCTGAGGTCCCGCCACCACACACGGGTCTCCAAAGACACCGTCCTTGGCCTTCAGCCGGTCTCGACTCCACGTCTTTCCCGCATCCTCACTCACATAGACGTAGTCTAGCACCGCCCCAGCCACCACGC
This sequence comes from Flavobacteriales bacterium, assembly GCA_002862785.1. Lineage (GTDB taxonomy): Bacteria > Bacteroidota > Bacteroidia > Flavobacteriales_D > Sanyastnellaceae > UBA8752. Next base: position 3,363 of record PKDZ01000066.1, read on the forward strand.
GGTCCGGATTCGTCGGGTCGATGGCAATGGACGGCTCACAAGGGGCATATCCCAGCGGCTCCTGTCCGGCCACATGAATCTGCACGTTGGTCGGCACTTTCATCTGGCCAAGGGCCAATAGCGGCAGGAATAAACAAGTCAACAGAAATGGGCGCATGGGTCAGTTCTTCTTGCGGGCGTAGATGTGCAGGGCGTGGTGGAGAATCTCGATGCCGAAATGGTCTTCGAGGGTCGCCTTGATCTGCTGAATCCGAGGATCGCAGAATTCCAACACCTCCCCGCTGTCGAGGATGATGTGATCGTGCTGGCGGGCGGGATATCCCGGCTCATATTGGCTCTGCTCCCCGAAGCGATGCTTGCGGACGAGGCCCGCCTCCAAGAACAGCTCGATGGTGTTGTACAAGGTTGCCCGGCTGACCTTGGCGCCGCGCTGCTTCATCCGGTCCAGCAGGGTGTCCACGTCGAAATGCCCCCCGGCCGCGTAGATCTCCTCCAACACGGCGAAGCGCTCCGGCGTCTTGCGGTGCCCCCCCTCAGCGAGGAAGCCTTCGAGGCGCTCCCGCACCTCTTCCAACAAATCCGGCGTCGCAGGATCAGCCATGCTGGGCCTTGTACCACGCCGCGTAGTCCGGCGCGAAGTAGGTGAGGATGATGTCCGCTCCGGCGCGGCGAATGGCCCCGAGGACCTCCAGCATGCCGGCCTCGGCATCAAGGAATCCCGCTGCGGCGCCCGCCTTGACAAGCGCGTACTCGCCGCTGACGTTGTACGCTGCCACCGGCAGGGCTGTGTGCTCCTTGACCGCCCGAATGACATCGAGGTAAGCCAAGGCCGGCTTCACCATCACGATGTCCGCGCCTTCCATCTCGTCGAATTCGAGCTCACGCAGCGCCTCGGCCACGTTGGCGGGGTCCATCTGATACGTCTTCTTGTCCCCCGACTTTGGGGCGCTGTCGAGCGCATCCCGGAACGGACCGTAAAAGGCACTCGCGTACTTGGCGGTGTAGGCGAGGATGCCGGTCTCGTGGTATCCGTTCTCATCCAGCGCCTCACGAATGACCCCGATGCGGCCGTCCATCATGTCGCTCGGGCCGATCCAATCGAATCCAGCCTGCGCCTGCGCCACGGACATCCGGGCCAGGATGGGCAGAGTCGCCTCATTGTCAATGCGACCTTCCTCCGTCACCACCCCATCATGCCCGTCTGAGCTGTAGGGGTCCATGGCCACATCACTCATCAGGCTGCACTCAGGAAAGCGCTCTTTGACGTTGCGGGCAATACGCAGATAAAAATTGTCGTCGGCCCAACTGTGGCTTGCCGTCTTGTCCTTCAGGTGCTCCTCCACCGCCGGGAAGAGGCAGAAGTTGCGGATGCCCAAATTCCAGGAGCGCTCAATCTCGGCGAGCAACTTGTCTTCGCTGAGTCTGGCCATGCCGGGCAGGGTGCCAATGGGGTCCTCGATGCCGGCGCCGTCCACGCAAAACAGCGGGTAAATGAGCTGCTCGGGGTGAAGCCGGGTCTCGCGCGCCAAACCGCGGATGGCCGCATTGCGGCGGTTGCGCCGCGGACGCGACGGCTGGAAGGGCAGCATGTCCTCCATCACTCGGTGGCGCGATCGAAATCGGCCCGGAGGCTGTCGAGCGCAGCCAACAATGCCTGCTGAATCTCGAGGATCTCCTCGTCGCTCAAGCCGTCGGGCAACGTGGCGCCATGGTCGTGGCTGTGGTCATGACCGTGATCGTGACCGGCGTGGTCTCCATGATCATGGCCTTCGTGACTGTGGTCGTGGGTGCAGGCCTGGCCCGGAATCTCCATGACGGTCTCCGACCAGTCGTGGAAACGAACATCAATGCGGTCGAGCTTGCCCTCGAGCTTGGCGAGCTGCGCAGCGAGCAGGGTGTCGCCGGCCACCATCGCGGAATCAATCTGGCCCTCGAGGGGTTCCATGGCGTCGAGAATGGCATCGTGCAGCTCACCGCTGATGCGGGTCAACTGCTCGTGAACGGCCTTGGCCTCCGTCATGGAGGCACTCTCCTGCGGATCGCCGCAAGACGCCAACAGCGCCACGGCACACAGTCCAAGAATGCATTGCTTCATGCACGTGAAATTAGCCCGCATCCTCGGGCTGACCGCCCCCTTCACCCTTCTTGGGTCGGAGCGGCACGGGATCATGGCCTGACGTGCCCCACGGATGGCACTTGGCGATGCGCTTCGCCCCCATCCATACGCCGCGAAGTGGGCCCCATTCGCGCAGCGCTTCAATCATGTACGCTGAGCATGTCGGCTGATGACGGCAATTGCTGCCGAGCCACGGCGAAATCAGGACCTGGTAGCCCCGCACGAGAACGATGAAGACCGCCGAAAGGGCGCGGCCGATCATGAAGCCGGGGCTTCCAAGGCCACGCGGTCGTAGCGGCGCACTTCGAAGGGCGATTCGTTGCGCGCGTCGGCGACATGGCGGAACAGCGGCTGGGCCTTCCATTGGGCCTCGACGAATTCCGGGAAATGCGTGTCGCCGTCGTAGTCGCGCTCCACGTGGGTGATGTACATCGTGTCGACCACGCCAGCCTCCAAGGCCAACCGGTAAATCTGGGCCCCGCCAATGATGAACGCCTCCTCCTCACCGGCCTCCCGCGCCACTTCCAGCGCGGCATCGAGGGAAGTCAAGCACGTCGCACCCTCGGACGCATAGGCAGCATCCCGCGACAGCACGATGTTGGGGCGGCCTGGTAGCGGACGGAACCGCTCGGGGATGCTCTCCCAATTCTTCCGGCCCATGATCACATGGTGGCCCTTCGTTGTTGCTTTGAAAAAGGCCATGTCGTCGCGCAACGTCCAGATCAGGTCGTTGTCCTTGCCGATGACGCCATTGGCCGCAACCGCCACAATGAGGGAGACGCGCATGGTGCAAAGATGGGCTGTCATCAGACGCTGACGAGCGCCTTGATGTGCGGGTGGGGGTCGTAATTGACCAGCTCGAAATCCTCGTAGCGGAAGGCGAAGAGGTCCTTCACGTCGGGGTTGATCCGCATGGTGGGCAGCGCTCGCGGTTCACGGGTGAGTTGCTCGCGCGCCTGGTCGATGTGGTTCATGTAGAGGTGAACGTCCCCGAAGGTGTGGACGAAATCCCCCGGCTCGAGGTCGCACACCTGCGCCATCATCATGGTCAGCAGCGCGTAAGAGCTGATGTTGAACGGCACGCCAAGGAAGGTGTCTGCCGAGCGCTGGTAGAGCTGACAATTCAGCCGGCCATCCTGCACGTGGAATTGGAACAAGCAATGGCACGGCGGCAACGCCATCTCCTCGATGAACGAGGGATTCCAAGCGCTGACCACATGGCGGCGGCTGTAGGGGTTGGCCTTGAGCCGCTCGACGAGGTCGACAATCTGGTCGGTGCTGCCGCCATTCGGGTTGGGCCACGACCGCCACTGGTAGCCGTAGACAGGCCCGAGATTGCCGTTTTCATCGGCCCATTCATCCCAAATGCGGACTCCGTTTTCCTTGAGGTAAGCGATGTTGGTGTCGCCTTGCAGGAACCACAGGAGCTCGTGAATGATGCTGCGCAGGTGCAGCTTCTTGGTGGTCAGAACGGGAAACCCTTCGGAGAGGTCGAACCGCATTTGGTGACCGAACAGGCCGAGGGTGCCGGTCCCTGTGCGGTCGGGACGTTCCTTGCCCTCGTCGAGGAGCTTTTGCAACAGGTCGAGATACTGGCGCATGACCCGAAGGTAGCGGGTGGGCCGGGCCGTTCAGCTCAATGTGCGTGGACTGTGGAAATGTGGTCGCGGAGGGCGAGGACACGTTGCTCGGCTGCGTCGGCCGTTTCGGCGAGGAGGGTGACGTGGCCCATCTTTCGGCCGGGGCGCACCGCGGCCTTGCCGTAAATGTGCGGGTGGAGGCCCGGTTCGGCGAGGGCCGTCCCGAAGCCGGGGTAGACCGGGACGCCGCTGGCGTCGGGGGCACCGATCAAATTGAGCATGGCCGCGGCCGTCCATTGGGCCGTGTCGCCGAGAGGCAGGCCGAGGATGGCCCGCAAGTGCTGCTCGAATTGCGACGTACCGCACGCCTCAATGGTGTGGTGGCCGGAATTGTGGGCGCGGGGGGCGACCTCGTTGACCAGAATCCGGCCCTCCTTGTCGAGGAAGAGCTCGATGGCGAGCAAACCGACGAAGTCCATGGCCTCCACCACGGACAGAGCCACCTGACGGGCCTCGGCCTCGACCGCCTCGGAGATGCGGGCCGGTGCGACCAAGTAGTCGACGAGGTTGAGTTCATTGAAGACCGACTCGACGACGGGATACGTCTTGACTTCGCCGGTCGTGGAGCGGGCCACGATGACGCTCAGCTCCTTCTCGATGTCGACAGCGTCCTCGAGCACGCTCGGCGCGTCGAAGGCATCGGCGGCATCGGCCTCCGTGCGGATGATCTGCACGCCACGGCCGTCGTATCCGCCGGTGCGCAACTTCTGGACCACCGGCAGGCCGCGCGACAGGACCTCGGCCCGGCCATCTTCGACCAGTGCGAAATCCGAAGTCGGGATGCCATGGTCGGCGTAGAACTCCTTTTGGGTGCCCTTGTCGCGGATGAGCGCGAGGTGGGCGGGGTCGGGCAACACCTGCACGCCCATCGCCTTCAGGGCGGTGAGGCCTTCGATGCTCACGTTCTCGATTTCCACCGTGACCACATCGAGGGTGCGCCCCCAGGCGATGACCGCCTCGGCGTCGTTGAGGTCGCCCTGGGTAAACTGGTGGGCAATCCGGGCGCACGGGCACTGCGGATCGGGGTCGAGGATGTGGATGCGGTAATCGAGGTCGAGCGCCGCCTGGATGGTCATCCGGCCGAGCTGGCCTCCGCCGAGGAATCCGATGCGCAGGTCCGCGCCGTTGCGAAAGGTTGCCGAGTCGCCTTGCATGGCGGCGAAGATACCGGCCTAATTTCGGAGCATGACCCGCAGCCTTCTGCTTCTCGTGATCCTTCTTTCCACCGGACTGACGACCTCGGCCCAGAGCGACTGGTGGTTCGATTCGGAGGAACGCGAGCGGGACATCACCGGGGTGGACCAGCGGCCGATGAGCGAGAAGAGCTTCCGAGAGCGCTTGACCCTCGGAGGCACCGCAGCCTTCCAATTGGGGACCGTGACCCTGCTGGGCGGAGCGCCTCAGGTCGGGTACCGCATCAACGACAACCTGCTCGCGGGCGTTGGGGCCACGTATTATTTCAACCGGTTCAAGGACATCGGCTACACCCAGCATCTCTACGGGGCCAACGTCTTTGCCCGCCACCGGCTCTTCACCCGGGTCTTTGCGCACGTCGAATCCGAAGCCATCAACATCGAGACCTTCGGCCCATTCAACCCCACCGCCGAACGCCAATGGGTCAACATGCTGTGGGTGGGGGGCGGATACTACCAAGGCCTGTCGGACCGCCTTGGGGCCGGGGTGACCATCCTCTACGACGTTTCCGAAAATCCGCTCAACCCTTACGACAACCCCACCATCCGGGGTGGCGTGGCCATTGGGTTCTGACCTGCTGACTTTCAGGGGAATTGCGCATTTTGCGCCCGCATTCACGACACCATGGACATCCTCCAGAACACCTTCCTGGGCAATTCGCTCGAACATTGGCTCATCGCCCTCGCGTGGGCCGTCGGCGGCATCATCGTCGCCCGCATCCTCTACAAGGTCGTGGGCAGCATCGCGCGCCGACTGACCGCCAAGACCCGGTCCAACCTCGACGATCTCATCGTCGACAAGCTCGAGGAACCGCTGGTGCTGGCCCTCACCATCATCGCCCTGCGCACGGCATACGGACAACTGACCTTCGGAGACAATGTCGACGCCTTCGTGGACACCTCGATGACGGTGGCCTATGCCCTGAACATCACCTGGGGAGTCGCCCGGCTCGTGGACGCCATGATCATGAACTTCTTCGTGCCGTTCACGCTGCGCAGCGAAAGCACGATGATGGACCAATTCGCCCCCATCCTGCGAAAGGGATTGAGGTCGGGCATCTGGATCCTCGGCATCATCCTCGCCCTCAACAACGCCGGCTATGACGTGGGCGCCCTCCTCGCGGGTGTCGGCATCGGAGGCCTGGCCCTGGCCATGGCCGCCAAGGACTTCGTGTCCAACATGTTCGGCGGCATCACCGTCTTCGTGGACCAGCCATTCAAGGTCGGCGAGCGCATCCAAATCGCGGGCTACGACGGGACAATCGAAGAAATCGGACTGCGCTCCACCCGGTTGCGCACCTTGGCCGGCCGCATTGTCATCATCCCCAACTTCAAGTTCACGGACAGCTTCCTCGAGAATGTGACCAATGAGCCCGCTCGGAAAATCTCCCTGACGCTGGGCTTGACCTATGACACGACCCCCGATCGAATCGAAGACGCCATCAGCATCCTGAAGGACATCATCACCGAGCGGGAGGAAACGCTCGAGCAGGAGCCCACCATCTGGTTTGACAGCTTCGGCGACTTCTCGCTGAACATCAAGATGGTCTACTACATCAAGAAGGAAGGCCACTGGGCATACAGCCCCAACGAAGTGAACCTCGAGATCCTCAAGCGCTTCAACGCCGCCGGTCTCGACTTCGCCTTCCCGACCCAGACGCTCCTCACCCCCGACGTCTCCGCCAGTTGATCAGCGCGTGCGGCCGGGGTTTTCGCGGACGAAGGCGGCCCAGCCGCCGCCCTTGCCGCCGAGGGTAGGGGTGCCCATTTCATAAAGGTGACAGAGCGCGACGGCGAGGCCGTCGGTGGCGTCGAGGTCGCGCGGCATGTCGGCGTCCGGAATCTTGAGCGTCCGCTGCACCATGCCGGCCACCTGTTCCTTAGAGGCGGCGCCCGATCCGGTGATGGCCTGCTTGACCCGGCGCGGGGCGTACTCGGCCACCGGCACTTCGCGAACGAGCGCAGCGGCAAGGGCGACCCCCTGGGCGCGGCCGAGCTTGAGCATGGACTGGACGTTTTTGCCAAAGAAGGGAGCCTCGACGGCAAAGTGGTCCGGCGTGTGCGCTTCGATCAGGCCGGCGCACCGCTCGTGGATGCGCTTGAGCTTGGCGGCGTGGTCCTTCACCTTGGACAGGTGGAGGGCGCCCATCTCGAGGAGTTCGACCCGGTTGCGCGACCAAGCCCGGATGACCCCGTAGCCCATGATCGTGGTGCCGGGGTCAATGCCGAGGATGATCGTCGGTTCGTCGCTCACACCTGCAAATTGGGCAGGGCAGGTCCCGGTTCTTCACCCTGGGATGGAAGGTTCTCCACGGCACAGGGAACGTCTTCAGGCCATCCTGTCAAGCGGACGATTCTCCCATCCATCAAATGGGATTATATCATGATCCCGTATAATGTGTATCTTTAAGTAGTTGATGTTCAGTCCGATGGGCAAAACCCTGACCACCTCGCATGAATGGACCCTCCCGGCCATTCCCGCTTCCATTCGGTGTGCGGTCGGTTTGGGCATTCCCCTGGTGGCCACGGTGTGGATCCTGCAATCCCGGCTGTTGGCCCTGCCCGCCGAGGCTTGGCAATGGGACATCGAACCCTCTCTGCTTCTGGTTGTGCTGCTCCTCTCTCCCGTCAACTGGGGGTTGGAGGCCATGAAATGGGCGGAACTCCTGCCCTATGGCCGCATGGGGCGACGGTGGCACGAGGTGCTTTACGGCACGGCGTGGTCCCTCATCGGGCCCTTTCGGCTCGGCACCGTCGTGGGCCGTGTGGGCGCCGTGAGGAAGAACGAACGCAACCATGCCCTCCGGGCATTCGGAACCTCCTGCGCCGCCCAATGGTGGTGCACGGTGACCGCAACCGGCATCGCGCTGGCTGCCGTGGGTCAGGCACTCCTTGCCTTGCCGGTCCTGGTGGTTTCAGCCATGGCCCTCGGCCTCTATTTCGGTTGGTCTCCTGGCTTCTGGCATCGACTCCGGAAAACCCCGCTCAGTGGAGATTGGGGGTTGGCTCGGCGCATTCCCACCGTTCGCCGACGCCGGACCTTGAGCCTGAGTGTGGCCCGCTACATCGTCATGTTGACCCAATTCGTCCTCGCCTTGCAGGCCTTTCACCACTTGGCCCGCCTTTCCTGGGTCGACCAGATGATCCAGCAATCCTCTGGAGCCGCCTTGACTTGGGGATTGACGAGCCTGGCGCCTTTGCCCCTGCTGGGTGATCTGGGATTGCGCGAGGCGGCCGCTTTGCTGGCCCTGCCGGCCCCGACTCCGGCCGACACCACCGCCATCATCGCCGCCACGCTGAGCCTCTGGGTCATCAACCTGATCCTGCCCGCCCTCGTGGGCCTCCTCTGGCAATGGCAATCCGTGCGGACCAAGTCGCGCATGGCGAACTTGCCCCTGTGAATCCAGGCTGGTCATTCCTGCTTTTCCTTCCCCTTGCCCTTCACCTCCGGCACCTGTTGCACTGGAGTCGTGGCCTGCGTCAGGCATGGTCCAGGATCGACCCCGCTGAGGGGGCGCCATCACTCGACCTCACTGTGGTTCTTCCCGTCCGCAATGAAGCAGAGACACTCCCTCGACTGCTGGCGGATCTTGCCGGGCAATCCCTTTGGCCCTCTGAGGTCATTGTCATCGATGATGCCTCCGAGGACGGCACTCGGGAAGCGGTGGAGTCGGCCGGACCCTTCCCTTTTCCCCTGCGCATCCGGCCCAACCCGGGCACGGGAAAGAAAGCCGGACTGTCTACTGGAATTCGTGAGTCCCACACCGAGTGGGTGGTGGGCCTCGACGCGGACGTCCGCCTCGGCCCCACGGCCTTGGCCGCCATGGTGGAGGGATTGGCAGGCCGACACTCCGAGTGGGACATGGCGCTCCTGCCTCTGCGCATTGCGCGCCGCGCTGAGGGTCCCCCCGAGGACATGCTGACCGGGCTTCAAGCGCTGGATTTTGCCGCCATGCAAGGATGGGCCGTGGCCGCGGTGCTAAGGGGCCGGCCCGCCATGGCGAGTGGCGGTGGATGGATGTGGCGCCGGGATGCCTTTCCCCACGACCAATTGAAACCGGAACTCCCCAGCGGCGACGATGTCTTCTCCCTCGCCGCCTTGATTGAGCGGGGCGATGGACACCGTGTAGGATGGATTGGGGACCGGCGGGCCATGGTGTCGGCCGGCCCCATGGACACCCTCGGCACCCTGCTCGACCAACGCATTCGATGGGGCGCCAAGAGCACCCGCTACCCCAAGGCATTGAGCGAGGCCCGACGGGTTGCCTGGACCGTGACCACCGTCCACGCCGCCGGACTGGTCCTCCTCGTCCTGGACCCCCTCCTCGGGGCCGCATTCTGGGGGACAAAAAGCGCCGCCGACATGGCCTACACAGCGCAGGTCGGTGCGATGTACACCCTCCTTCCGAAGCGCCGCCCTCACACCCTGTGGAGCTTGTTTCTGCTGGCCATTTCGCATCCGATCTTCATTGCCACCACCCTTCTCTTGATGCCGTTCCGGACCGGCCGTTGGAAGGGACGACCGGCCACCTAATTTGCCTTTCGTGTCGGCCGTGCAGTCCTTCTTCCGATCCGAACCCACCGCCCTTTTCGGCGCGGGATGGATCGTGCTCTGGGCCTTCATTGCCTTGACCAGCACCCTGTGGCGGCCCGACCCCACACCCAACGCCAACGCCCAGCACCTCGAGTGGGCCATGCTGGACCCGGGAGCCGCGGTCGAGGAGGCCGGAGACACCCACCAATTCGCGCTCGGCACCGACCGGTTCGGACGGGACTACCTGTCCCGCGTGGTGGCCGGCTCGGGGCTGTCCCTGTCGGTCGGCCTCGTCGCGGTGTTGATCTCTTTGCTCATCGGAGTTCCACTCGGCGCCTTCGCCGGCTATCTCGGTGGCCGGTTCGACGATGCCGTCAGCTGGCTGCTCCAGGTCATGTGGAGCATCCCGACGCTTTTGCTCGTGCTCGCCATCACACTCGCCTTCGGCAAAGGGTTCCAACAGGTCTTCCTCGCCATCGGCCTGTCGATGTGGGTGGAGGTCGCCAGGGTGGTGCGCGGACAAACCCTCGCGCTGCGCCATGTCGAATGGGTCGAAGCCGGTCGGGTGCTCGGCCTATCGACCCCCCGCATCGTGATGGGTCACATCCTGCCCAACCTGGCCGCCCCCATCGCCGTGATGGCCTCGGCCAACTTCGCGGCCGCCATCCTCATCGAGGCCGGCCTGAGCTTCATGGGCGTTGGAGCCCAGATTCCCATGCCGAGCTGGGGCAACCTCATCCGTGACCATTACGGAGCCATCCTCACCGGACACGCCCATCTTGCCCTCATTCCCGGGGCCTGCATTGTCTCCCTCGTGCTGGCCTTCAACGCCTTGTCCAACGCCCTCGCCCGATCCGCCTCGAGCCGAACCGAATCCCGATGAACGCCGACTCCCGACTCTACGTTTCCGGCCACCGCGGCATGGTGGGCAGCGCCCTCTGCCGGGCCCTCGCCGCTGCCGGCCTGCCCGACCCGATCACCTTCACCAGCAGCGAACTCGACCTGCGGGACCAGGCCGCCGTCCGCGCGATGATGCAACGCGAACGGCCCACCCATGTCTTCGTCGCCGCCGCCAAGGTGGGCGGCATCCACGCCAACAACGTCTACCGGGCCGACTTCCTCTATGACAACCTCATGATCGAGGCCAACCTGATCCATGCCGCCCATGAGGTCGGGGTTGAGAAGTTGCTGTTCCTCGGCTCGAGCTGCATCTACCCGAAACTCGCCGAACAGCCGTTGGTCGAAGACGCCCTGCTGACCGGGGCGCTCGAACCAACCAACGAGCCCTACGCCATCGCCAAGATTGCGGGCATCAAGCTATGCGAGGCTTACCGAGACCAGCACGGGTCAAACTTTATCTCGGCCATGCCCACCAACCTCTACGGTCCGGGCGACAATTACGACTTGCAAAACAGCCACGTCGTTCCTGCCCTCATCCGAAAGTTCCATGAGGCCAAGGTGAACCGCGACCCGACCGTGACCTGCTGGGGCACGGGCTCGCCCCGCCGGGAGTTCCTCCACGTCGACGACCTCGCCGAAGCCTGCCTGTTCCTCATGGAGGAATACGACGGTAAAGCCTTCGTCAACGTCGGAACGGGGTCCGACCTGTCCATCAAGGAGCTCGCAGAACTGATCCGCCGCATTGTCGGATACGAGGGCGACATCGTCTGGAACACGGACAAACCCGATGGCACACCCCGCAAACTCATGAACTGCGACCGCATCCACGCCTTGGGTTGGACGCACAGGATTGGTCTCAACGAGGGGCTGCGCAGCGTCTACGAGGAATACCGCCGCAACCCCGATTCCGCCCGCGCCAAATGACCCGTGGCCGGCTCTTCCTCCGCATCACCGTCCTAGCCGTCTTCGCAGTTCTGGTGATGGGGCACGTGGCCGGCCAGATCATAGTGCCCGACCGCCTGCAGGGCGGCACCCGAATGGGCGCCTTGGTGAACCCGGCCGACCAGGGCGTGCTCACATTCGACACCGTGAGGACCCTCCCCACCGAATCCAGCGGCCGCGACACCTGGTGGCATCGGCACGCCCTCTTCGCCGATGGAGCGGTCCAGGTCGCCATGGACCCGGTGATTGACTACGCCCTGGACTGGCGGCGAGGCGGAATGGCTGGGGAGGCCGCCAACCCCGAGTCGGGTTTCCGCAACATTCGAGGCGTCCGTTACTCCGGCTCAATCGATGGTGCCCTGGGCTTCGGTGGGAAGGTGCTGGAGATGCAACGGACTCTTGTTGGACCCGAAACGGAATGGGTGCTGGCCGCGCAGGGCTACCCCGGAATGGGGCCGGGCAAACTCAGGCCGACGGGCAATGGCCTCTCCGGCATCGACCACAGTCTGGCCGAAGTGTGGTTCGACCTGCAGGCCACGAATCGCATCCGCCTGTCATGGGGAATCGGCTCCGTGGGCATGGGACCGGGCACCCGGAACCTGCTCTGGAATGCCGACATGGCGCCGGCACCGTACTTGTTGATCGACGTTGATCTCGGCAAGGGGTGGCACTACCGCTGGCTCCAGAGTCGGCAGCGCTCCACGGAACGGCTCCCGGCCGACGGGGCCCGGGAAGGACGGTACACTCCACTCGGATTGGGGGTCCGCAGCCTGGGGAAGTCCTTCTCGATGGGGGAATCCCAACTCGATGTGAACTGGATTGTGGCCCAATGGACCGATGTACTCCACCGGGGCAATGACCACTTCGCCCTCGCCAACTGGGGACTGGCCCTTGCTCCGTGGAGTCTGCCCGCCGCCGGAGACAGCACCCGGCCCCATGTTCTTGCGGGACACCACGGGTTGGATGTTCAATGGCGCCGGCCGCGATCCACCTGGTACGGTCAGGTCCGATTCTCCCCTTGGCTCGACGAACGCTATGATGACTTACCCACTGCTCACCCCATGATCGGCCATGTCCGGCACGGCGAACGGTGGACGGTATGGACCGAGTATGCTCCAACCTCGGCCTTGGCGCCCTCGTCACTCGATCCCGCCTCTAGCGGAGGCAGCCTGGGCACCCGATTCCTATCCAGTCTCCAGCCGGATTGGGTGCAAGGGCTGGAATGGCGTCCCGGCGGAGTGACCGTCGCCGCCGAAGTCGGACGATTGACTGATGGCGTAAGCTGGAAAACGACGGTTTCAATCCCCTCGATCACAGCCGATTTGGGTGCCCAGACAGTAAGAGCCCCCCGAAACGCGCGCTGGCCCAATCGATGGCTGCCCGCCCTGGTCCCCTTGTCTCCCTTCGTCTCCATCATGGGCCTTTCCGGCACGGGTGACCTGTGGTGGAGTGCAGGAATCTCGAGTCCGGTCATGAATTCCCGCAAGACCCATTGACGACTGCCTGTAGGAATGTTCGCATCCGAAAAAAACCGGTATGAAATGAGGCCAAACGGTCAAATATTGGAACAAACAATCGTATCATCTGTATGACCTATCTCATGCTTGCATTCATCCTTTCACTCGCCTTAGTGATGTTGGGGATGCCTTCGTTGATTCGCCTTGCGGTTCAGAAGAACCTCCTGGACGACCCCACTGAGGACCGAAAGGTTCACACGCGAAGTGTTCCCCGATTGGGAGGGGTATTGGTGTTCATCGGAACCTTGGTGACCACGACCATCCTTGTCAGTCCGGAGGGAGAATCCGCCCTCTCCTTCCTTCGATTGGCCGCGGCCTCGACCATTCTGTTCTTCCTAGGCTTGAAAGATGACCTTGTCGGGCTGCACCCTTTGAAGAAGTTGGGCATGCAAATCATCGTGGGCGCCATTCTGATTCTCGGTGGCGGCTTCATGATCGGGGACTTTTCCGGCCTCTTCGGTTTGGGCTCCCTCAGTCTTTGGACGGCCCTGCCCTTCTCGCTCTTCGTGTACATCGTGGTGGTCAATTCCGTCAACCTTATCGATGGCATCGACACGCTCGCCGGAGGCTACGGTTTGCTGGTGGCCATCTCCTGTGCCCTCTGGTTCCAACTCACTGGGCAGAGCGACTTCGCCATTCTGTGCTTGTCACTGGCAGGTGCACTGGCGGGATTCATCTTGTTCAACATTTCACCGGCCCGGATTTTCCTTGGGGATAGCGGCTCCCTGATTCTCGGCATGTTCATCTACGTGATGGCCTCGAGCATCATGGCGACACCGACTAACCAAATCCCCGCGATGTGGGCCCACCGATCCATGCCGGTCCTGGCGATGACCATGCTCAGCTATCCGCTGGTTGATACGTTACGGGTGTTCACCCTGCGGGTACTCGATGGTCGCTCCCCGTTCTCCCCCGACCGAAATCACCTGCACCACCGCATCCTGCGCCTTGGACTCACCCACCTCCAGGCGGCCCTGGTCATCCATACTTACACGGCCCTCATGGTCGGACTGGGGTTCGTGATGCCCGCCATGAGTCCAACGCTGGCCTTCTTCATCCTGCTCAGCATGGCTTTCCTGTTGCCGGTGGCCCTTCTCGTCGCAGAACGGATGACCCTCCACCGTCGCGCCGCGCGGCACAAGGAACTGCGGGCCTCCTGAGCCCCCGAGACGCCTTAGGTTTGCGATGATGGGCAAACCGCTCTCCCTTCTTCTTCTGTTGGCGTTGGGCACTCAGGTCCTTGCATTGGATTCCCTCGACATCTTCGTGGGAGACCCGGAGGCGGCGTTGGATTCCTCCGAACGGTCCCTCTCCGCGTCCGTGTCCCTCCATCAGGTCGGCGTCGTCTCAACCTTGGAAGGAGAAACCGCCCTGACCGGGTTCGTCTCCACCTCCCTCGTCGTGAACCACGACCGTTGGGCGGTCGGACTGCACTTCGATGACCTGCGGAATGCCGGAACGTTCTTCCGGCGGGCCATGGAAGCGGGGTGGGACCACCGCGGAGAATCCGGACGCAACGCCTCGCGGTGGCGCGCCCGGTGGGATTGGCAACCCCTCCCCTCGGTGGGCGTGGCCGTCGGCCGAGACACACTGAGTGAGGGCTGGGGCCTCCGGTCCCTGTTCCGGGGCCGGCACAACGCCCCCACCCCGTTCGCCGAAATCGCCCTCGACGGCGGAGGGCGGCTGCGCTACCGACACCGCATCGAGGCCCTGCAAGGCGACCGCCACATCGACTGCTGGACCGGGGCCGAGGGCGACCCACGCACTTGGGTGCCCCCTTCCGGCCCGATCCGGGCGGGCATCGAACGCATGGTCGTCTCCCACCGGGTGGAGGTCGATTTCGGTCAGCGCCTCACCGGAGCCCTGTGGGGGGCCGTGGTGTGGAATGTCGAGGACGGCGCACGCGCGTTCGAACCGCATTACCTCATGCCCCTCACGAGCCTGCGACCCACCGAATACGCCCAGGGCAGCTCCGACAATGCCCTCGTGGGACTCGAAGGGCGCATCAAGCTGGGCCAGAATTGGGGCCAGCGACCCCGGACCCTCTACGGCCAGTTCCTCCTCGACGAGCTCATCGTCTCCGAACTGCTGGGCGGCACCGAATGGTGGGGCAACAAGTTCGCCGTCCTCGGCGGCCTGCGTTGGGACACCCGATGGGGCGGATGGCAATGGGAGGTCTCCGCGGCCCGGCCCTGGACCTACAGCCATTACACTCAGACCGCAGCCTACCTCAACGGCATCACCCCGCTCGCCCATCCGCTCGGGGCCAACTTCGCGGAGACGACCTGGGCCGGCCATTGGCAATCAGGCGCCTGGCAGGTCCACGCCCGGTTGACCGCTTCCATCCGGGGAGACGATCCCACTGGCGAAACCCCCACGGGCTCTCTGCCCCAAATCGGTGACATCCGGCGAACGGAAGACCAATACACGTGGCTGAACGGCACCCAGCGCAGGCGCACCGTCGCCTTCCTCGATGTGGCCCGGGACCTTCAACTCGGCGACGACGTGTCCATCACGGCCTACGTCCAAGCGGCGGTGGGCCGGGAAACGGCCCCTCTCGACGGCTTGGCCCCCGAGCGGGAAATGTGGGTCGGAATCGGTCTCCGGAGTTCAGGCCCCTTCTTCGGAGCGGATTGGTAGGCCCGGCCTAATTTCGCCATCCGCCATGTCGGCCCCCGTCGCCCCCACCCCGACCCTGCTCAAGGACATCGCTGTCCTGTTCAAGTTGCGCCTCGGCACCTTCGTCGTCCTGAGCGCTGTGCTCGGTTGGTTCATGGGCACGGAAAGCATCGGGCTCGTTCCCTTCCTCGAACTGACGGTCGGCGGCTATCTGCTGACCGGTGCCTCCAACGGCTTCAACCAGATCATCGAGCGGGAAGCGGACGCCAAAATGGCCCGCACCGCCGGCCGGCCACTCCCCACTGGCCGCATGTCCGTGCGGCAGGCGGCGACTTGGTCCACCCTCGCCGGATTGATCGGTCTCACTGCCCTCTTCGACCTCGGCATCCGCGCCGGCCTGCTTGGCCTGCTGGCCCTCGGCAGCTACGTCCTGGCCTATACCCCGCTCAAGTCGCGTACCGGATTCAGCGTCCTCGTCGGGGCCATCCCGGGGGCCATTCCCCCCATGCTCGGCTATGTGGCCGCTACCGGACGGTTCGGCATCGAGCCCGGCACCCTGTTCGCCGTCCAGTTCATGTGGCAGTTCCCCCACTTCTGGGCCATCGCCTGGGTCGCCCATGAGGACTACCTCAAAGCCGGCTACAAGATGCTGCCCTTCAAGGAGGGCCGGACGGCGGCCAGCGCCCGCCAAATCCTCCTGTACACCATGCTCTGCATCCCGGCGAGCCTCCTTCCCTGGGCCCTGCCCGGTGAAGCCCCGATGGTGGGCAACATCGCCTTCATTGTGGCGGTCCTGACCGGCCTCGGTTTCCTCGTTCCCGCCGTCCGCTTGTGGCGCAGTCTGGAGGTCAAGGATGCCCGCCAATTGATGTTCGCGAGCTTCCTGTACCTCCCAATCGTGCAACTCACGTACGTCCTCGACAAGATCCCCTGAACCACCGAGGCCCAACCCGGTTCCATTGTTGTCCCATGAGTGCCACCAGCGAAATGAACACCCCCGACGCCACCCAAGACATCCCTCAGCAACGCGTGGATGTCTTCGAAGGACTCGACCCTGCTGTGCGCGAGCGCACCAAGAAGATGCTGATGTACTTCATCCTCTTCGCCGTGGTGATGCTGTTCGCCGGATTCACCTCCGCCTACATCGTCTCCAACGTGGGCCAATACTGGGTGCACATCGAGGCCCCAACCGCCTTGTGGATCAGCAATGCCCTCATCGTGGCGAGTTCCCTGCCGATGTGGCTCAGCCTGCGGGCCATGAAAGCCGGCCAGAGCATGACCAGCTTCATTCATCTGGCCATCACCTTCGTGCTGGGCATCGGCTTTACCGTCATGCAGCTGCAAGGCTGGGGAGAACTGCAGGACAAGGGCATGGGCTGGACCGTCGACGAGACCGCCAGCGGCGCCAAAGCCTACCGGTGGAACAGCATTGAGAACCTGCTTGAAGGCTCCGCTCAATGGGGCCTTGACTACACCGTGACCCAAGACGGTGTGCCCCTGAACTACCGTCCCGAGACCAACCAGCTGTTCGCCTCCGACGACGTCCTGATGGCCCGCGACATCACCCTCGATGTGGAGCGGACCTCCAACTCGGCTGCGGGCTATCTGTTCATCCTGATCCTCATCCACCTTTTCCATTTGGCCCTCGGCCTCGCCTATGTCGTGGTCAATGGAATCCGCATCCTCACGGGCCGAATCCACCCCGGCGATACCGTGCGTCTACACACTGGTGGGGTCTATTGGCACTTCCTGGGCCTGTTGTGGGCATACCTGTTCGCCTTCCTGTTCCTTGTCCATTGAGGATGGCGTAATATTGCGGCGCAAATCAGCGTCATGTCCGGAGAGGCAAGCAAAGCAATTTCTAAGGAGGTCCTCTGGGGAGGAGGACGCTCGCCGTTCAGCGTCAGCTACGGCAAAATGATGATGTGGTATTTCCTGGTCTCGGACGCCCTGACGTTCTCGGGACTGCTCGTGGCCTACGGTTTCAGCCGGGCCAGCGCCACCGATGCATGGCCGATTGGCGAGCAGGTCTTCCGCGCCCTGCCCGGACTCGAAGGCCAGTACCCCCTCATTTACGTGGCCCTCATGACCTTCATCCTCATCGTGAGCTCGGTGACAATGGTGCTCGCCGTCGAAGCGGGACACCGCAACGACCGCTCCGCGGTGCTGAAGTGGATGGGCCTCACCATCATCGGTGGCTTCTTCTTCCTCGGAAGCCAGGCGTGGGAATGGAGCCACTTCATCCACGGCAGCGGAGGCAGCTTCCTCCTCGCTGAGGATGTGACCGTCACCGGTCCGGAGGGCGAGACCTTCGAACTGACTGCCGGAGATGCCGTGTACATGGACCACCATTTCGGCCACCTCATGGAGATGCACCTCGCCGGCAACACCGCCGTGACGCTCTCCGAAGACGGCGGCCATGTGGTGCTGACCGAACTGGGCGATCATCCCCACGAGGCGCATCTGCATGGGCTGACCCTCAACAAGTACGTCGAGGGCGAAACCGTCATCGAAGGGGGCGCCATGATGGATCTCTGGAATGCCCGTTCCGCCGACTTCGCCTTCGGGGCCAACCTGCACGACAGCGAGTACGCCTACCAGCAGAGCTACAGCAACTTCTTCTTCTTCATCACCGGGTTCCACGGGTTCCACGTGTTCTCCGGGGTCATCATCAACATCGTGGTCTTCCTCATGGTGCTGAATCGCGTGATGGAGCGCCGCAAGCACTACGAGATGGTCGAGAAGGTGGGCCTCTACTGGCACTTTGTCGACCTCGTCTGGGTGTTCGTGTTCACCTTCTTCTACCTCATCTGACATGGAGCGCGACGACCTCATCGTAAACGACAGCTACGCCCTCAACGCCCACCACAGCGAGGAGGAAGGTGTGGCCATCCGCAAGAAGATCTACATGGTCACGGTCATTCTGTCCGTCATCACCGCCATCGAGGTGGGCATGGGCGTGATGTTCAAGCGGAGTGAGACCTTCACGTGGACGGCCATCAAGTGGACGTTCATCATCCTGACCCTGTTCAAGGCCGGGTACATCGTGATGACCTTCATGCACCTCGGAGACGAGCGCAAGAATCTGCGCAACGTGGTGATCATCCCGTACTTCGTCTTCATCGCCTACCTGATCTTCATCGCCCTGACGGAAGGCGCAGCCCACTTCGGGTTGGACCTCATGTTCCACTGATCGCCGATGGAAGGACCGACCCCGGGCCGCCGCCGCGGCTGGAAACGGTTCCTCCTCGTGGCCGCCCTCCCCGGCCTCCCCTTGTTGTTGCTCCTCGTTTTGGGACGGGGCATGCGCCACGAATTCGGGAACCTCGACTATTTCTCGCCTTCGGGCGAACGGGTGTCGACTCCTGCGGGTGCGCGGCGCCTGCCCGACGTCGACCTGACCGACCAAAACGGCCGAAGCGTCGAACGGGACGACCTCGCCGGCACCTTTTGGCTCGTCGCGTTCATGACCACCGACACGGTTACGACGCCCCACCTCGCCACCATGACCCAGCAGCTGCTGTGGGCCAACTGGCGGTACCGGGATGAGCCGGACGTCGGCCTCCTTTGCCTGACGCTGGACGCCGAGCATGACACCCCAGACCGACTCCGTCGCTACGTGGAACGCAACGAGCGCTACAACCGCTATCCAGACAAATGGCGGTTCCTCACAGGAGACCAATCGGTCATCGACCGGATGATCGCCGAGGACCTTGGCGTCCCTCGGGACTCGGCCGACCCCTTCAATGTGGCCACCCTCCTGCTCATCGACGACCGGGGGTATGTGCGCCAGAAGTACCTTGCCTCGAGCGAGCACGAGATCGGCGACGCCGTGGAGGACATCGCCCTGCTCAAGAAGCGCAAGCTGGAGGCCCGCAAGGCCAACCTCGCCCGCCTCGAACAACCGGCGCTGCCCCATCTCGGCGACCGCGACGTCGTGCAGTCCGCCGATGGGTCCGCCGACACCCTGTTCCACACGGTACCGAAGTTCGCGCTGACCGACCAACTCGGCCGGGAGTGCAGCCACCGCGATGTGGAGGGCAAGGTCCGGCTGGTGGACGCCTTCTTCACCGCCTGCCCCACCATCTGCCCGGTCATCAGCTCCCAGCTCGCCCGGGTCCATGACCGCCTTTCAGCCGACGGATTGTCGGACCGTGTGACCCTGCTCACCCACACCGTCGACCCCGCCAACGACACCCCGGAACGCATGCGCCGTTATGCCGACCGCCTCGGGGCGGACCCCGACCTCTGGCGCTTCCTGACCGGACCGAAGGACGAACTCTACGGCCTGCTACAGGAAGGGTATCTGTTGACCGCCCTGGCGAGCGACACCGCGGCCGGGGGCTTCTTTCATTCTGACCAGATCCTCATCGTGGACGCCGAGGGCCACATCCGCGGCACCTACGACGGGACGAAAACCTCGGACGTGGACCGGATGTTAGAGGATGTGTACGGGCTACTCGCCCGCACGGATGCACGAAACACGCCATGAGCTCCCCCACCGCCAACCCCAAAGCCGTCAAGCGCTTCGTCTGGACCGTGAGCATCGCCATCCCGCTTGTGGTGCTCGCCCTGTTCCTCATCCCCCCGGCCGAAGGGCTCTCGGAAGAGACGCTGCGCCGCGTTTACTGGCTTCCGCGCCTGAACGCCATCCTCAACGCCTCCGCCTTCACCTGCCTGCTCATCTCCCTGATGTCAATCCGCAAGGGCCTCGTTGCCCGGCACCGGGCGCTCAACACGGCCGCACTGTCGCTCTCGGCCCTGTTCCTGATCAGCTATGTGGTCTTCCACCTGCTCACCGAATCAACGAAATTCGGAGGAGAAGGTGCCATCCGGACGGTGTACCTCATCATCCTCCTCACGCACATCCTGCTGTCGGTGGCCATCGTCCCGCTCTCCCTCTTCAGCTATGCCCGCGGCCTCATGGGCGATGTGGCCCGCCACCGGAAAATCGCCAAGGTGACCATGCCGATGTGGCTCTACGTCACGGCGACCGGCGTGATCGTCTACCTGATGATCTCACCCTACTACCCTTACTGATGCGTGCCTCTCGCCTCCTCCCCCTCCTTCTGGCCCTGGGCCTGCTGGTGATCCCGATGGAGGTTCTGGAGGCCCAATGTGTCATGTGCAAGGCCGTGGCAGAAGACAGTGCCGCCGAGGGAGCGGTGGGCCGGGGCATCAACCAGGGCATCCTGTACATCATGGCCGTGCCCTATATATTGCTCGGGACAATTGGATATTTAATATTCAAAAAGTGGAAATTAGTCGAATAATGCGTAAATTATATGCATGCTCGACCAGCTTGTTGCCCGCCAGCGTTGGCAGAATGTCTGCCTGACCCTTCTCGCCCTGGCCCTGTCCTTGTTGATCTCCCTTCCCGCCGAGGCCCAGTTCACGGCCGAGCGGGCCATTGACCCGACCGAGTCCCTGCTGGGAACCGGCCAATTCAAGCTAACCGTCGAGCAGGAGGGCCTTCCCTCCGAGTGTGACGTGGTGCTCTTCGGATACCAGAACCGCCGACCCGGACGCTGGTCTGCTGTGGGGGACACGCTTCTCCAGATCGTGCCGCACCGCCGCCACACGGTCATTGGCCACAAACCCGGCCACATGTTCCATGCCGAATCCTTTTGGCCGGACCTCCTCCGGGAACCGGAAATCCGAATTGCCTTACGCCCCCTCGCTCCGGGCCTCGTCACCGACATCCTCGGCATCCACTTCCAGGGCAATGGCGAACGCCTGCATCCGAAGAGCTTCGAAGTGGCCGAGGAACTGCTCGCCTGGCTCGAGACCAACCCCGACGTTCACCTCCGGATCATCGGACACGCCAATGGCGCCGATGGCCGCCGGAGTCGCGCCTTCTACCGAAAAACCTCCGAGCGCCGGGCCGAGTCCCTGATCGCCTGGCTCGTCAAGCAGGGCGTGGCCGCTGAGCGCCTCGAAGCCGGGGGCCGTGGCGCCGATGCCCTGCTCTTCCCCGACCCCGTCTACGCGTGGCACCACGAAGCCAACCGCCGCGTCGAAATCGAGGTCCTGTCCCACTGATGACCCCCTGGATGCCCGCTTGCACGGGCGCCGTACTTTCGTGGGGTGATCGCAGCTTTCTGCCCCCCCGCCACACCGCCGAGGATGTCCCCCCTTCGCTTCACCCGAACCCTTCTTGTTTTCCTGCTCGTCTCGTCCGGCCCACTCCAGGCCCAGACGACATCGTGGTCCCTCGACCGGGCCATTGCCCATGCGCAGGACAACAACCTGCAAGTCCGGCAGGGCAAGCTCGGCCTCGCCGGCAATGACATCGATGTCCAGGAGGCCCAGGCGGCCTTCCTGCCGAACCTGAACGGCAGTGCGTCCCACGGATACAACTGGGGACAGACCATTGACCCGTTCACCAACCAGTTTGCCACCTCCCGGATCCGGTCCAATTCCATGGGCGTGGGATCCGGCATCACCCTCTTCGGGGGCATGGCCAATCACCTCCGCCTCGACCAAGCCGAGGAGCGCCGTGTCGCCGCCGAGCACGACCTCGAAAGCACGCGCAACGACGTCGCCCTCCAAGTGGCCAGCGCCTTCCTGAGTCTCATGTTTGCCGAGGATGCCCTGGAAATCGCGGCCCTCAACGTCCGCACAACCGAGACCCAGGTGACCCGCATCCGGGCCTTTGTCGATGCCGGTGCCTCCCCTGAATCCGATCTGCTCGACTTGCAGGCCCAGCTGGCCTCCGACCAATCCTCCGAAGTCGCCGCGGAAGGTGATGTCGCCCTGGCCCGTTTGCAGCTCGCCCAAGCCATGCGACTGAGCCCGGAGGATGCCGAGAACCTGGCCATCGATCGACCGGACCTCAGTGGAGTCGCCAACCTGCCGACCCTGCCCGCCCTCGACCGCGTGCTGGAATCCGCCCTGACCTCCTTCCCCGAAATCAAGGCGGGCGAATCCCGCATCCGCCAGCAACAGATCGGCCTCGACCTCGCCAAGACCACCGGAATGCCGAGGCTGTCCGCCAGCTGGAGCTACGGATCCGGTTTCTCCGGAGCGGCCCAGGAGCCCGTGGGGGACCCCACCCTGGAGGTCTTCACCATTGGCGTGACCGAAACGAGCCTCGAGCCGGTTTTGTCCAGTGCCCTGACCTACAACGACTACCGGACACGTCCCTTCAGCGACCAAATCAGCTCCAACGTCAACCAAAGCCTCTTCTTCAGCCTGTCGGTGCCCATCTTCAACGGGTGGTCCGTCCGCAATGGGGTCCGGCGGAGCGAAATCGGCATCGAACAGACCGAGCTCGCACTGGACCAGACCCGGCAAACGTTGCAACAGTCCGTGGAACGCGCCCACCGCGATGCCCGGAACGCCACCCAGACCCTGGCCGCCGCCGAGCGCGCTGAGGCCTCGGCCAAACTCGCCTTCGACAACGCCCAGTTGCGGTTCGAACAGGGTGCCTCGACCCAGGTGGACTACACCCAAGCCCGCAACCGGTACGACTCCGCCCGGCTGCAGGCCTTGCGCGCTCGGTATGACCTGATCTTCCGCATTTCCATCCTCGACTTCTACTCCGGACGCGGACTCCGGTTCACCCTCTGACCATGAGTTCGAGCAAGCGCACCCTCCTCATCCTCGGCGGCGCCCTCGTCGTGCTCACGGGAACTTCCGCCCTCCTCGGCAGCGGCCCCGACACCCCCACCGTCGACACCGAGACCGTAGGCCGGAACCGCATCGTCGAAACCGTCATCGCCTCCGGCCGCATCCAGCCCGAGGTCGAGGTCAAAATCAGCGCCGAAGTCAGCGGTCAACTGATCGAGCTCCCCGTTCGGGAAGGCGACCGGGTCGAAACCGGCCAGCTCCTGGCCCGCATCAACCCCGACATCTTCGAAAGCCGGTTGAGCCAAGCCAAAGCCGCCCTCGACAACGCCCGTTCGAACCGGGCCACTGCGGCTGCCCGGCTCGCCCAATCCGAGGCCGCCCATTCCGCGGCCGACCTCGCCTTCCGCCGCAACCGAGGCCTCTACGACCAAGGCGTGCTCAGCGCAGCCGACTTCGAGCAGGCGGAAGTGTCCTTCCAAAGTGCCGAGGCGGACCTCGAGGCCGCCCAACAAGGGGTGGAGTCCGCCGGGTTCAACATCCGAAGCACCGAAGCCGCCGTCACGGAGGCCGAGGACAACCTCCGACGCACCGTCCTCCGTGCCCCGCAATCCGGCACCGTCACCGCGCTCATCAAGGAAGAAGGCGAAGGCGTGCAGGGCATTGGCTCCTTCCAAGGCGAAGTCATCATGAAGGTGTCCGAACTCGGGGCCATGGAAGTGGATGTGGAGGTCAACGAGTCCGACATCGTCAAGGTCCAGCTCGGGGACACAGCCCGCATCGAAGTGGACGCCTACACCGACCGGGATTTCCTCGGCATTGTCACCGAAATCGGCAACACGGCGCTCAATGCGGCCGGCACCGCCCGGCTCAGCCTCGAAAGCGTGACCAACTTCAGCGTCAAGGTGCGCATCCTCCCGGAAGGCCATCAGGACCTGCTCGCCGGACGCGACAGCAACTGGACACCGTTCCGCCCCGGCATGTCCGCCACCGTCGACATCGAGACCGAGGTCAAGAACCGCGTCATGACCGTGCCCATCCGGGCCGTCACCACCCGGCCGGACACCGCGGACGAAGCCGCACCGAGCCGCCTCTGCGTATTCCTGGTGGAGAACGGAAAAGCGGTTCGCCACGACATCGAGACCGGCATCCAAGACAACACCAACATCGAGTTGCTCAGCCCCCTTCCCGAGGGCGCCATGGTCATCACAGGGCCTTACGACCTCCTGAGCCGCAAACTCGAGGACGGGGATGCCGTCTCCCCATCGGAAAAGGAAGAAGACGCATCGTCAGGCAGTGGATTCTCCGTCTCCATTTCCACGAATTGACCCCATGATCCTCCTGCTGGAGACTGCCACACTCAACTGCTCGGTCGCCCTGGCGACGCCAGAGGGCCAGTGCGTGGCCCGGCGCGATGAAGCCGGCGAACGTCACCAGCATGCCGAACGGCTCCACGTCCTGATCGACGAGGTCCTGCGCGAGACCGACACGGAGCGCAGCGCGCTCACCGCCGTGGCTGTCGGACGCGGCCCCGGCTCCTTCACCGGCCTCCGAATCGGGACCTCCGCCGCCAAGGGCATCTGTGCCGGCCTCGGCCTGCCGCTGGTCGCGCCTTCTCCGCTCCTCGCCTTGCGACACCTCGGGGGGCTGACCCACCCTGATTTGTCCGGAGCACCGGAACGCGTCCTGCCCGCCATCGACGCCCGCCGCATGGAAATCTTCACCCTTGACGCCAAAGGCCACCCCACAGCCGCCGTGGTCGACCGCGGTTTCGCACCGCAACTGTCCGGTGGTCCCGCTCTGCTGATTGGGGACGGCGCCGAGAAGTGCGCCGGCATTCTGGCGGACCATCCAGCCGACTGGCGGTTCCAAGCCGCCTATCCGAGCGCGGCGGACCTTCTTCCCGAGGCCCTCGAGCGGCTCCGCGAGGGCCGTGCGGAGGACGTGGCCGACTTCGAACCGTTCTACCTCAAGGACTTCATCCCGGGCACCCCGAAGGATCCGCTCGGCCTCCGCACCCCTTCCGCATGATTCGCCCTCTCCTTTGCCGCTCGGCCGGCCTGCTCGCCCTCGCCTTCCTGCCCCTCTCCGGATGCGTCGACACCCCGGGGGTCATCCCCTACGTCGATGTCCAGGTGGATCTGAACCTGAGCCTGCCGGCCTACAACAACCTCAACTTCCCCAACAACTGGCTCTACATCTCCGGGGGCAGCCGGGGCCTCATTGTCTACCGGTACACGCTGGACGAGTTCGTGGTGCTGGACCGCCACGCGACGTGGGACGTGGGAGCGGGATGCCAATGCACCGTCTCCCCGGACGGCTACACCATCGAGGACCCGTGCAGCGGCTCGCAGTGGTACATCTTCGACGGGTCCATCATCCAAGGCCCCACCACGGCGCCCCTCGAACGGTACACCACCACCTGGATTCCACCGGTGCTGTCCATCCGGAACTGACGACCATTCGGATCCACCACTGCGAACGAAAAAGCCCCGGCCTGAGCCGGGGCTTTTCGATTTGAATCGGACGGGCCGATCAGTAGCGGTAGGCGTCGCCCTTGAAGGGACCGTTGACCGGAACCCCAATGTAGTCGGCTTGCTCCTGGCTCATGACCTCCAAGTCCACCCCGATTTTCTCGAGGTGCAGGCGGGCCACCTCCTCATCGAGGTGCTTCGGCAAGGTGTACACCTTGTTCTCGTAGTTGCTGCTGTTCTTCCAGAGCTCAATCTGCGCGATGGTCTGGTTGGTAAAGCTGGCGCTCATCACAAAGGACGGGTGGCCCGTGGCGCAACCGAGGTTGACCAAGCGGCCTTCAGCGAGAAGGATGATGTCGTTGCCGTCCACCGTGTACTTGTCGACCTGCGGCTTGATGTTGTCGTGGGTCGAACCGTAGTTCTCCTTGAGCCACGCCACATCAATCTCGTTGTCGAAGTGTCCAATGTTGCAGACGATGGCCTTGTCCTTCATGGCGCGGAAATGCGCCTCGGTCACGATGTCTTTGTTGCCCGTGGCCGTCACCACGATGTCGGCCTCAGCGCAAGCGTCGACGAACTTCTTGACCTCGTAGCCTTCCATGGCCGCCTGCAGCGCGCAAATGGGATCGATCTCGCTGACGATGACGCGGCAACCGGCATTGCGGAGGCTGTCCGCAGAGCCCTTGCCCACATCTCCGAAGCCGGCGACACAGGCGACCTTGCCGGCCATCATGATGTCGGTGGCGCGGCGGATGGCGTCCACACAGGACTCACGGCAACCGTACTTGTTGTCAAACTTGCTCTTCGTCACGCTGTCGTTGACGTTGATGGCGGGCATCGGCAGGGTGCCGTTCTTCTCGCGCTCATAGAGGCGCAGGACACCGGTGGTGGTCTCCTCAGAGATGCCCTTGATGCCACCGGCCAGTTCCGGGTGCTGATCGAGGATGACATTGGTGAGGTCACCGCCGTCGTCGAGGATCATGTTGAGGGGCTGGCGCTCCGGACCGAAGAACAGGGTCTGCTCGATGCACCATTCGTACTCTTCCTCCGTCATGCCTTTCCAAGCATAGACCGGAATGCCGGCAGCGGCGATGGCGGCGGCGGCATGGTCCTGGGTGGAGAAGATGTTGCAGCTGGACCAGGTGACGTCCGCGCCGAGCTCAACGAGGGTCTCAATCAGAACGGCGGTCTGGATGGTCATGTGCAGGCAACCGGCAACGCGGGCTCCGGCGAGGGGCTTCTCGTCGCGGTAACGGTCCCGAAGGGCCATCAGACCAGGCATCTCGGCTTCGGCGAGTTGGATTTCCTTGCGTCCCCACTCGGCGAGGTTGATGTCCTTGACCTTGTAGGGCAACTGGGTGGTGGTGTTGGTGACGCTCATGCGTTCGCTGGAATTTGCGGCAAAGATAGCCGTGGCTTTTGGGCTGAAAAACAAGGACATCACAGCTTTGCACCTGTTTTGTTTCCTTGCGTCCTCTATGCCCGGAATTCCCCCTTCCATGCCCTCAGAGGCCGACGGCTGTGAACTCATCGCCCGTGCGGCCACGGGAGCCCTGGCCGATCAGCGGGCCGCCCTCGCCGCCCTGATGGCCGAGGCGGAGTGGCCCGAACCCACCCGCGAGGAGAGTGGGCGGCCTCGAATGGGCGCCGGCTTCTGCAGCCTTTCTCACGGAGGTGGATGGGTGACAGCCGTTCGGAGCGATGCCCCTGTCGGTGTCGACGTCGAAGGCGCCACGGAGCGACTGCGAAAGGTCCGAGCGCGCTTCGTCGGACCAGCCGATCAACCGGTCCTCGATCAATTCGGCGACAATCTGGACACCCTTTGCCGCCTGTGGACCGCCAAGGAGGCGGTCTTCAAGGTCTTTGGAACCGGGGTGGATTTCCTGACCGGCATCCAATGGAAGCAGGTTTCAGACGACGGCGCCCACCTGATCGCCGTGCAACAGGACGTGGAATTGGCCTTGCGCTGGGCACCCCTGGACGGCCCCAGCGCCACCACTTGGCTGGCCCTCGCCGTGGTCTCGCCCGGAGACCAAGCATGAAAAAAGGCGCCCACGTGGACGCCTTTCAGAGTTGTTTTGCTTAGGGTCGATTCTCAGCGCTCGATGCCTTTGTGGCGACGCTCATCGGAAACGGACAGCTTCTTGCGGCCCTTCCGGCGGCGGGCAGCCAAAACGGCACGGCCAGCGGCCGTGGACATACGCTCGCGGAAGCCGTGCTTGTTGCGACGCTTGCGAACCGAGGGTTGAAAAGTCCGTTTCATGACGATGGATTTCGAAAATCGGGAGCGCAAAGATAGGCAACGACTCGAGAAATCCCGCCCCTTTGGGGACTTCGCCGTCCGCACCCCGGATTGAACACCGCAAGATGTGACAACCTAGCTTTGACGCCGCAACGGAACTCCCTCCTTTTGGCCCGACGAAGATCCGCCCCGAACGACCCCAATGCTGAGCCGCCCCACAAGGGCAAGCTCAACCGTGATGGCGTCCATCAGTTCCGGCGCATCACCCCCTATCTCCGCCCGCACCGCATCAAGTTTGCCGTCGGCATCGTGCTCATCACGCTGTCGGGCGTCCTGACCCTTCTCGTCACCCGACTCTGGGGCCAACTGGGCGGCGTCGGGGTGGACTCCACGGCTGGACAGGGCGGATTTGAATTGCCCCTGCCCATCGATGCCGGCGACCTCCGCCAGATCGGCGTGGCCATCTTCCTTGTGCTCGTGGTCCAGAGCGCGTTGAGCTTCATCCGCATTTGGCTCTTCGGGGAGATCACCACGCGCATGCTGAAGGCCCTCCGCGAAGATGCCTTCGCCGGCATGATCACACAGCCCATGGCCTTCTTCGACACGCGGCGCGTGGGCGACCTCGGCAGCCGCATCGCCGCCGACATCGAGGCCATTCGCGACACATTCACCGTGGTGCTCGCCGAGCTCGTTCGCCAATCCATCATCATCGGAGGGGGCCTGCTCGCCCTCATGACCTTCAGTTGGAAATTGACCCTGCTGATGCTCGGCACCCTGCCGGTGGCCATGATTGCGGCCATGGGCTTCGGCCGGTTCATCCGGAAGCTCTCCAAGAAGACACAGGATGCCGTGGCGGGCTCCAACACCATCGTCAGCGAAACCCTCACGGGCATCGTGAGCGTGAAAGCCTTCGCCCGAGAGGCCTACGAACTCGCTCGGTACCGCGAGCGCGTCGAGGAAGTCCGGGGCATCGCCCTTCGCACCGCCCTGTGGCGCGGGGCCTTTGCCAGCTTCATCATCGTCATGATCTTCGGCGCCATCACCATCGTGCTGTTCCAAGGCGCCAGTATGTTGAAGAACGGAGAGCTCAATTCGGAGCAGTTCTTCAGCTTCCTCCTGATGACCGGTCTCGTGGCCGGCAGCATCGGCGGCATCGCCAACATCTTCGGCGACCTGCAACGCGGCTTCGGCGCCATCGAGGAGGTGATGGACCTCATCCAGCGCGACCGGGAGCCCGTGGACCTCGAGGAAGAAACGGCGGGAGCCACCCAGAGCCGTGGCCTGGCCGTCCGCTTCGACGGCGTGGGCTTCCATTATCCCAACCGGTCCGAC
This sequence comes from Flavobacteriales bacterium, assembly GCA_002862785.1. GTDB lineage: Bacteria > Bacteroidota > Bacteroidia > Flavobacteriales_D > Sanyastnellaceae > UBA8752. The sequence goes on from PKDZ01000066.1 coordinate 32,441, forward strand.
GTCCGTGTGCTCGACGGCATCGACCTCGAACTCCGGTCCGGAGAAACCCTCGCCCTCGTCGGCGGGTCCGGAGCTGGCAAGAGCACGCTGGCCAGCCTCGTCACCGCCTTCCGCGCCCCCACCGACGGAACGCTGACCGTCGACGGCATCCCGGTGGCAGAACACGGACTCTCGGCCCTGCGTCGGCGCATGGCCCTCGTTCCCCAGGAGGTCATCCTCTTCGGTGGGACCATTGAGGAGAACATCCGCTACGGCCGGCCCGACGCTTCGGAAGACGAGGTCCGCCAGGCCGCCGAGGACGCCCTCGCCCTGCCCTTCATCAAAGCTTTTCCAGACGGCTTCGCCACGCTGGTGGGCGAGCGCGGCGTGCAACTCTCCGGCGGACAGCGTCAGCGCATCGCCCTCGCTCGGGCCTTCCTGCGCGACCCGGAACTGCTCCTGCTCGACGAGGCCACCAGCGCCCTCGACGCGGCCAGCGAAAAGGCCATCCAAGAGGCCCTCGACCGCCTCATGCAGGGCCGCACCTCGCTCGTCATCGCCCACCGGCTGTCCACCGTCCGTTCAGCGGACCGCATCGCTGTCATGGAGGGCGGCCGGATCGTCGAGATCGGCGACCACGAGACCCTCATGACGCAAGGCGGCCGGTACCGGGAACTCGTTGAACACCAATTGGAGGGCACAAGTGGTTCCGCAACGCCCGAATCGGGCGAAGCCGCTTCGTAAATTGCCCCATGGCCAATCGACGTGCCCTCATCACCGGCATCACCGGTCAGGATGGGGCCTACCTGACGGAACTGCTTCTCGAAAAAGGATACGAGGTGCATGGCATCAAGCGCCGCGCCTCGCTGTTCAACACCGACCGCATCGACCACCTCTACCAGGATCCCCAAGACCGGGACATCCGGCTCAAGCTGCACTACGGGGACCTCACCGATTCGACCAACCTCATCCGCATCGTCCAAGAGGTCCAGCCCGACGAGATCTACAACCTCGCGGCGATGAGCCACGTGAGGGTGAGTTTCGACACCCCGGAGTACACAGCCAACGCAGATGGCATTGGCACCTTGCGTCTGCTGGAGGCCATGCGCATCCTCGGCATGGAGAAAGACGTCCGCTTCTACCAAGCTTCGACTTCGGAACTCTACGGCCTCGTCCAAGAGGTGCCCCAATCGGAGACGACCCCGTTCTACCCCCGGAGTCCCTACGGCGTGGCCAAGCTGTACAGCTACTGGATCGTCAAGAACTACCGCGAGGCCTACGGAATGCACGCCTCCAACGGCATCCTGTTCAACCACGAGAGCCCGCTGCGCGGAGAAACCTTCGTCACCCGGAAAATCACCCGGGCCGTGGCCAAGATTTCCCTCGGCCTGCAGGATTGCCTGCACCTCGGCAACCTCGACGCCCAGCGTGACTGGGGCCACGCCAAAGACTACGTGGAGGGCATGTGGCGCATGCTCCAGCAGCCGATCCCAGACGACTATGTGCTCGCCACCGGACGCACCATGACCATCCGCAGCTTCGTCGACATGGCCTTCAAAGAGGTCGGCATCGACATCGACTGGAAAGGCAAAGGCGTGGAGGAAACCGGCACGGACCGGAAGACCGGAAAAACACTGGTCGCCGTCGACCCCCGCTACTTCCGTCCGACCGAGGTTGAACTGCTGGTCGGCGACGCAAGCAAGGCCAAATCGGTGCTCGGGTGGGAACCGAGCCACTCCCTCGAGCAACTCTGCGCCGAGATGGTGGCCTCCGACGTGGCCCTCTTCAAGCGGGACAAGTACCTGTTGGACGGCGGACACGACATCCTGAACCAGCACGAGGCCTGATCCTCACAGAGGCTGGACCTCGGCGGATTCCCCCGTGTCGCAATAGAAGACGAAGCCCCGCACGGGTCGGGATTCGGTATTGGCCAGTGCCGTCATATAGCCCCTCACCTGGTCCTGATGCTTTTTGCGCTTGGCGTCGGTCACCTTGGTGACGGTCTTGAAGTCAATGACATCGACCCCGTCGTCCCGGAGCACCACACGGTCCGGCCGGACCAGTTTGCCATCGGCCGCGACGAGTTCGCGCTCGTTGTGCACGGTCCCAGACCCATCGAACCACCGCGACATCACCGGGTCGGACACCACCTTCCGGACCACATCGCAGACCCGATTCCAATCCGCCTTGGAACACCGGGTCCAGGACCAAGGCCGGCCCAAAACCCGGTCCACATCGCCCACCCGAACGATGCGGGCAAGCTGTCCATGCACAGCGGTTCCAAACGCCTTGGCATCCATCGTTCCCAAAGCAGGTCGATCGAGATCACGCTTGCGACCGGCAATCACCTCTCCGGAGATGCCATGGAATCGGAAGGACTCCAAACTGCAAATCTCCGGCCCCTCCCCCCGGTCAGACTCCAGCGGAAGTGAAGCCTCGAAATCCGAGGTCCGAAAGGACCGTTGGGCCAGGTCGCATCCCATGGCCGTGTCGATGGCGCGCGCCATGGCCCGGCCGATGCGCTTGGGCGGTTCCTCCCCGGCCCAATCCGCCTTCTCCACATCAATGACCACGTGCAGCCGGACCTCCGCCCGCGTGGTGCAGACGTAGGCCACATTCGTCTCATCGAACCGCTGCTGGTCCCGCTCCCGCTCCCAGGTATCATGCGCCGCAGTGGACTTCAAGGCACTCAGCGGAGCCACGACCCCGGGAATGCCATAGACCTCCTCGGGCAACCAAGCCGGCATGAGGGTGCGGTCATCCTGAATCAAGGTGTCGTCGAAGCGGGTAATGACCACCGGATACTGCAGCCCTTTGCTCTTGTGAACCGTCAGGATTCGCACGGCATCGGGACCCGGCAGCACGCGGATGGACTGCTTGTGCCCCTTGCGATGCCAATGAGCCAGGAAGCCCGACCGTCCCCCATCCTGGGCCGCCCGTTCCCGCGTCATTTCGAGCAGGGCCTCGGCATGGGCAGGGTGCGCCTGATCGAGACCGAGCGCATTCAGAATGCGGCCGATGCACTCGGCCAATGGCAGGGCCGACCACGAAGCCAAATCAAATCCGGACACCACGTCCTTGAGCACCGCGCCGCCATCGAGCGAGCCGTACCGCTTTTCCGTTCCGTCCTTTCTCGGCTTTCGAATCTCCCGATGGTGTTTGGCAATCAACGCGGCCTCATCCCACGGTTCTCCCTGCCGCGTTCGAATGGCGCCGAGAGCCTGCAGAAACCGCAAGACCGGCCCCGCCTCGCGTGGGTCTTCCATGGCCTCGAGGAGATGAATGACGGCCAAGGAAGCCGGGTGACGACCGAGGGCCAGACTCTCGTCGGTGAAGGGCACGATCTGATCCGGGCGGGACAGGAGGTATTCGGCAATCCGTTTGGCCTCTTTGTTCTTTCGGACGAGGACGGCGATGTCTCCGGCCGCGAATCCATCGGCCGTCGCCTGCCGGATCCTCGCCTCCATCCAGGCACACACCGCGTCAAACCGGTCGTCTGCCGTCTCCTCGACCAGCACCTCCACCTCCACGCCTCCCGGAAATGCCTTCATCGGAGTCTGTTCCACGTCTCCATAAACCTCAGCCAACGACGGCTCTAGGTCCCCGGACAATGCGCGAAACACGCGGTTGTTGAAGTCCACCACCTGCGGAGCGCTGCGCCAATTCTGCACGATGGGCACCCGCACCATCTCATCGCCCATTCGGCCGGCAGCATCGTGAAGCGCCGGGGACAGCGCCGCACCATCATCGAGGACGAAGCCAGGCAAGGCGCCCAACTGACGGTGGTCACCATTGCGCCAGCGGTAGATGGCCTGCTTGGCATCCCCTACCACCAGCGACAGCTTTCCATGTCCCAAAGTCTCCCCGACCGCCACCGCAAGGTTGTGCCATTGGGTCACCGACGTGTCTTGGAACTCATCGATGAAAATGTGGTCGTACCGTTCCCCGGTGCGCTCAAAAATGTATGGGGCTGGATTGTCCCGAACCACCTCGGAAATCATCCGGTTGAGGGTGCCCAAGGTCCGCACGTTTTCCTCCCGCTGGACCTCCTGATGGGCCTGCCGCAAGGTCGACAGGGTGCCAACGAGGGGCAGCCGGCGACTCAGCATTCTCCGGGTCCGAAAATCTCGACCTGGCTCATCCGGCCCCATGGCCGCCTCCTGCTCAGCGAGGGCCACGAGCCGATCGTGGAACGGGGCGATGGCCGCCTCGGACGCCTCGTCGTCCTTCTTTGCCCAGATGCCGTTCTCGATGCCGTTGCGCAGTTTGACACCCTGCTCCTTGGCCTGACCGAGCATGAGGCGGGGAAGCCAGCTCTTCATCACCCATTTGCCTGTGAACGCATCATACAGCCCAGCCTGTTCAAGGTCCCGCGCGAGGCCTGTCGCTTCCGCGATGAGGGCCTGCTTCCGGGCCTGAACCTCGTCCTTCATTGCCTGACCAATGGCCGTGAATTGGGCCGGGTTCCACCCATCCAGGCGCGCCAGAAGGGGCTGCATCTGCTCGTAGTCAATGGCCTTGCCAATGTCCAGCAACTGCCGGCGCACCTTGGCATCCCGATCATCTTCGACGGCCACCTCGACAAACCGACCGAGCAACTCGGTCAAATCTGGGTCCACCCCCAGCTTCTCGAGCACCTTGTCCACGGCCGCCTCGAGCAGGCGCGACGTGTCCAGCTCCACATTGAAATCATGCTCGAGCTGGAGGTCCGTCGCAAAGCCGCGCACCAGGCCACCGACAAACTTGTCGAGGGTCATGATGGACAGCTCGCCGTAGTGCCGATTGAGATCCTCCCGCAATCGGCGGCATCGGCGTCCGATCTCCTCGGAATCGAGCCCGGTCTCCTTCTCAAGACCCGGAAGATGAGCACTGTCCGATGGCCGGTCCGCGATGCGCTCAATCTCGGTCACGACGCGGTCCTTCATCTCCTGTGCCGCCTTGTTGGTGAAGGTCAAGGCCAGAATTTTGCGGAAAGGAAAGAGCTGGTCACTCGTGAGGCAGCAGGCGAGGTAGGCCTCGACCAGGCGGAAGGTCTTGCCACTTCCCGCGGAAGCCCCCATGACCCGGAACCCCGTCGGCATCGTTCCTTTCCTCACCATCGCGACCATGCGGTCAAGTTCGTCCCTTCCTCCCCATTCCCCAAGGCCCCTGCACACCCCGTGGAGGACAATTGCAACTTGAGGGACGCACAGACCGTTATGAAATCAGGACCTTCGAATCATGCGCTCCTCCTTCCGACGCCACCTGCTCTTACCGGCCCTCGTGCCGGTCGCCCTGATGATGCTCGTCCTCGCTCCGGGATGCAAACCCGAGCCGCTCCACGGCGGACCCGGCACGCTGACCCTGACAGCGGACTTCACCTTCGGCGGAGACAGCGTCCTCGTCGGACGGACGGCCACAGACGCCAAGGGCAATGCCCTGCGGCTGGAGACCTTTTCGCTCTATCTCGGTGGCATCGAGCTGCTCAACGATACCGGCGCCATCCGACTGTCGGATGCCGAACGCTGGAATGCAGGAGACGAAAACGAATGGAGCTACATCATCGACCCCGGCACCTATGAGGGCTTCCGGGTGCACCTCGGGGTGCCAGCCGAGTTCAACACCGACACCGACCCCACCATCTGGCCCAATGCCCATCCGCTTGGCGTCAGCGGCAGCGCCGGCATGTTCTGGAGCTGGAACACGGGCTACATCTTTTCCAAGTTCGACGGCAAGGCGGACACCACAGGCGGAACGGAGTTCCTCCATCCGTTCGCCTACCACATCGGCGGGGACGAGCGCCTGATTGAGGTCCGTTATGGATCCCCGTGGGAGGTCAATGAATGCTCCAACCACGCCTTCTCCCTCAGCGGCGAGCTGCTCGACTTCCTCGTTCTGGGAAATGACACGATTGACGTGGCGCAGGACAACATCACGCACTCGGGGGACAACCCGGCGCTTGCCGACCGCTATGTGGCCGCCCAGACGGCGGCGGTGACCCTCATCAAGCCGTGATCCCGAGGGCCTCCCGATCTTGAAGTCATGATGCTGACGGTCCCCTTCCGCCCCTCCGCACGCCTCCTGTTTCCGGGGGCGCTCGTGCTGGCCGTGGTCTGGATGGCCGGATGTGGTCCCGACGAGCCGACGGAATGCACGACGCCACCCGGCGCGACAGCCTTGGAAATCGACATTCCGCCGTTCTTTCCCCCGATGGACATTCCGCCGGACAACCCCACCACCGTCGAAGGGGTGGAACTGGGTCGGTTGCTGTTCTGGGAAAAGGGACTGAGCGCGGACAGCACCCAGAGTTGTGGGTCGTGCCATCTGCCGGCGTTCTCGTTTGCCGACCCCAACCCCGTGTCCACCGGCATCACCGGCGCCCAAGGCAACCGCAATGCCATGGCGCTGGTCAACATGGGGTGGGCCCAGCGCTTCTTCTGGGACGGCCGGGCCGCCACCCTCGAAGAGCAGGTGCTCGAGCCGATTCCCCACCCCGACGAGATGAACCTGCCGTGGCCAGAAGCCGTGGCGCGGCTGGAGGCCGACCCCGACTACGCGAAACGGTTCCAGGTTGCGTTTGCCAGCGAGGCCATCTCCCCGGAAACCGTCTCCAAGGCCATCGCCCAGTTCCTGCGCACGATGGTGTCCGCCGACAGCAAGTTCGACCGTTGGCGAAAAGGACAGGCTCAATTGACCGACCTCGAATTTCAAGGCTACGAGATTTTCAACCGTGAAGGCGGTGACCCGGAAGTCGTCCAAGGCGGCCAGTTCGGCGGGGATTGCTTCCATTGCCATGGAGAGGCAGGCCTTCAATTCACCGATTACCTCTTCCACAACAACGGGCTCGACAGCACCTTCGCCGCCGACCCTGGACTGGCCGGCATCACCGGCGTCGCCCTCGACAGCGGCCGTTTCCGCACGCCCACCCTCCGCAACGTCGCCCTGTCACCGCCCTACATGCACGATGGGCGGTTCGGCACCCTGGAGGAAGTCATCGACCACTACGATTCAGGCGGTCACCCTTCGGCCACCATCGACCCGTTCATGAAATACAGCAGCGGAGGACTCATGCTGCAGCCCCAGCAAAAGGAGGCTCTCCTCGCGTTCCTGCATACCTTGACCGACACCGCGTTCGCTTCCAACCCCGCGTTCTCGGACCCGCACTGATCCATGACCCTCCGCCGACTGATGCTGACCCTCGGGCCCGGCATCCTGTTTGCCTCCACCGCCATCGGCACCAGCCACCTCGTCCAGGCCACCCGCGCAGGCGCCGACTATGGATTTGCCCTCCTCTGGGCCGTGCTCGCTGCCAACATCGCCAAGTACCCCTTCTTTGAGTTTGGAACCCGATACGCCAATGCCACGGGCACCTCGCTTATCGCTGGCTATCACACGTTCGGCCGCTGGGCCTCATGGGCGTACCTCATCCTGACGGCCCTCACCTGCGCCTTTGTGATGGGCGGCGTCGGCATCGTCACCGCCGCCTTCCTCGACCACCTGTTCGGCGCCTCCGCCCTCCTCGGATTCAACGCCACACCCCATGTGGCGGTAGCCACCTTCACCGGATGTGTCGCCGTGTTGATGGTCGGGCGTTATGCCGCACTCGACAAGGTGATCAAAGCCATCAGCCTCGTGTTGCTCATCGGCACGGTCGGAGCGACCATCGGCGCCCTGATGCACACCCCCCTCTCAGCCGTTCCGCCGGCACCGGAGGGGTTCAACCCTTGGCAGGGCGCGGAATTCACCTTCCTCATCGCCCTCCTTGGCTGGATGCCCTCGGCCGTGGACCTGAGCCCGTGGATCAGCATCTGGACGCTGGAACGCTACCGGCAGACGGGGTTCAAACCAGCCCTGCGCGACGCCGTGCGGGAATTCAACCTCGGCTACGCCTTCTGCATCCTGCTCGCCTTCTGTTTCCTGCTCCTCGGCGCTCTGCTGTTGCGAACGCACGACATGGCCCTACCCAGCGGCACCGCCGCCTTCGCGGCTGGCATCATCGGCCTCTACACCGAAGTGCTCGGAAGTTGGAGCACCCCCTTTGTCGGGTCCGCCGCCTTCGCCGCCATGCTCGGCACCTGCATCGCCTGCCTCGACGGCTTCAGCCGGAGCTTCAGCCACGGCATCGCCGCCCTGCGCGAGGTAGAAGTGGAGTCCCGACACGAGCGGATCAGCTTGGTGCTCATCTCGCTTGGGGCCCTGCTGCTAATTATCGTCTTCCCGGAGGACATCCGGACCCTGCTGGACTTCGGCAACATCCTCAGCTTCTGCGTTGCCCCGCCGGCCGCGCTGGCCATGCTCATCCTCGTCACCCGCCGGAAATTCCCGACAGAGGCCCGGCCCCGGCCCTGGCTCATCGGGGCCGCCGTGCTGGGACTGGGCTTCCTCGCGCTGCTGACGGTGCTCTACCTCCGGCATGTGATGGGCTGAACCCATAGGGCCCAGATGTGACCAATTCGGGGTTTACAAGTCCCGCCGGCTCCGGGATTCAGAGGGTTCCGCGCAGGTAATTTCAAGTCATGGTTGGATGCAACCCCGGCGGCGGGTCCGCCGTAACACCGTTCATGGGCACCCGCTTCACGAAGATTCTCTTGTTGTCCGCCCTTGCGGCGGTCTCGACCGGAGACCTCGCGGCCCAATGCCCCCAGTTCCTCGGAACCGAAGTGGTGACTGACCTTCCCGCCACCGCTACCAGTCCGCACTGGTTCCAGTGCATCGGCAGCGTCACCGCCGACCCCAGCCCCTTCACCTTTGAACTGACCGCCCAGCCCGCGACGCACACCGGGGTGGTCATCGATTGGGGCGACGGTTCCCCCACCGAATCCATCGGCAACTGGAACGGTTCCACCCCCATCGCCCATGGGTACACGCCGGACGAATGGCGCAACTACACGATCACCGTCACCACGACGGCCTGCCCGGCCGGAGCCTCCGGCACCCTGGTCTATGAGCCCGAGACGCCTGGAGCCGGATTGGTCTATGGCGACAGCAATGCCGGCTGCGCGCCCTTCATCGGGTTACCCCGGATCGACGTCAACCTCGCCTTCAGCCCGAACTGGAGTTTCTCGCTCGATTGGGGGGACGGAACGGCCGCAGACACCTTCACCATGGAACAGGTGCTCAACGATGCCGCCTATGACACCTTGAAATTCGTAGCCGGATCGGGCGATGAAATCGTGCGCATCTCCGGGATGTCGCACACCTACCAGTCGCAGAACTGCGCCATGGGCAACTGCGACCACGACCTGACCCTGATCTACTCCAACTTCTGCTCGGTCCGAGGCGGCAGCACGCCCTACGTGCCGGGCGGCACCATTGTGGGCACCGGATACAACGAGGCCCTGCTGGGCAACGCCTTCCTGACCTGGGACGTCGACGAAGCGGAAATCCAGATCACCGACCCGGTGGTGTGCTGGCCCAACAACGAGACGAGCGTGGGCAATGCCTCCTGCCCGGATTGCTGCGACGCCTCCAGCGGCAACAACGTGGCCGGCAACGGCACCGTCCGGACCGAGAAATGGGACTTCGGCGGCGCCACCTACATCGGAAGTGGCCCCAATCCGACCAACTGGATTGACTGGAACGGAGACTGCGCCAGCGGCCAATTGCATGACCTCTCCTTCCCGGGGCCGGGCATCTACACGGTGACCCTCTTCACCGCCAATCACTGCGGAATCGACACCGTCACGCGCGACATCACGGTCGCCCCGCCCCCCACCGTCACCGCGACGAGCAGCCAGACCAACCTCTGTCCCGGCGAACCCTTCCAGTTCGAGACCGTGGGCTGGAGCGCGGACCCACCCCTCACCGCGGACGACCTGAGCTTCAACTTCACCTATGGCGACGGACCGTTCTCCATCACCATCGCCATGGTCGGAGGTCTGATTCCCTTTGAGAACATCCCGGCCCAGCCCGGAAACGTCTACTCCGCCGCGGGCAACTATGACGCCACCGTCCAAGTATTCCCGACCCTGTCGCCGTCTTGCCTCGGAGCGGGCGTCATTCCGGTCACGGTCCTGACGCCGCCCACGGCCGACTTCACCTTGCCGCCGGACGCCTGCGAAGCCGAAGCCACCGTCCAGCCGGTCGACGCCTCCACGGATGCGCTGGACTACGCCTGGTCCCTCTCCGGTGTCGGTCCCATCGGCACGACGGCGGTCGTGGATCCGGTCACCCTCTCCGGGCCCGGCAACTTTACGTTCGACCTCACGGTGACGTCCTCCAATGGCTGCAGCGATTCGCAGAGCCGGACCTTTGCCCTGGCCGACCTGCCCGTCGCCGACTTCGCCGTGGAGGATGCCTGCCTCGGGGTCCCAACCGTCCTCGACGGCACACCGTCCTCGACCGATGCCGCCTTCGGTGGCGCCATCGTCTCGCACCAATGGACCCTTGAAGACGGTACCCTTCTCTCGGGAGACACCCAGACCGTTGACTACGGTGGACCGGGCAATCAGACCGTCGAACTCATCGTGACCACGGCGACGGGGTGCACCGACACCCTCAGCCAAACCTTTGAAATCCTGCCCCGACCGGCGGTCGGCTTGTTGGAAGGCGACACGATGGGATGCAGCCCGTTCACAGTTGAACTCAATGCCCTCGACTCAACGGGCCTGACGACGCCGTCCAGCTTCACCTGGGACTACGGACACGGCGGCGCGACCGGCCCGAATGCCGATGGAACCCACACCTGGCCCCCCAACAACGGAGAGGACACCCTGTACTACGACGTCATCGTAGAAGCCGGCCTCGGCGGATGCACGAGCTCCGACCAGCTGACCGTCGCGGTTGCCCCATCCCCCTTCGTCCAGACCGACGGCGGCGAGGTCTGCAGCGGCAACCCCTTCCAATTCGAGGGCAATGCCTTCAACCTCGGCGACAACTCCGAGTGGTTCTGGGAAGTGGACCAGGTCTGGTCGACGGTGGTGGAGGACTACGGCACGATCACCAGCGATTTCGACGACTTCCAATGGACCTTCGTGAACCCGGGATTCGCCTCCGACACGGTGTCCATCGCCGTCACGGTCACCCGGCCCAACGGGTGCTCCGCCACCGACCAAGCCAGCCTTTACGTGCGCCCTTCCTACGCCCCCTTCGTGGAGGACGCCGATGGCTGCGTTCCCTTCGCCGTGGGCACACCGCCCCAGGTCGCCCTCGATGTCCAGTGGGACTTCGGGGATGCAAACAACCCCAACGCTCTGGGGGCCACGGCCCACTTCTACACCGAACCCGGCACCTACACGGTGGTGGCCGAGGGAATCAGCGTCTTTGGCTGTGCCGGATCGGATTCCTCCACCGTCATCGTTCACCCCACGCCGACCCCGGCCTTGACCGCCGAAAACGTCCTCTGCGCGCCCGACCCGGTGAACCCCGTCCGTTCCGACGCCGCAACCGACGGGGCCAGCAGTTGGAGCCTGCAGGTCGACCTCGGCACGATCTACCCCTGGAACGGGGCCACCGACACGACCCTGGCGCTCGAACCCGGCAACCACCTATTGACCCTCATCGCCACCAGTGACGAAGGCTGCGTGGGCGAGACCAGTGCGGAAGTCCTGGTGCAAGAAGAAGTCACAGCCGGCTTCAATCTGCCAGAGGATGGATGCTCCCCCATCGCCTTCGAAGTGACCAGCGTGGACATTCCGGTCAATGCGGTGGGCACCTGGACCATCGACACGCCGTTTGGAACCGACACGGTCCAGACGGCGGCCCCTTCCGCACCCGATTGGCTCACGGATCCCACCGCAGGGTCCACCACCTACGCGGTCATCCTCGACGTCGAGGATCCCCTCACCGGGTGCGCCGCCCAGCACACCGATTCGATCACGGTCCTGCCCCAACCGGTGGGCGAGATGTCGGTGGCCGGACTCAGCGGCTGCGACGTCATTGCCACGTTTGCCTACAGCGGTGCGGCGGACGCCTTGACTTGGACCTTCGGCGACCCCTTCAATCCGGCACCGGAAACCACGACGGCAACCAGCATTTCCCATGCCTACCCCAACCCGCTCGGTACCGGCTATACCGCCGCCGCCACGGTCACGGCCAGCATCGGAACCTGCGCGGACACCGACCAAGTCAGCTTCGACATCCCCGCCATCGTCGAGGCCGAAATCAGCCTGCCGGACACCGTCTGCATGGGCACTTCGGTGCCCCTCGAAAACCTGTCGACGGGCGTGCCCCTCGCCATGGGCATTGCAAGCGGAGCGTGGACCTGGACGGTCGGGAATGACACCCTCGTCGGATTTGAACCGGTCTTGCCCCCGCTCGACTCCAACACGGTGAATGCGGGACCCCAGACCAATGCCATCCTGCCCGTCACCCTGACCATTGTCCACCCCGAAAGCGGATGCTCCGACGAGACGGACGCCACCATCGTCGTGCTGGGCAATCCCGTGGCCAGCTTCATCGCCACCCCCGACGCCCTCTTCGAAGAGCCTTACACAACCAACCTCATCGACCTGAACCAGGTCGCAGCCGGAGGCGCCACCTTGTGGAGCGTCAGCGGTGGAGGGGAACTGGACGAGGCAGCGGGCACGGTGACCTGGCCGGTCAACACCCATGGCGTCCAAACCATCACCGTGGTCCTGGACAACAACGGCTGCACGGACACCTTCAGCCAGGAGGTCTTGCTCGTTCCGCCGCCGCCCTTCATCAGCTTCGAAGGCGACACCACATCGTGCGCCCCGCTTCAGGCCAGCTTCGACCCAAGCATCATCGGTGTGGTGGACAGCGTGGTCTGGTCCTTCGGGCAGGGCACCACCCGCGTGGTGCAAGACCAACCTGAGGACCCGATCGGATTCAACTACTTCGAGCCCGGCACCTACACCGTGGGCGTCACGGCCTATGGACCGGGCGGCACCGCCATATCCGAGACCCAGACCGTCGTGGTGCTGGACCAGGTCAATGCCGGCTTCTCCATCTTCCCCGCCGAGTGCGTTGAGGTCGGGGATGTGGTCGAATTCACCCCGAACTTCAATTACGACGGGGCCGTCTACAGCTGGCAATTCGGGGACGGAACCGAACTCGAATCTCCCGAGGGCGGCATCGTGACGCACACCTACAACGAGGCGGGCAGCCCCACCATCACGTTGACCATTGAGAATGCCCTCTGTACCGACAGCACCTCCCGCGTCGGCTGCATCATCGAGTTCCAAGGCGGCAGTGTCGGCGTGCCCAGTGCCTTCACCCCGACCTTCGGCGGCGATGGCTCCGGCGCCCAGAATTACGGCGACGATGACCTCCGGGACAACGACGTTTTCTTCCCCCAGATTGATGGTACCCCCATTGCCTACAGCTTCACGGTCTACAACCGTTGGGGAGAACAAATTTTCAGCACCTCCGACCCCTCCGTTGGGTGGAACGGCCACTTCCAGGGCAAGCTCTGCAAGCAGGACGTCTACGTCTGGCGGGTGGCCGCCGTGTTCATCGATGGAACCTCGGTGGAACAGGCCGGGGACGTCACCTTGATCCGCCGATGAATCCACTTCGCCCCCTCCTCCTCCGGAGCGCGACCGCAATGGCCGCGCTGCTCTGCTTAGGCGGACTGCGTGCGCAGGATGCCCAGCTGACCCAGTTCTATGCGGCAGCCCCCCACCTGAATCCGGCCTTCGCCGGCGGCACCCTAGAGAACCGCGTGGCCTTCCACTACCGCAACCAGTGGCCCGGGCTGCCCGGTCGGTTCGTGTCCTACGGCGCGTCCTATGACGTCTTCATCCCCAAGATCAACAGTGGCATCGGCGTCATCTTCTCCTCCGATGAAGCGGGCACCGGCGCGCTGGGATCCAGCTCCTTTGCCTTCCAGTACAGCTACGAGGTGCCAATCAACGACAAGCTGTCGTTCCGGCCCGGATTGCAACTTGGATGGAGCAGCCGGGGGCTGCTGAACTGGCAGGACCTCGTCTTCGGAGACCAGATCAACCGTGGCGTCACCGACGGAGGCGCATCGGCTTCCCTCGAGGGGTTGGCCAACTTCCAGCTCGTCCGCAACTTCTTCGATGTGGCCGCCGGTGGCGTCCTCTACGGCAAGAAGTTCTGGCTCGGCGTCAGCAGCCGCCACCTCAACACGCCATCCGAAAGCCTGACCGATGCGACTACGGCCCCCGTGCCCATCTGGTTCAGCACCCATGGCGGCCTCCGGATTCCCATCGAGGTCGGTCCAACCGGCATCGACCAGGACGTCCTCATCGCAGCTGGATACCGGACCCAAGGCCAATTCGACCAAATGGACTTCGGCATCAGCATCGACAGCCCCTTCCTGACTTACGGGATGTCCTACCGCCAGATCCTGATGAAGCAGGCCCCCGATGGGGCTCCGAACCACGATGCTGTCTCCCTGTTGCTCGGCCTCACCGAGGAGAACTTCCGCATTGGATACAGCTATGACATCACCGTTTCGACCCTGGGTTGGGGCATCACGGATGGTGCTCACGAGTTGACCTTGACCTACGTCTGGAAAACCCCCAGCCACCTGCGGACCCGGCCTCACAGGGTGCTGCCTTGCGCTGAATTCTGAAGGCGCTCAGACCGCGGGAAGCACATTGACCTCCCGTTCAAGGACCACCCCGAACCGGGCGTGGACATCCGCCTGGATGTCCTCGGCGAGCTTCACGAGATCGGCCCCCGCTGCCCCACCGCGGTGCACCAACACGAGGGCCTGACGGTCGTGCACGCCATGCGTGCCCCGATCGTGTCCCTTCCACCCGGCCTGATCGATGAGCCATCCGGCCGCCACTTTGACGCCGCTCGGGGCCGGATAGTTCGGTACCTCCGGATGGGCGGCCTTCAAAGCGTCAAAGGCCTCCTCAGTCAGCACCGGATTCTTGAAGAAGCTCCCAGCATTGCCGATGATGGCGGGGTCTGGCAACTTGCTCCGGCGGATGCGGATCACCGCCTCGGACACGCTCCGGGGGTCGGGTTCCTGCACCCCCGCCGCCTCGAGTTCCTGCTGGATGGCCCCATATCCGAGCCGCAGGTCCGGAACGAGAGGAAGGCGGAAGGTGACGTGGGTGATGACGAATTGTCCCTTGAGGGCCCGCTTGAAGATGCTCTCGCGATAGCCGAAGGCACACGCGGCATGGTCAAAGGCACGGACCTCCCCCGTGGCGATCTCCACCGCCTCCAGTGACTCGAAGCGCTCCTCGAGTTCCACCCCGTACGCCCCGATGTTCTGCATGGGACCGGCCCCGGTGCTCCCGGGAATGAGCGACAGGTTTTCGAGGCCAAACCAGCCCCGATTGAGGCTCTCCATGACCAGATCATGCCAGACCACCCCGGCGCCGACCCGCACGCGAACGGAATCCGCATCGCGCCCGATTTCCTCAATCCCGTCAATGCCAAGGCGCAGGACGAGGCCCGGAAGGTCCCCGGTCAGGAGCACATTGCTGCCGCCCCCGAGAATGTGCAGGGGGCAGCCCTCGTTGCGCTGCCATTCCAAAACCTCACGCACGGACTCCACCGAACCGCACGAGACGAAATGCTCAGCGATAGAGGGCAGACCAAAGGTGGTCAGGTCGGCCAGTGAACGGTGGGATTCCAGCTGCACATTACGAAGTAACGGCGCGGAGGCCGTCGTCAGTCTGCCTCAAGGCAGGGGTTCCAACGTCTCGATGTTCCTCACCGCTTCTGCGTACGCCTCCGCCTCCATCCGGACCAGCCACCCGGCGTCGACCCGCTCGAGCAGGGAGGCCACATGCAGCCGGTCCGCGTAGGTCTTGACCTCCAGCACCTGCCGGCGATAGCGGCGGCCGACCCGCTGGTGTTCGACGAGGCGGTCCGGCCCGGTCAACGCGTACAACGTGGTCCCATCAGGCGTGGCAAACCAGGAGGGGGTGAGCGGCGTGTCCATGTGCGAAAATTAACGGGCACACCGCCTCCGTTTTTCGGAACTTCAAACCATGAGACTTGCCGCCGCCCTCTCCGTCCTCGCCTTGTCGATGCTCTGTGGATGTGCCTCGTCCCAGGAACCGGACCGCGGATACCGCGTGGCCGTGGGCGACCCCGTTCCGGAATTCAATTTGAAGGACCTCGACGGGCGCACTTGGTCGAGCGAGGGACTCAAGGGATCGGTCTACATCCTCCAGTTCACCGCCTCCTGGTGCGGCGTCTGCCGTAAGGAAATGCCGCACCTCGAAGAGCGGGTCTGGCAGCGGTTCAAGGACGATGGACTCCAGCTGCTCGGCGTGGACCTCGACGAACCGGCCGCCAAGATCCAAGGGCTCGTGGACGACACCGGCGTGACCTACCCGGTGTGCCTCGACCCCGGCGGGGCACTCTTTGCCGAGGTGACTGTCCCAAAGGCCGGCGTCACCCGCAACGTCGTCGTCGACCGAGAGGGGAACATCGCGTTCCTGACCCGGTTGTTCGATGAGGCGGAGTTCGAGGCCATGATCGACGCCGTGGACACCCTACTCGAAGACCAGGAATGACACCCGACCAACAGGACACGCGACGCCGCGCCGAAGCGCACTACCAAGCCGGGGAGTGGGCCCCGGCCCTCTCGGAATTCGACACCCTGCTCTCCGACGGGGTGCGGGATGGGGACCTGCTCCACGACCGCGCTGTCTGCATCTTCCAGCTCGGCCGCCAGAAGGAGGCCCTCCAGCAACTCGACGAAGCGGTCACCCTCGAGCCGGACAACCCCTACCGATACTCGTCCAGGGCCTGGATCCGGGCGGCCCTCAAGGACGTCGATGGGGCCATTGAGGATTACCGGAAAGCGCTTGAAATCGATCCAGACGATGCCATCACCCTGAACAACCTCGGCCTGCTCGAAGAGCAATACGGCATGCGCAAGGCGGCACAGGAAAAATTCAAGCGGGCGGACACCTTGATGGGCATCCTTCGAGACGCCGGGGTGGATCCGGCGGACGCCCCGGAGCCCTCTGCGGAGCAGACCCCCAATGAGAGCGCCGCCCCGCCGGAGGCCACTTCCACCCTGTTTGGCGAAATCAAGGCCGTCTTCACCACACCGGAACGCCGCCGCGACTTCGTTCGGTTCCTCAAGAACGGCCTCCGCCCATGATCGACACGGGGGACTTCCTAGGCGGGCTGATTGCCCGCATTCGGGAACGCCCCACCGCGGAGTGGTCGTCGCTGACCGTTCTTCTTCCCGGCCGTCGGGCCGCGCGCAAAATGGCCGACGCCCTCGCCCGGGATACCCCGCCGGGCACCTGGCTTCCCCGCTTCACCACGCTTGGCGAATGGGCCAGCGAACAGCTTGGCCTCACCTGTCCCCCCAAGCTGGAACTGCTGGTGGAACTGCAGCAGGTGGCAGAAGCCAGCCGGGCCACGCTGACCCTTCCGGAGTGGACCTCCTTCGAACGGTTCCAACCGTGGGGCCTCGCCGCTTTGGGCGACTTCAACACCATTGACCACCACCTCCTCGAGGCCCGTCAGGTCTTCCGCGACCTGCGCAACATCAAGGACATCGAGTCCTGGAGCTTCGGCGAACCCGACCTCCGGCCGGGGCAGTTGCGGTTCCTCGAGCAATGGAACTCCCTGCTGCCGCTCTATACCGCCTTCCACGACCACCTCGACCAACAACACTCCACCACCACGGCCCACCTCATGCGGCGCATGGTTGAGCAGGACGGCTGGCTCGGACAGGTCACGGGCGAAGTCTGGATTGCTGGAGCCAACGCCATGACGCCGGCCGAGCGCAGGACGGTGGAGCGCCTCGTTCGCGCCGGAAAGGGCCATTGGATCTGGGACACCGACATGTCCTACGTGCGCAACCGGATGGAAGCCGGGCGCTTCATCCGGGAAATGGTGCCGGAAAGCCAATGGGGCGAGCTGCCCCACCCCATGGCCGACGCCACCGAAGGAGGCACATCTGGCCGAGAATGGCGGATGATCACCTGCAGCTCCCGCACGATGCAGGCCCAATACGTGCGCCACATCCTCGAACAAGCCGGCGAACGGTCCCTTGACCGGGTCGGCATCGTCTTGCCGTCAGCCGACCTCGCCCCCACGGTGCTCACCGCCTTGCCTCCGGAAGTTGGTCAAGTCAACCTGACCATGGGCATTCCCCTGGACAAGACCCCCCTCCGCAGCTTCCTTTCCCTCCTGATGGGACTCCATGGAGACCGGGGCCGGCTTCACCACAGCCGACTCAAGGCCTTGCTCGCCCACCCGTTCACACGGGTCCTCCAGCCTGCCGCGGCCGGGCGCATCGAGGCCCTGTCCCACATGGCCGCCCGCAAGACCTGGATCCGCATCACGGAGGACGACCTGGCGGACTTTCCCGAGGTGCGCGACGCACTCAACCCGTGGTGGAAGGCCGGCGACCATGCCCGGAACCACCGGGACGACGGCACTTCCGTGGTCCTTGAGGCCGTAGCGGCCTGGTCCGTGGACGCAGAGGACGACATCCACGATCCCTGGCTGTCGGCCGCCTGGGCCGGATTCCGAGACATCGTGGCCCTGCACATCCGGTGTGTGGAGCGCCTCGGGCGCGAACCCGAATTGGCCGACGCCCGGGCCCAGCTTCAGCGGTGGATGGGCCAGCATGCCGTGGATCTCGAAGGCGAACCCTTCACCGGCCTGCAGGTGCTGGGCCTGTTGGAAAGCCGAGGGCTCGATTTCGACGAGGTCTTCGTGCTCGACGTCAACGAAGGCATCCTGCCGGACGGTTCTCCGCCACCCAGCTTCATGCCGCTCGATCTGCAGCGGGCCAACGAACTGCCCGGACGGCCGGAGCGGGACGGCATTTTCGCCGCTTACCTGCACCGCCTGCTGCACCGGGCCCGCACCGTACACCTGGTCCACGTCGGCGCCGACCTCGGGGATGGCGGCACGGAACCCAGCCGCCACATCGCCCAGCTGACCCGGTGGGCAGGGGAGTCCTTACCCGGGGTCACCGTCCGGACCCAGCATTGGTCCACCCCCCTGCCCGAACCGGCCCCGCCCGTGCCCGACCTCGCCTGGACCCCCCTCGCCCAGGACGCCATCGACCACATGGCCCTGAACGGCATCAGCCCCTCCGCCCTCAACCAAGCGCTGCGCTGCAACCGCCAGTTCCATTACCGCTACATCTTCGGTTTCGGAGAAGCGGCCTCGGTGGAGGAGCACCTGGAAGCGAGCACGATTGGATCGGTCATCCACAAGGCCATCGAAATCGGGCTGGGCCAGGCCGTCGGCAAACAACTCCACCCGCATCACCTCGAAGCGCTGCGGAACCAGATCCGTCCGCGGTTGGAAGAGGCCCTGCTCTTCGTGAAGGAGGGAGCCCGCATTGACGTCGGGGAAAACGTCCTCATCCTCCGCATGGCCGCCACCATGGTCGGCCGTTGGATCCGAGAAGAACTCGAATCGTGGACACGCGACGAAACCGTCCACCTCGTGGGCATGGAAGCCCCGTTGCGAAGGACGTTTGCCCTCTCCAACGGAAGCCATGTCACCTTCTATGGCCTCGCCGACCGCGTTGAAAAACGGGAGCGCGGTGGCCGGGTCACCTGGCACGTCCTCGACTACAAGACTGGCAAGGTGGAAGGGAAGGACCTCCGGCTGAAGGACGACTGGGAGGAAAAGCTCGCCGACGGCCAACACGACAAGGCCCTCCAGCTCCTCCTTTATGCGGCCATGCTCCGGGCCAGCCACCCCGAGGCAGACCGCATCCGGCCCTCCATCCGGGCCGGACGCAAGGGAGATGGCGACAAGTCCAGCCTGCTGACCCTGTCCTGGCAAGGAGAATCCGACCTCGGACCGGAACACGACCGCCGGCTCCAGACTTGGCTCGAGGGGGTCATCCACGTCCTCCGGCCACACGAACACGATGTCGACATCCGGCACAACACCGACAGCCGGTACTGCGCGGATTGCCTCGTGCTGGAGTAGATTTCCGACATGGAGGACGGCCCCCGGACCGAAGACGAACACCCCACCCAACGGAGGGTGCTCATCGTCGCCTACTACTGGCCTCCGGCCGGCGGCCCCGGTGTCCAACGTTGGCTCAAATTCGCGAAGCACCTCCCCGACCACGGCTGGACCCCCACGCTTCTCGTGCCCGACGGCGCAGCCTATCCTGTCCTGGACCCCTCCCTCGAGACCGAGGTGTCCGACGATGTGGAGGTCCTCAGGGTGCCCATTTTCGAACCCTACGAAGCTGCCCTGTCCCTGGTCCGCCGCCAAGGAGCGGAGCGCCTCGGCTCCGGCAACCGGAAATCGGGGCCGGTGGACCAATTGGTCCGTTGGATCCGAGGCAATGTCCTGCTGCCCGACCCCCGGGTGCTGTGGCGCAAGCCCGCCGGCCGGGCGGCCCTTCGTCACCTCCGCCAGGCAGAAGCCGACGGGCAGCCCTTCGAGGCCATCATCACCACCGGGCCACCCCACAGCGTGCACTTGATTGGGCTGGACCTCCGGAAGACCACTGAACTGCCTTGGATGGCCGACTTCCGGGATCCGTGGCGAGAAATGGATTACCTCGAGGACTTCCTGCCCACCGCCCGGACCCGCCGGCGACACCTGCAAATGGAGGGCGAAGTCGTGGCCACCTGCGACATGGCCCTGATGACCAGCAAGGGCATCCGCACCTCGTTCGCCGTCCACCCCGGAGCCGAGGACAAACTCCAGCTCATCCCCAACGGCTGGGACGAGGACGACGTCCCCTCCGTCAGCGCCAACGGCGCGGAAACAGAACCAAAGAATGAGGCCAAGACCTGGAATCTGGGCCACTTCGGCTCGGTCTTCCCCATCCGCAATGCTCCGGGCTTGTGGAAAGGCATCGCCCGCTGGAACCGGGAGGCAAACCGCCGCATCCACCTCCACTTCTACGGCGTGATCAATCCCGAAGTCCAGGCCGACCTCCAAAAGCATTTGCCCGGCCAGTGGACCGACCACGGCTATGTCGCCCACCGCCAGGCCGTCTCCGCAATGGCCGACATGGACGGCCTGCTCATCCTGCAGAATCGATCGGAGAGCGGCCGGCACGCCATCCCGGGCAAGGCCTTCGAATACCTGGCCCTGGGCAAGCCCATGGCCGTGGTGACCCCGTCCCCGAGCGACCTGACCGACCTGGTCGGCGAGTGGGGCTTCCCCTCCATCGGCTACGAGGATGCGGAGGCCGCCTTCTCCTTGCTCGACACCCTGATGGACCACCCTGGGACTCCGGAAAGCGTCCGCATCTCCTTCACCCGTCGGGCCCTCACCGCGCGTCTGGCTCAGAGCCTGGATGCCCTCACCGCAGAATCCCGCTGACCATGGCCCG
>PKDZ01000027.1 GCA_002862785.1 Flavobacteriales bacterium
CAGTTTGTCCTCAAGGTCACCGACTGGAAGGATGCCGGGAAACGTCAACGGCGCTGCGCCGAGGTGCTCGAAGCCGTCGGCCTGGAAAACAAGGGCTACAAGCGGCCCCATGAACTCAGCGGTGGGGAGTGCCAGCGCCTGGCCATCGCCCGGGCTCTGCTCAATGCTCCCGAACTCATTCTCGCCGACGAGCCCACCGGCAACCTCGACCCCCAGACCGCCGAGGGCATCCTGCAGCTCCTGCACGGACTCGCGGCGGAAGGTCGCTGCGTCCTCATGGCCACCCACAACCACGACATCCTGCGCCGCAGGCCGGGCCGCATCCTCCGATGCGACCAGGGCAAGCTGAACGAACTCAGCGCACCACCGGTGCTCGTCTGATGGCCTCTTCCATCCCCCTCCTCACGCTCGCCATTCCAGTTGGCCAGTCTGCCGATGCTACGGCACTTCGGGCCACCTTCGACTCCATTGCGCGGACCTGCAGCGGTTTGCCCATCGACGTACTCGTCCAAGTGGGACAAGCCGACCACGCGGGATTCCCTGCCGAGGTCCTCGACCACCCTTGCTCTCCGCAGTGGGCCTTCGAACCGGACGGGGGCATCTACCCCGCCATGAACCGGCTACTCGAACGCGCCGCCGGACAGCGCATCCTCTTCCTCGGGGCCGGCGACCGGGTGCTCTCCGGCCTCACCGGAGCCATCGTGCGCTGGTCAGGGGGAGATGAGAAATCACAGCTGGAACTGGGAGGCGTTCGGCTCCCAGATGCCGAACCGAAGGTGCCCCGTCACTATCCCGCCCGTTGGGACGGCTCCCTGCTCTGGCGCAACACCACCCACCACCAAGGCATCGCGTACCCAACCGCCCTCCTCCGTGATCTCGGCGGATTTCCCGAGGAATACCGCATCCTGGCCGACTATGCCGTCAACCTGCGCTTGTGGTCGGCCAAGGTCAACGCCAATTGGCAAGCGGAAGAGGACTGGGTGACGGCCGCTGCAGAGGGAGTCTCCCGGCAGTTCACCCCAGCCCTCTACGACGAAGAGCGCCGCTTGAAGCAAAAGGAACTGCCGTTGGGACTGGCCCGCTGGATTCAGCCATTCTGGATCCGTCTCAAGTCCACCTGGAAGCGGGCGGGTCAGCCCGGCTGATGGATGGCCCAGAGCAAGGTCTCCGCATGGGCATCCCAATGGTGACGCGCAGCCACCTCGGCCAAATGGTCCTCGTCCGGAGGAGAGGTCAAAACCCGTCGGACGGCCTCCGCAATTTCCCGTGCAATGGCCTCATCTCCCTCGGCATGCGACGCCACCTCCCCAGTGGCCTCGTCCCGAACGAAACGGCCGGCCACCGGCAGGTCCGAGCAAACCACAGGCAACCCCGCGTGCAAGAAGTCAAACAACTTGTTGGGCAGGCTGAACCGGAAATTGTCGACGGTGGGGCGGTCCAGTGACAACCCGACGTCGGCCGCCGCGGTGCACCGCCGGAGCTGATCGTAGGGCATCCGTTCGTGAACATGGACCCGATCCGCCACCCCGAGGCGCTCAGCCAACGGCCCCGCCTCGGCATGTTCCGGACCAGCCCCGATCAGAGCAAGATGCAGCTCCGGCAGGTGGACCATGGCCCTGACTGCGTCCAAGGCTCCGCGGTCCCGGTCCATGAAGGCCCCCTGCATCAGCAGCATCGTCGCGCCCTCCGGCCACCCCAGTTCGGCCCTGGGCATCGGCTGGGCAGGGTCGAGCCGTTCCGGAACGTTGGGCACGACCTCCACCGTCGGTCCGAGGGCGGCATAGGCTTCGGCAATGGCGTCATTGACTGTCAACATCCGGGTGATCGCACGGAAACAGCGACGCTCCCACCACCGCCAGACCGCCTTCTTCAGAGGCTGTCCCTTCAGGCCTTCCGCTTCGGTGAACCATTCGTGGCTGTCGTACGCCACGGCCCACCCATATCGGCGACTCGCCTCCACGGCCGGCCCCAACGTGTCGAGGTCGTTAGCCCAGACCGCCGTCACCCCCCCTTCCTTCTGGAGGCGGAGCAACGCCCGACGGAGTCCAAGCTGGAGCGACAGGTAGAACAGGGGCCCGGTGTGGAATTGGAGCCACAGCCGTTCCGTTCGATACGGCCGGTCAATGCTGACCGCATCCGCCCGGTTCATCCGCCGTCCGATCAGGACCGGCTCCCAGCCCGCCCGTTGCAGGATGGCACAGGTCTTCCTCACCCGCTGGTCGAAGGTGAGATCATTGGAAACGAGGACCGCGATGCGCCCCCGGTCCATCAGGCGTTCTTGAGTCCGTCGTGGATTTCCTGGAGCACCCACTTGGTGTTGCGTGGGAAATCAGCGTCCATCATCCACCGGAAGTACCCGCTGTCGTTGCGCAGGATGTCCTTCAGAAGACGGCCACGGTGCTTCCCGAAGTTGATGACAGGTTCATCATCGTCGTTGTAGACGAAGCGTCCAGCGAGGTCCACATTGCGGTTGCGCCGACCGAACTCCGCAATCCCGGGCACGTCCTGCGGCAGGGGGCCCACCGTCTCCCCCCGGGAATCGAGGATGGTCTTCTCTTTGTAACGGGTCAATTGGCTCGCAAAGACCTTGATGGTCGCCAGAATGTCGGGCAGGGCCTCATGGGCATCATCGAGGTCCTCATCACAATAGAACTTGAGCGCCGCGCGGAGGGTGCGCTGCTCCATCTTGTGGAAGATGTTCTGGACATCGACAAGGTGGCGGTCCTCCACCCGGAAGGCGATGTTGCTCCGCAGAAACTCTTCGGCGAGCAGCGGCACATCGAATCGATTGGAATTGAAACCAGCGAGGTCACACCCGTCGAGCCAGCGGTAGAGCCGGTTGGAGAGGGAAGCGAACGTCGGGGCCTCTTTCACGAGCTCATCGGTGATGCCGTGGACCGCCGAAGACTCGGCCGGAATGGGCATCTCGGGATTGATGAGCAGGCGATCCTGTCCATTGGCCTTGTCCGGGCGCACATGCCACTGGCCATCGGGCATGACCTTCACGAACGCCATCTCGACGATGCGGTCCTTGGCCACATCCGTGCCGGTGGTCTCGAGGTCGAAGAAGACAAGGGGCCGCTCCAGCGGCAGGTTCAAGGCAATCCGGTCCATGGCACGAAGATGCGTCCAATCACCGTCGTTTCTCCACGAGTTGACGGCCGAGGGAGAACTTGGCGTATTGGAAGTTGCGGTACGTGGACTGCCCCTTCACTGCATCCCCTTTGAATTCGGGACCGGCCACCCTCCAATCCAGCACGATTTGGAAGTCGATTCCGACCTCCAATCCTTCAGCGGACAGAGCGGTGATGATGGCGTCCCGTGCCCGTTGCGCCCGCATCTTGGCCAACTGCTCATTGGATTCGTAAGCCCGCTTGTTCTTGACCGGCACAAAGGAGGCACTGCCTTCAATCTCGAGGACCGGCACCTCACCCATGGCGGAACGGGCCAGGATCTCGGCCACCATGCCCTGCACCTCGGACGATCCCGACTGGGTCAAATACCGGCCATAGCCGAATTCCACCGTGGCACTGACGGCCTCAAACTCCACGTACGCCATGGCCGTGGGCTCGGCGGCCACCGGCACCACACCCTCGCTTTCCGATGCATCGCGCTCGACTTCGGCAGAATCAGCTCCTTCCTGCACACGGTCAAAGCTGTGACTCGGGACGGGTTTGGATTCGGAACTCGACGGAGCATCCGACTTGATGGAGGCCTCCACATAGGTGCCCGCCTTCATGGCCCCCGTTCCCGAATCGGTCCTCGGCTTCCGGTTGGGCATCTCCCTCGGCAAGACCGGCTTCTTCTCGTCCTTTCCAAAGGGGTCGAGCCGGCCGACCTCCCGGTCATTGCCGTAAGCGGCATCACATGGGATGAATTCCGAACGGGACTCGAGGGTCTTCCCACGACGCACCCAAGACATCCGGTATTCCCGACAAGGAGGCAAAGCCGCCACGAAGTCACCGTTGCCCAGCCGAGCCCGAAAGACCCGGAAGACGGCGGGTCCTTCGTCGATCGATTTGACCTCGATGATGTCGCCCTCCCGCCAGCTGTTGACCTTTCCCAGGTACACGGCGAGCACCTCCTCGGGCTCTCCCAAGATGTCCACCCGATAGATGTCGAGGTCCAATCCACCCTCCCGTTTGCTCGAGAGGTAGCCCGACTGTCCTGAAGCGTCGAGGGTCACCATGGCCTCATCGCCCGGCGTATTCAACGGATGCCCCATGTGCTCCGGTTCACTCCAACTCCCGTTGTCCAAGCGCACGCAGCGGAAGAGGTCGAAGCCGCCCATTCCCTGATGTCCATTGGAGGAGAACACGAGGAACCGACCGTCTGCGCTCAGCACGGGACTCTCCTCTTCCCCCGGCGTGTTGATCCGGGTGCCCAGGTTGAGCGGCTCGGACCACGTGCCATCCGGCAGAAGAACCGTCCGGTGCAAATCACGTCCACCTTGGCCCCCAGGACGGTCCGAAACGAAGACGCGCTCGCGGCCATCGAACCGCTCCGTGAGCGACGTCTCCCAGTGCCTCGAATCAATGGGATACCCCAGCTTCTCATCGAAGGCCCACCGTCCGGTGACGTCCTTGGTCACCTTCCAGACAGCCCCCTCATTCCGTTGACTCTGGTAGACCAGCAGCGTTTCCTCATCCCCGAGGATGCCCACCGTGGTGACATCCTTTCCGCCATGGCCCAACACGACCTCCGTCGGAGAGGACCAGCCGCGAGTGGTTCGATGCGCACGGAAGATGCGCCCCCGCTTTTTGTCCTCCGCTCCGGTCTGACCGCGGTAAGACGTGAAGTAAACGGCCTCTCCATCCGGAGACAACATGGGAGCATAGTCCGCACTCCCACTGTTGAGCGCCCCTTCTTCCTGAATGTCCATCCGCTGGGGGTCCGCGATGCACTTCATGGCGAAGACACAATCCGCCAGGGCACGCTTGGCCTTATTGTGGAGATAATCCCGCTCAGGATACCGGTCCATCATGGACTTGGCCACCGCCTGCGCCTCGGGAAAATGTCCACTGAACTGGAGCACCTCGAGCGCCATGTCGAGGGCCGTCTCCGGCGGCAGGGTCATCTCCACGTCAAATGGATTGTACCGTTTGGCGAACTCCCCATGGATGGCTTGCATTGCGAGGGGCACCGCTTCTTCCAATCGCCCTTTGATGGCCCGAAGACAGAGCGCGCGCTTGTATGCGAAATTCCGATTGTCGGGGTCGGCCGCCATCATCGCCTCGAGGATGGCCTCGGCCTCCACCCAGTTTTGCTCGATGATCAGCCGGTTGGCCTCGGTGTATGCCTCATAGGCACTCAGCTCCTCCTCTCCGACGAGGATGTCGGGCAACTCCACGCCATCCGCCAACTCCACCAACGAGGGCCAACGCCCATCGAAGGTCATCTGGGCCCCACCGGCCGAGTACACGGCGAGCAGAAGAACGAGGAAGCGAATCCGAAACATCGAAGGGCGGAAAATAGGCCCCACTGGGCATGGAAAACGTCAACCAGAGGCTGGAATTGGCGTCAGGTCATTCCGACCTATCCACAGGCCATGTGTCCAACTTCAGACCACCGGCCGATTCGGGTCGAAGGACTCGAGGTGGTCCGCCACACGGCGGACGAAGCTGCCGCCCAATTGGCCATCCACCACACGGTGGTCGTAGCTGTGCGACAGGAACATCATGTGGCGCACGGCAATCATGTCTCCCTCATCCGACTCGACCACAGCTGGTTTCTTCCGAATGGCTCCCAGAGCGAGGATGCCCACCTGAGGCTGGTTGATGATGGGCGTTCCAAAGACATTGCCAAAGGTGCCCACATTCGACACTGTGTAGGTCCCTCCCCTGATTTCATCGGGCTTCAAAGCCCCTTGTCGAGCGCGGGCCGCGAGGTCATTGACGATGGTCGCGAGACCGTTCAGGTTGTACCGGTCTGCATTTCGAATGACCGGCACGATCAGGTTGCCCTCTGGAGTGGCCGCCGCCATGCCGATGTGGATGCCCTTCTTCAGAATGATGCGGTCGCCGTCCACACTGGCGTTGACCCCGGGAAATTCACGGAGCGCCTTCGCCACGGCCTCGATGAAGAACGGGGTGAAGGTCAGTTTCTGTCCCGTCTGGGCCTGAAAAGCAGACTTGTTGCGGTTCCGCCAATCCACAATCCGCGTCACATCCGCTTCCACGAAGGACGTCACGTGAGGGCTGGTCTGGACGCTGCGCACCATGTGGTCTGCAATGAGCTTGCGCATGCGGTCCATCTCCACGATCTCGTCTTCGCCATCCATGGACACCGCCACTGGTTGGGGAGCTGGTGATGGCGCCGGACGCGGAGCCACGGGTGCCGGAGCCGAAGCTCCAACGGCTGATTGACCTCGGTCGGCCAAATGGGCCATCATGTCCTTCTTGGTGACCCGCCCCCCCTTGCCAGAGCCGGGGATGGCATCGAGCTCGGCCTGACCGATGCCCTCCTTCGCCGCAATGCTCCGGACGAGCGGGCTGTAGAATCGCCCACCACTCTCCCGGCTCGGAAGGCTGCCAGGCTGGGAAGGCGAAGACACCGGAGCCGGGGTCGGGGCCAACGGCGCGGACACTTCAGCCAACACAGCTTCGCTTGGAACGGCCGGGGACTCTTCTTCTACCGTGGCGGGCGCACTCTCCTGCGCGGGTGGTGTCTCCGCCGCGACCGCAGTTGTCTCCTCCCCATTCATGGAGAAGACCGCAATGGGTTGACCGACCTGGACCACATCCCCTTCTGCCACGAGGTGCTTCACAAGCACACCGTCTTCCGGCGCCGGCACCTCCGAATCCACCTTGTCGGTGGCGATTTCAATGATGGGCTCGTCAGCCGCCACGCTCTGGCCTTCTTCAACGACCCATCGGATGATGGTCGCTTCGGCCACGCTCTCGCCCATTTTCGGTAGCAGGATCTCCATGGATGTATTGCCCGGAGGGTGTTTTAGATGGACAAATTTACAGCGCGAACACCCCCAAACAGGGCACCGCCTATCAATCCATTCTCAACGTCATCAACAATTCGAGATCCCTCACCCACCCGAAATCGAAAGCATACCTGAGGTCCAACCGTTTGGCCTCCTCCACCGAATCCACTGCATCACCGGATCCCACTTTGAAGACACCGGGCAGCAGGGCCGGCAAACGCTCCTCACCGGACCACCCTCCATGGAACCCGAGCCACGTCTTGTCTCCGTTCAGCACAGCCCAAGCATGCCTGCGAGACAGGGCATCAGCATGACGACCGCGTCCGCCCCCGACCATCAGAATCCACAGGGACCACAACACATCCACCCGACGCTTCGCCCGCCTGCGCTCGATCCTCCCGAGCCCATCAGCCCCCCACGGCAGGAGCTCACCGGGACCCGAATCCCGCCTTGCACCACCCAATGCCAGCCACAGTGATACCGGAATCACCCGCACATCCACACCGCCCTTGTGACCCGCTTGGATCGCAGCCAACACAGCCGTGCCCCCCAGTGAGGAGTCGCACAACACCAGTTCGTGACGCCTGGAAAAGGTCGCACCACTCCTTTCATTGTGTGGATTTACAATGCTCACATTCAAAGAACTACCGTACGAAGACTCAACCCATCTCTGAACAGGGTCCAACCGATGTTCAGACGCCATCAAGGCCACGGCTGCCCGCGCAGGGCGCCATCTGAATCGCCTGGGCAACCAAGCCACGAGAACCATGCGCAGGAGCAGCGGCAGAATCAGAAGACCCACAACCAGCATCCCCACCACTGCCCGGCTCACCCTCAGCCCTTCCGGCATGACCGCATACAGAGCCACGGCCGCCACTCCCGCGGCCAAACCAGCGAGAAGCACCCGGACCCGAACAAACGGACGGTCCGTCGCCCCGAACCACGCAGCACCAAGGCCCGCAGACCACCCGGCAATGGCCATGAGAACAAGGGTCGGCCACCACGGGTGCCCAATGCCACTGGACCACTCGTGAAGGCGCACAAGAACGAACGCCATAATCATGGAAACTCCGACATCCAACAAGGTGAGCGCATGACGTCGGACTCGCCCCTGAAGAAAGGCCGACACGGCCCTGGCCCGGATGCCAAGCTCAATCATGATACGCATGGCAAGTGCCTGTCCGCCAGCAAAGTGCTTCCCCGAGAAGATGCGCATCGCATCATGGAACACCCGGACGTATGCCAGGCTCCCCCTCTTCGTGCTTTCCCCCTTAAAGTGGACAATGGGAGCCTCACTGCAGTAATGGTTGACCCACCCGGCACGTTGAATCCTGACGCTCAGATCAATATCCTCCCCGTACATGAAGAAATCCTCATCGAGCAGACCCGCCTGATCCAGGGCCTCGCGGCGGAGCCACATGAACGCACCGCTGAGCACCTCCACCTCAGCCGTCTCATCCGGGGCAATGTGACCGCAGTAGTAGCGGTTCAACCATTGGCTCCGAGGCGCCAGCCTCCAGAGACCGCTGAGCCGGCAAAACGAGGCCCATGGAGTCGGCAATCCCCGTTTGCTCTCAGGCAACCACTGTCCGGCCCCATCAAACATGGGCACGCCCACCGCCCCCACGTCGAGGTGGGCTTCCGCGTGAGCCAGCACCCGTTCGAAGGTGTCCTCTGGGACGACGGTATCGGGATTCAAGAGCAGGACCCAGCGCCCATGTGATTGCCGAATGGCCGCATTGTTTCCCGCGCTGAACCCCAGGTTCTCCTCGGATCGAATCACCTGTACTGACGGGTAATTTTCAGACACCCAATCAGCTGACCCGTCGGCACTTGCATTATCAAAGACCAAGAGTTCAGCTTGCCCTTCTCCCAGTCTATCCATGGCCGCAAGGGCCGAATCAAGACACAAGGAGAGGTACCCTTTGACGTTGTAGCTGACGACGATGACGGAAAGGGTCATGGTGCAGGGGAAACGTCCCCGGTGGAAGCCGAGTATGGAAGGCGCTGCTGCAGGGACCGGATCAGCGTCAATTCATCAGCATACTGAAGCTCATCCCCGACGGCCACACCACGGGCCAGGGTGGTCACCTCCACACCGCATTCCCGAAGCCGTTTGTCGAGGTAGAACGCGGTGGTGTCCCCCTCCATCGTGGTGGGCAATGCGAAGATGATCTCTTGGCAGTCTTTCGAAGATGCCCGGGTGACGAGAGATTCGACCCGCAAGTCGGCAGGGCCGACGCCATCCATGGGGCTGATCACACCGCCGAGGACATGGTAGCGCCCCCGGAAATGCCCAGTGGCCTCGATGGCCAGCAGGTCCCGAAGATCCTCGACAACGGCAATCCGGCCCTCTTCACGACGGGCATCCCGGCAAATGCCACAGACGTCCTCTTCCCCGAGGTTGCCGCAGACCGTGCAGGCCTTGACCCCCTCCTTCATGTCCTGGATGGCCTCGGTGAAGCGACGGACGTCCTCCTCATTTCGGGCGAGCAGGTGCAACGCCAGTCGGAGGGCCGTCCTCCGGCCCACGCCCGGCAACCCCGCAATCTGGTCCACGGCGCGGTCAATGAGTCTCGAAGGCAATTCCACGAAACGAAGTTACGCGGTGTAGTTTGCCGCCATGGAAGCTCCCCTGCTGGCCGGCTTGGCCGTGATCGCCTACCTCGGACTGCTGCTCTGGATGGGCAACCGCTCCAACGGCGGACAAGACATGGCGGACTTCACCCTTGGAGGCAACCGCAGCCCTTGGTGGGCCGTGGCCTTCGGCATGATCGGAACCAGCCTGAGCGGCGTGACCTTCCTCTCCGTTCCCGGTTGGGTTGGGGACCAGCAATTCGGATATATGCAAATGGTGCTGGGCTACCTCGTCGGCTATGGCGTCATCCTTGGCGTTCTCCTACCCCTGTACTATCGACTCGAACTGACGAGCATCTACCGCTTCCTCGGCGACCGCATCGGTCCGCGGGCCCACACCACCGGCTCAGCATTCTTTTTGCTCTCCCGAAGCATCGGAGCCGCTTTCCGACTCTATCTGGTCGCTCTGGTGATCCAGGAAACCGTCCTGCCCCCCGCAACGGGGGCCTGGAGCTGGATCCGGTTCTCGCTGCTCATCGCAGGCATTCTCGCCCTCATCTGGGCCTACACCCGCAAGGGCGGCATCTCCACGGTGGTCTGGACCGACACCCTTCAGACAGCCTGCATGCTCCTGGCGGCCGGCACGGCCGTCGCCCTGCTCGGACAGGAGCTCGGGCTTTCGCTGACGGACATCCCGGGCGCCGTGGCCGACTCCGGCCACGCCCAGTGGTGGTTCCTTGACGACTGGGGCGCCCCCAATCATGGGGTGAAACAGTTCATCGCAGGGGCCTTCATCGCCCTGTGCATGACCGGTCTGGACCAGGACATGATGCAGAAGAATCTGAGTTGCCGTTCCCTGCGGGACGCCCAATTGAA
This sequence comes from Flavobacteriales bacterium, assembly GCA_002862785.1. GTDB lineage: Bacteria > Bacteroidota > Bacteroidia > Flavobacteriales_D > Sanyastnellaceae > UBA8752. The sequence continues at coordinate 10,388 of PKDZ01000027.1, forward strand.
CATGGCCAGCTTCTCCCTGGTGCTGGTCGCGGTCAATCTGCTCTTCCTCGGGTTGGGCGCTCTGCTCTTGCTCCACACAGAAGCCGCCGGAATTTCCGTGGAGCGGGCGGACCTCCTCTTCGCCACCGTGGCTCTGGACAGCACCATGGGGACCCTCCTCCCAATTTTGTTCCTCCTCGGCCTCGTTGCCGCCGCCCTGTCCAGCGCCGATTCGGCCCTGACCGCGCTGACCACCTCCGTGTGTGTGGACTTCCTCGGGATGTCCAGCGGGGGCACCCGGCCAGAGGAGAACCGCCGACGGCAACGCGTGCATTTCGGCGTCTCTGTGCTGGTGGGCCTGCTCATTCTCGCCTTCCACGCAGTCAACGACACATCGGTGATCGCCGCCCTGTTCAAGGTGGCCAGCTACACCTACGGCCCCCTGCTCGGTCTGTTTGCCTTCGCCCTGCTTCGACGCGAACCCCTCGGCACGGGAATGGACCGCCTCATCCCAGCCGTGGCCGTTTTTGCCCCCCTCTGTGGCTGGGCCCTGGAACACTGGACGGCCTCCTCCGGGTTCAGCTTCGGCTTCGCCCTCCTTCCGGTCAACGGGCTCCTCACATGGGCCGGTGCAAGCTTGGCCGTCCGATTTGCCACAAACCGGGAGGCTCGGGTGTAATTTTGCCCCAGAACCCCGCTTCCTATGGAAACCCGCACGTCCCAACTGCTCGGTCGCCTCAGCGAATCCGCCACGATTGCCATGAGCCGGAAGGCTCGTGAACTCAAGGCAGCCGGCCGGGACATCATCAGCCTGTCCCTCGGCGAACCGGACTTCGATACCCCAGAACCGGTCAAACTCGCCGGCATCCAAGCCATCGAGGACAACTTCACACACTACCCACCGGTTCCTGGCTACCCTGAAGTCCGACAGGCCGTCTGCAACAAGCTCAAGCGCGACAATGGCCTCGATTATGCCGCGGACCAGATTGTGATTTCCACCGGAGCCAAGCACAGCCTGATGAACGTGGTGCTGAGCCTCGTGGACACAGGGGATGAAGTCATCCTTCCTGCCCCCTATTGGGTCAGCTACGCCGACATGACCAATTTGGCCGGAGGCCGGGTGGTGACCGTCGAAACGGGCATCGAACAGGACTTCAAAATGACCGCGGACCAGTTGCGCTCCGCGCTCACAGACCGCACCCGCGTCGTCATGGTGAACTCCCCGAACAATCCCTCGGGCAGCGTTTACACCGAGGAGGAGATGGCCGCGCTCGCCGCCGTGCTGCGGGAACACCCCCATGCCATCGCCATCAGCGACGAGATTTACGAGTACATCAACTTCACCGAAGCGCATGCCAGCCTCGCCGCACAGCCGGGCATGATGGAGCGGACCGTCACCGTCAACGGCGTGTCCAAAGGATTCGCCATGACCGGATGGCGCATCGGCTACATCGCAGCACCTCAATGGATTGCGGCGGCCTGCACCAAGTTGCAAGGTCAATTCACCAGCGGCGCCAGCGGCATTTCCCAAAAGGCCACTGAGCATGCCATGAATGGCGGAGGAGCCCTGGCTACCGACATGAAGGCCGCCTTCCTGAAGCGCAGAGATTTCATGATTGACGGCCTCCGCGCCATCGACGGCTTTGAAGTCAACGTGCCGCAGGGCGCTTTTTACATCTTCCCCGATGTCTCGGCGCTATTTGGACGCACCCATGCCGGTGGCACCATCTCCAGCGGACACGATTTGGCCATGTACCTCCTCGAGGCGGCCGAAGTGGCCACCGTGGGAGGCGACGCCTTTGGATCCCCCAACTGCATCCGACTCAGCTACGCTGCTTCGGACGAGCAGTTGGCCGAGGCCCTGCGCCGCATCGAGCGGGCCGTGGGCGAATTGAGCGCATGAACAAGACCACTACCATCTGGACGGCTGCCTCGCGCCGATCGGTCCTCGACGGACTCGCCGGCGCTTCATCTCTGCGCATCCTCGTGCTGGGCGACCTGATGGTGGACCAGTACCTGCTGGGCAAGGTGGACCGCATCAGCCCGGAAGCACCGGTTCCCGTGCTCAATGCGAGCGAGCGAGACCGCCGCCCGGGAGGCGCGGCCAATGTCGCCTTGAACTTGCGTGCCCTCGGGTGCGAAGTCAGTCTCGCCGGACTTGTCGGAGACGATGACCATGGGCGACACCTCATCGCCCAGCTGGGCATGGAGGGGATGGACACCCGGGGCATCCTGACCTCGGACACCCGCCCCACGACTGTCAAGACGCGCATCATGAGCGGAGGGCAACACCTCATGCGGGTTGATGAAGAAGTCGATGCTGACCTCAGCGCAGGGGAATCCACCCGCATGCTCGATGGCATTCGCCAATGTTTGGACGCCGAGACGGTCCACGCCATCCTCATCGAGGACTACGACAAGGGCGCCCTCTCTCCCACTGTCATCGAAGGATTGCTGGCCGAAGCCGGCAAGCGGAACATTCCCGTCACCGTCGACCCGAAGTTCCGTCACTTCGACCTGTACCGCGGTGTGGCGCTGTTCAAGCCAAACCTCAAGGAGCTCAAAGAGGGCCTCGGCCTCCAATGGGAACCCGGCGACCGAAAAGCCCGTGCAAAAGGCATTGCCCAGGGACTGGACCAACTTGAAGACCAGATGCGTCCTGAAGCCATCCTCCTGACCCTCAGCGAGGACGGTGTGCGCATCCGGCACCAGGGCCAAGACGATCATCATCAAGCCCACCCCCGGGAAATCCTCGACGTGTCAGGCGCCGGAGACACCGTCATCGCCGTGGCCACGGTGCTGCTCGCCCAAGGCGTGCCTCCTTCCGACCTCGCCGCCGCCGCCAACCTGGCCGGCGGGCTGGTCTGCGAGAAACCGGGTGTGGTGCCAATCCACCCCGCTGATCTCGTGAGGGAAATCGAACACCTGCCCCTCCACGCATGACGCTTTCGAAGTTTCGAGAACGCATCAACGTCTTCCTGCACCCCCACCGGGACCGGATCCTCTCGACCATGAAGGCGGTCAACGTCCTCGTTTCCCTGACCGCGTTTGCCTGTCTCGTGGCGTACTATGGGTACCCGCTGGAATCCGACACCGCACAGCGCCTCATCGGGGTGATCAAGGTCAGTTTTGGATTCTATGTCGTGCACTTCCTCGTGCGCTGGTTCTTCGACTACCATCCACTGCAGTTCCTCCGGCGCAGCGCCTTCGAAGCCAGTCTCATGGGGCTCCTGGTGGTCGAAGGCATCAGTGACGTCCTCACGGGCAAAGTTTTTCTCGGACGGGCGCTGGACCCCTTGGGCATCGAGTCGGTGGAAGATTGGACCGTGTGGATGGTCCAGGCTTACTTCCTGGTCGTCGTCCTCATGGAACTTTCAGAACGGGCCCGCACCCTCCCGCGGTTCCGCTTCCACCCGGCCACCCTCTTCATCAGCAGCTTCCTCTTCCTCATCCTCGCGGGAACCGGCCTGCTCATGCTGCCGGAAATGACGGTGAACCCTGAGGGGATGCCCTTTTTCGACGCCCTCTTCACCTCGACGAGCGCCACCTGTGTCACCGGCCTGATGATCGAGGATGCCGAAACCTTCTTCACGCACAAAGGCCACGTCGTCCTAATGGTCCTGATCAAGCTGGGCGGACTGAACATCATCGCCTTTGGCTCGCTCCTGGCCCTGCTCGCCCGGTTTGGCGTGGGCGTCCGCCAGCACGATGTGATCGAGGACTTCGTGAACCGCGGAAGCATCCTGGGCAGCCGGGGCACCCTCGGCCGGGTCATCCTCTGGAGCATCGGCATCGAGGTCCTCGGGGCCATCGCCCTGTTCCTCCTCTGGCCCGGAGGACTGTTCGAGACGACGGGCGACCGACTGTTCAACAGTGCCTTCCTGTCCATCAGCGCCTTCAACAATGCCGGCATTTCCCTCTTCACCGGGGGGCTGGCGGACCCGCGCGTTTCCAGCGCCTGGCTCGTCCACTGGGCCGTGACGCTCCTCGTCTTCTTCGGTGCACTCGGCATGGTCGCCATCTTCGACCTCTTCTCCCGGGAAGCCCTGCGGGACCGCATGAAGAATCCGTGGCGTCAGATCGGCTTCCCCACCAAGATCGCCCTCTACTACAGCCTCGGTCTGGTGGCCTTCGGCGCGATCGCTTACTTGATGTTGGAGTCCGGGGCGGGTGGCACGTTGGACGGCATGGGATGGACCGGACGCATCACCACCTCGTTCTTCCAAAGCGCCACCCGGACCAGCGGATTCAACACGGTCAACATCGGCGCCATCGGCACTCCGATGCTGTTCCTGTTCATCATCCTGATGTTCATCGGGGCCTCCAGCTCTTCGACCGGAGGCGGGATCAAGACCAGCACCTTTGCCGTGGTCTTCGCCGACCTCATCGGCACCATCCGCGGTCTGCAGCATCCCCACCTGTTCCGGCGGACCATCGGCAAGACCCTGCGCAGCCGCGCATGGGGCATCCTGATGTTTTTCATCCTGTTCAACCTCGTGGGAACCTTCGCCCTGACCCTCACCGAGCCCCACCTGCTCGCCGAGGACCGGGGCTTCCTCAACCTCTTCTTCGAACAGGTAAGCGCACTGGGAACGGTGGGGCTGAGCACCGGCATCACCGCGGACATCAGCCCGGTTGGACGCGGCATCCTGATCGCCAGCATGATCATCGGCCGGGTCGGAATCTTGACCGTGGCCTTCGCCTTTGCCCGTTCAGTCGTCAGCAGGAACTACAAATACCCCGAAGGGCACACGATGGTGGGCTGATGCCGACCTTGCACCCCATGGGCACCCCGATCACCCCGTACGGCAGTGGAGACGCCAAGAAGGCGCAGGTTGCGCAGATGTTCGACAACATCGCGCACCGCTACGATTTCCTAAACCATTTCTTCTCCCTTGGCATCGACAAACTGTGGCGGCGCAAGGCGGTCCGCATGCTCTTGTCTGAAGGGCCCGAAGAGATCCTCGACGTGGCCACCGGCACGGCGGACTTCGCCATCGAAGCCGCGCGGAAAGCCCCGGAATTGACGGTCATCGGGGTCGACATCTCGGCCGGCATGCTCGACATCGGGCGGACCAAGGTGACCCGGGCCGGACAAGACGGCCGCGTTGAACTCGTGCTGGGAGACGGGGAGTCCCTCCCTTTCGCAGACGGTCGATTCGACGCCTTTACCGTGGCCTTCGGTGTCCGGAACTTCGAGAACCTCACAGCGGGGTTGAAGGAAATGCAGCGCACCCTCCGCTCCGGCGGAAAGGGCTACATCCTGGAGTTCTCCAAACCGCGCCTGTTCCCGATGAAACAGCTGTTCTGGCTTTACTTCCGGTACATCATGCCTGCGGTCGGCAAATGGTTCTCCAAGGATGCCTCCGCCTACACCTACCTGCCGGAATCCGTCAAGGTCTTTCCAGAAGGAGAGGATCTGAAGCGCATCCTTCTCGAGTGTGGATTTGCCTCTTGCCAGTTGCACCCCTTGACCGGAGGCATCGCCACCCTGTACGTCGTCGACAAGGCATGAATCTCGTCGCCCACCCCTCTGCCCTCTCGGGACGGCTGACCGCACCGCCCTCGAAGAGTCACATGCAACGGCTCGTCGCCGCCGCCTTGCTGGCCGAAGGAGAAAGCTGGATCCGCAATCCATCGGATGCGGCAGACTGCTGGGCAGCGCTCTCCGTCGCAGCCGGCCTCGGCGCCGAGGTCGAGGTGGGGTCCAACGCCATCCGCATCGAAGGCGGCCTCCGCCCGCGGACCGACACCCTCGAAATCGGGGAAAGTGGACTGGGCATTCGCATGTTCTCCTCCATCGCCGCCCTCCACGATGGTCCCCTGACCCTCGTCGCGGACGGGACACTCCAAGAGCGTCCAATGCACATGGTGTCCGACGCCTTGACGCCGGCCGGGGTGAACGTCCAACTGGCCGACGGTCATGCCCCCGTCACCCTGCACGGACCGCTGCGCGGAGGTGAATTCCACCTGGATGGCGGACTCTCGAGCCAATTTCTGACAGGCCTCCTGATGGCCTTGCCCGTTGCCCCAAGCGACAGCCTGATTCACGTGAAGGATTTGAAGAGCCGCCCATACGTGGACATGACCATGGACGTCATGCAGAGCGCCGGCATCAGCCTTCGCCACGAAGAGCATGCCCGCTTTCACGTGCCGGGCGGACAGGCCTACACTGCCTTCGACCAGACGGTCGCTGGAGATTGGAGCGCGGGGGCCTTCCAGCTGGTCATTGCCGCATTGACCGGCGACCCCTTCGTCGAAGTCGACGGGCTGGGCAACACGCCCACACAGGCGGACCAAGCGGTCACCGGAGCCATGCTCCTGAGCGGGGCGAAGCTCATGAGGACGGAAACGGGCATCCGTGTGGACTGCGGCCGCCGCAAGGGGTTCCGCTTTGACGCCACCCATTGTCCCGACTTGTTCCCTCCGCTGGCGGCCTATGCGGCCTTTTGCAAAGGCCCCACCACCATCACCGGACTGAATCGCCTGCAGCACAAGGAAAGTGACCGGGGCGAAGCCATTGCCACGGAATTCGGCAAAGCCGGCATCCGCGTCGAACTGAAGTCCGAGGAGGACAGCATGATCATCCATCCGGGCCCCGTTCAATCCGCCACGCTCGATGGCCGCGGGGACCACCGGATGGTCATGGCCGCCGCTGTCCTCGGCTTGGCGGGTGCCCCCATCGAAATCGACGGCATCGAAGCCGTGGAGAAGAGCTATCCAGCTTTCTTCGACGACCTGTCGGAAGTTGGCGCGTCCTTCGGTCGGGCCTGATCGGTCACCGCCGAACTTGGGCAACAGACCCATGGCCGCTACCTCCCCTCGACCCCTTGGCTCCCTCTCCCTGTTCACGTCCGCAGTCCGCGGGTGGTGGAAGGCCTTCGGATACATGTCGGAGCACCGCCTGCGAACCTACCATCTCGCCGGCCCTGCGGCCATCCTCGCCATCGCAGTCGCCGGCCTGAGCCTGACCGGATGGCTCACCACCACAATTCGGGATGGCCTGGACCGCGGCCTCATCGCCATTGGCCTCGATCTGAACGCCTTGGCTGCGTCCGAGGAGGCATGGTGGACGGACACCCTCCTCTGGGGTGCCTCCCGGTTGGACTGGGTCCTCGAATGGGGCGTGGCGCTGCTGGTCCTCTGGCTCAAGGTCAAAGTGACCAAATACCTCCTGCTGACCCTGATGGCCCCCTTCATGAGCGCCTTGGCCGGACGGGTTCGACAGCTGGAGACCGGCTCCTCCCTGCCCTTGACAACCGGGCAACTCCTTCGTGACCTGATGCGGGGCCTGCGCACCGCCGCCAGTCTGCTCGCCGCGGAATTGGTTCTGACCCTTGCACTGAGCCTAACGGGATTGTTGCTGACCGTCTTTGCCGCCCCCCTGGCCATTCTCCTGTCGCCGGTTTTGCTCACCCTCAGTGGGCTGGTGGGCGCCTACTTCTATGGCGCGGCCATTTTCGACGCCGTCCACGAGCAGTCGGGAATGGACTGGAAGACGTCGATTCGCCAAGGCTGGCGAGACCGGTTCAGCCTGCTGGGCATCGGGACCGTGTTCTCCCTGCTCATCGCTGTCCCCTTCATCGGCGTGTTCCTCGCTGCCTTCCTCGGCCCGATGCCTTGTACCGTCGCCGCCGCGCGGTTGACCTTCACACGAACTCCATGAACGTCCACTTCATCGCCATCGGAGGTGCTGCCATGCACAACCTCGCCCTGGCCCTGCACCATCAAGGCCACACCGTCACCGGGTCTGATGACGCCATCCACGATCCCAGCCGGAGCCGACTCGAGGCCGCTGGACTCCTCCCGGACTCCATGGGGTGGCATCCGGATCGCCTCCACTCCGGAATCGACAACGTCATCCTCGGCATGCACGCCCATCCGGACAATCCCGAACTGGCCCGCGCCCAGGAGCTGAAGCTGGACGTGGTCAGTTACCCGGAATACCTCTTCCAGGCCGCCCGGGACAAACAGCGCGTCGTGGTGGGAGGCAGCCACGGCAAGACCTCCATCACGGCCATGCTGCTGCACGTGATGCACCGGATCGGCTGCACCCCGGACTTCATGGTGGGAGCCCAGCTCACCGGATTCGACCGGATGGTCCAGATCACAGACGCTCCGGATATGTTGCTCGAGGGGGACGAATACTTGAGTTCCCCCATCGACCGGACCCCCAAGTTCCACTGGTATCGTCCACATCTGACCATCCTGACCGGCGTGGCCTGGGACCACATCAACGTGTTCCCCAATCCGGATTTCTACCGTGAGCAATTCTGCGAATACCTGCGCAAAGTCGAGCCCAACGGGACGGTGGTCTGGTGCGAGGAGGACGCCGAACTCCGGCGCGCCGTGGACAAGGTCCGACCCGAGCGCCCCGATCTCCGATGGATCCCCTACCGCACCCCGGAGTTCACCATGGGGGACGGCAAACTCGAGGTTCACCTCGCAGGCCGAACGACGCCTCTGAAACTGGTCGGGACGCACAACGCGCTGAATCTCGCTGGAGCCATGAAACTGGCCGAAGCGTGGGGCGTTCGACCGACCGACTTCCTCGACGCCGTCCAAGATTTCACGGGGGCAGCCGGCCGACTCGAACGGGTCCTTGACGCGGCAGACCGGCGGTGCACGGTGTTCCGCGATTTCGCCCATGCCCCCTCCAAGGTCCAGGCCACCACGCAATCGGTTCGTGACCAGTTCCGGGACCGGAAGCTGATCGCCGTCCTCGAACTGCACACGTTCTCCAGCCTGAATCCGGACTTCCTGCCCACCTATGCAGGCGCTTTGGACGCTGCCGATGAGGCCTGGGTGTGCTATTCGCCTTCCGTACTGGAGCACAAGCGGCTCCCACCGCTCGATGAAGACACGGTGAAGCAGGCCTTCCGGAGAGAAGATCTCCATGTGGTGCCGGACCACAACACATTGTCCGAAGCAGTCCGAGCGGGAGCGGGGGACGGAACCGTCTTTCTGCTGATGAGCTCGGGACGGTTCGGCGGGGTTGATCTGATCGGAACCATCGACTCCGCCTTACACACGGGTGGATGATCAGCCGAGCACCACGTCGAGCACCATCATCAGGACGAAGCCGAGGATGAAACCGAGGGTGGCCACGTCCGTGTACTTGTCCCGCTGCGTCTCGGGAATGACCTCCTCCACGACGACATAAATCATCGCGCCCGCCGCAAAGGCCAGCGCGTAGGGCAACATGGGCTCAATGGTCAAGACGGCCACGGCTCCAATCACACCCGCAACGGGCTCCACGATGGCGCTGAGTTGACCGAACCAGAAGGACCGACCGCGCGAAACACCCTGACGCCTCAGCGGCATGCTCACCGCAATGCCCTCAGGAAAGTTCTGGATGCCGATGCCCAACGCCAGAGCAATCGCCCCGCCAATGGTCGCGCCTTCCAGCCCTGCGGCGGCCCCACCGAACAGGACGCCGACAGCGAGCCCCTCCGGGATGTTGTGCAACGTGATGGCCATAACGAGCAAGGTGGTACGGTGCCAATCCGTCTTGGGGCCTTCTGCCTCCTTCTCATCGAAGTTGATGTGCAGGTGGGGCGTGAGTTTGTCGAGGGCAAAGAGAAACAGGGCGCCCACGATGAATCCGATGGCGGCCGGCGCCACACTGGTGATGCCCTCGCCCCCCGTCATGTCCATGGCCGGGATGAGCAACCCGAAACAGCTGGCCGCCACCATCACCCCACCGGTGAAGCCCAGCATGCCATCGAGGAGACGGCGATGGAGTTCCTTGAAAAAGAAGACCAGAGACGCCCCTGCCGCGGTCATCAACCAGGTGAAGATGGTCGCCAGCAAGGCCGACGTCACGGGGCCCAGCCCCACAAAGAAGGTTTCTATGGCTTCCATGTCTTGATCATTTGTTCGATTCAGGGGTCTCCGATTCGTCGAGGTCCGGGAAGACGATGATCGGTTCGGGATTGCTCTGGTCCACCCACAAACGGGTGGTCACGGACGGCGTCAGCATTTGGGCCTCTCCTCCTTCCGAATAGGTCACCTCGACACTCCCGTCGAATGCGTGGCGAGTCTGCAACGTCATCCGGGTCCCGAGCGAAATGCCGAGAACCCCGAGGTGCCGCAGGAAGGAATCGCGTCCATCCACGACACCGACCACCACCAATTCAAGTCCCTTGGGCGCCTCAGACAGCAGGGTCCGGGCAGCGACCGAGCGGAAACGGCCGTTGGGCCCGGGAATCGCATCTCCGTGCGGATCCAGCTTGGGAAACCCGAGGAAGGCATCGAGTCGGTTGGTCAAATCCCGGCTGTCCACGTGCTCCAGCTCTTCGGCGATCTCATGAACCTCGTCCCAATCGAACCCCAGATGGTCGACCAGAAAGCACTCCCAGAGGCGATGTCGACGCAGGATGTCCATGGCGATGCGGTGGCCCTCCTCCGTCAATCTGACCCCGCGATACGGCCGGTGCTCCACCCAGGCGCGCTCCCCCAGCTTCCTCAGCATGGCCGATGTGCTGGCCGGAGTCGCCTGCACGCGACCCGCCAATTCGGTGGTGCTCACCTGCTCCTTCCCCTCTTCGTGGAGATAGAGGATGGCCTTGAGGTAATTCTCGACGGACATCGTGGGCATCGGGCGAAATTAGGCCAGGACAATTCAATTTTTAGTCTTGTCTAATAATTAAATCAGAGGAAGTTGATTCTATTTTCAACCTCGATTGATTATTCAATGAGCACCCGTCAACTTTTTCTCATGCGCCACGGCAAGGCCGAAGCCGGCACGTCCGGGCAGCGGGATCACGAGCGCGCCCTCGCCCCCCGGGGACTGCTGAGCGCCGCAGATCAGGCCCGTTGCTTTCCGCCCGCAGCCGGAGACGCCATGCTGGTCAGCGATGCCGTGAGGACCCAACAGACCGCCGATGTACTGTACAGCACCTGGCGGGACCTCGGCATCGAGGAGGCCGACCTCCCCTTGCGGCGAGACACCGCCAGCGGTTACCTGGCCACCGCCGGCCAGTGGATGGACCTCATCGTCATGCAATCCGGACACCCGCGGCTCTGGATTGTCGGGCACAATCCGGGCATCAGCCACCTCGTGATGGAGCTCACGGGCGACTACATCGGGATGACCACCGCCGACATCGTCTCCATCGCCCTCGACATTCCAGGCTGGCCGGACATCGCCGCGGGCAGCGGCCGGGTCCTGCACCACCGCACCGGCCGCGGCGTTTAACTTCACCGCATGTCCGACACCTCCCCAGCCCTTGATTCCGAGGACCTGATGTCCATGACGCCCTTGGAGGCCAGGTTCTGGACGGTGCGCCGGCTGGCCGGTTTGCTCGGCGTGGCCCTGCTCATCGGCGGCCTCATCCGGTTCTCGGACCTCACGGCCTACCTCATCATCTCCATTGCACTGAGTTTCATCGGCCGACCGCTGGTCGGGCTCTGCGACCGCATCCGCATTGCGGGACGCCCCATCGGGTCCACCATCGGGGCCATCCTCACCCTCATGGTGCTCTTCACCGCCCTCAGTCTGCTCGTGAGCCTGTTTGCTCCGCTCATCTCTGCCGAGGCGAGTGCCCTGGCCGGACTGGATTTCCAGGGGACAGCGAGAGAACTCGAAATGCTGCTGGTCGAATGGCTGCCCCTCCTCGAGGCACAAGGCGTCGACCCAACCACATGGATCGACACAGCCAGCCTCGGAAGCGCCCTGTCCGCCGCCCTGGGGGAAAACGGACTCGGCGGCGCCCTCTCCGGTCTCTTCTCCATAGCCGGAAACATGGTGGTGGCCCTGTTCAGCATTGCCTTCATGACCTTCTTCTTCCTGAAGGACCGACACCTGTTCCCCAGCATCCTTCACGCCCTGACCCCCGACCGCCACATGGAGCGGATGCAAAGCGTCCTGGACAATTCCACCGCCCTGCTCACCCGATACTTCATCGGCCTCGCGGCCCAGGTGGCCATCATCACCACCGTCATCACCAGCGGATTGCTCATTTTGGGCGTGCCCAACGCCTTCCTCATCGGCTTCCTGGCCGGGCTCCTCAACCTCATTCCCTACGTCGGCCCCCTGGTTGGAGCGGGGCTCGGCCTCAGCATCATCCTGACCACCCATCTGCAGGCCCCGGAACTGGGCAGCTTGCTCGGCAAGGCAGGCCTGGTGTTTCTGCTCGCCCAGGTGGTGGACAACCTCTTCACGCAGCCCGTCATCTTCGCCGGAAGTGTCAAGGCCCACCCATTGGAGATCTTCCTGCTCATCTCCATCGCCGGCAGTCTGGCCGGCATCACAGGCATGATGCTGGCCATCCCCGCCTATTCGCTCCTGCGGGTCGTGGCCAAGGAATTCCTCGGAGGATTCAAGGTCGTCCAGTCGCTCACGGACGACCTCTGAGCTTTCGTTCACGACCTGTGGACAGCGCAGGGAAACTTCCTGCCCTCCAACCGACGGAAAGGACGTACCTTGCTACCCCGTATGCACGGCACTACGGGACAGGCAAACGCCACCAAGTACATCTTCGTTACGGGAGGAGTGTCCTCCAGCCTTGGAAAGGGCATCATCAGCGCGTCTTTGGCCAAGCTTTTGCAGGCCCGGGGCATGAAGGTGACCATCCAGAAATTGGACCCCTACATCAACATTGACCCTGGAACCCTGAACCCCTATGAACACGGGGAGTGCTTCGTCACGGATGACGGTGCCGAGACGGACCTTGACCTCGGTCACTACGAGCGTTTCCTCGACGTCCGGACATCCCAGGCCAACAACATCACCACCGGCCGCATCTACCAGAGCGTCATCGACAAGGAGCGCCGGGGTGAATACCTCGGCCGGACCGTGCAGGTCATCCCTCACATCACAGACGAAATCAAGCGGTGCGTTCAAATCCTAGGTGAAGGCGACCGGTACGACTTCGTGATCACGGAGATCGGGGGAACCGTCGGCGACATCGAGTCCCTGCCCTACATCGAAGCTGTGCGGCAAATGCGCTGGGAAAGGCCACAAGACACCCTTGTGGTGCACTTGACGCTCGTCCCCTACCTCTCCGCCGCTGGTGAGCTCAAGACGAAGCCCACCCAGCACAGCGTGAAGCAATTGCTCGAATTCGGCGTTCAACCCGATGTGCTGGTCTGTCGGACCGAACATGAACTCTCGAAATCCATCCGAAACAAACTGGCCCGGTTCTGCAATGTGAACGTCGAAGCCGTCATTCAGTCCATTGACGCAAGCACCATCTACGATGTCCCACTGTTGATGCAGGAAGAGCGGCTTGACGAAGTGGTCCTCAATAAGTTGGGGGTAGACTCGACTGGCCCAATGGACCTCGGTCCGTGGATGAATTTCCTCCAAAAGCACAAGAACCCGGAGCAACGCGTCGACATCGCCCTCGTCGGCAAATACGTGGAGCTCAAGGACAGCTACAAGAGCATCGCCGAGTCCTTCACACACGCGGGAGCTGCCGTAGGGGTCCAGGTCAAACTGCACTGGATCCACAGCGAGCAAATCCACGCCGAGAATGCTCAAGACATCCTGTCCGACATGGACGGTATCCTGGTCGCCCCGGGCTTTGGATCGCGCGGCATCGACGGCAAGATTGAAGCCATCCGCTACGCTCGGGAACACAACACTCCCTTCTTCGGGATTTGTCTGGGAATGCAGTGCGCCGTCATCGAATTCGCGCGCAACGTCGTCGGACTGAGAGAGGCACACAGCACGGAAATCAAGGACTATACACCCGACCCCGTCATCGATTTGATGGAAGAGCAGAAGGGTCTGGCCGACATGGGCGGCACCATGCGGCTTGGCGCCTACCCCTGTGCCTTGACCGAGGGCTCCCTTGCTGCCACTGCATACGGCATGGACACAGTGGAGGAGCGTCATCGCCACCGTTATGAGTTCAACGACGCTTACCGGGATCGGTTCATCGAGCACGGGATGAGGCCAACCGGGACCCACCCGGACTCCAACCTGGTCGAAATTGTCGAAATCACAGGACACCCTTGGTTCGTCGGCGCTCAATTCCACCCGGAATACAAAAGCACGGTCGAGACACCCCATCCCCTCTTCAAGGCCTTCATCGAGGCCGCACTGAATGAGAAGACGAAGGGCGGCGTCACCCAGAAGTCCGCCGACCAGGATACCGCCTCCGCCTGATTACGCCTCAGGCAGCCGCCATTGCCCCGCTTCATTGAAGCAATGCGGGCAGTCACCCTGCAACACCTCCTTGAGGAAATTCAAGGGCAACGTCAATTCCACGACGCCTGATTCGCGCTCCCTCTTCCACGATGGCCATCCACAGCCAGAGAAGGAAGACCACACCGCGCTGAACCTCGAGAACGGATTCCACACCGGAATGGAGAAGAAAGAGAGAACCACACAGGAATCCGATGAGCGACCGACGTTGCCATGCTGACGATAGCCAAGACCACATGATGAAAGAAAACACCAGCACACCGGGCCATCCGAAGGCAACTCCTGCCTGAAGCCATTGGTTGTGGGGATTCAATTTGCGGGTCCGGGCGTAGTGAATGCCTTCCCGCGCATACACGTCGGCCAGTTCATCCGTGACGTCCCCGGTGCCAACGCCGAAAGGGTGGTCCAGCATCACATCAAGAGAAGACCGCCACACCGCCACTCGGCCTGCACTGCTGCTGGCCACGGGGGCAGCTTCAGACTGAATTGCCGCCACCGCCGTGGTCATTTCACCAAACCGAGACCCGGAGCTCCACAGGGAACTGCCCAACAGAACCGCGCAAAACGCCAGAGACACCCACTTGGTTCTGACTGTGTCGTGCAGACCGGGCCATCTGGACTTGAGAACAGGCTCCACCAGCGCCACGGTCATGGCGGCCAGAATGCCGGCCTTCGACCCCATCAGACCAATGCAGAGTGCAAACAGGATCGTCAGCGGCCACAGGACCTTCGCACCTCCCCACTGTTTGGACAATCCGACCCAGGCCACGGCCGCATGCAAACTCAGATACGTGGGGTGCACATCCCCTGAAAACCCGGCATAGGTCCAGAAACCGGAATCATCCAATACGGCATGATGCCATGCAGCATGGAGGAGACGCCAAGACAGGAACACCGTCAGCCCCCACCCCACAGACCACCAGAAGTCCCGCCCGAGGGGGCGGCCGGGAATGCCGGCCGCCAAGGGCAGAAACAGCAAGGACGCTTTGACCTCGAGGCTGAAGGCCCACGCCTCCAAATTGGCACTCCACAGCCCGCCCATCAGCTGAAGGGCATAATAGGCCAGCCACGGCCATGCCCCTCCGGGCAAGCTCCAATGGGCCTCTGGTGCGTTGAACCGCCAATTCCACAGCCGGATCAGGACCGCCACAAGCAACACCCATCCAGCCATCACCCCGCCCAGAAGAAGAGCCGGCATCACCAATCGCCACACCCACGATTCAGCGCGTTGCATGGCTGTGTCCCTCATCGGGTCAATCGCTTGGATTCAGCCGAAGGAGACCGGCGAAGCATCAGGAAATCCAGAACACCTTGCCAATATCCCCATCCATAGGCCACGTGCAAGATGAGGAAGGCCCGCATCACGCCGATCGCGTCGCGCCAGCCCACGCCAGACAGGATGACCGACCCGATGGCCCCGAGCATCCAGGTTCCCAGCACCGTTGCCAAGGCGGGAGCGGCGAGATTGGTCCATCGGTCCGCCTCAGGCAACCCGAGGTCCACGAGGGCCCCGACGGTCAATGCGACCAGAACGAGCAAAAAGGCCGCAGGCGCCAGTTGCCTCCATGTCGTGACCGTTCTGTGCTTGCGGTTCACAAACACCTTCCAGTAGCCGTACTGGCGGTATTGACGGAACAGCTTGCCGTAGCTGGACCGCGCATGGTAGACCGAGCGAATTCGGGAGTCGAACCAGATGCGCCAGCCGGATTCCGTCAGCCGGTAATTCAATTCATCGTCCTGGTTGCGAACCAAGGCCTCATCCAGTCCCCCAACTTCCCCAAAGACGGACTTGCGGTACGCCCCAAAGGCCACCGTGTCCACGTGGCCTGCCAATCCTCCGGTGCGGAAACGGGCGTCCCCGACGCCGAATGGTGACGACATGGCCAGCCCGATCCGCCGGCTTCGCTCGTCCCCGTGGACCTGCTCAACCACCCCGCCCACACAGCCTGACTCGGGGTGCGCCTTGAGGGCATCGAGGTTTCGCCGGATGAAATCCGTGGCCACCTCGGCATGAGCACCGAGAATGACGATGACATCCGACAACGCCGCCTGAATCCCGAGGTTCATGGCCACGGGGGTGATTCGCAGCGGATTGTCCATCACGCGCAAATCCAAGCCCTCAGGGTGCCGGGAATTCAACAATTCTCGGGTTCCATCATCACTCCCTCCGTCCACCACGAGCACCTCCAACCGACCGGAAAGGCCGGTCTGGCCCTCCAGCGCATCGAGGCAGGGACCGATGTGGCGGACCTCATTCAGACAGGGAATGACCACCGAGGCACAAGGCGGTTCGGACATGGCTGCGAAGATAGGCTCAGGGCCGGCCGGCCGGCCGTGTCATCGCCACATGAGGGATGCCGTCCTCCAAATAGGATGCGCCCACCGTTTCAAACCCGAAACGGGCGTAGAAACGCTCGAGGTATTGCTGGGCGGACAGGCGGATCGGCTCTCCGGGCCACGCGTCGTGCAGGGCCTCGAGACTCCGAACCATGAGCTCCTTGCCCAATCCAGAACGCCGCACCTCCCCAGCAGTGACCACCCGGCCAATGCTGACCTCACCCGCATAGGACACCCCCGCCGGCAACAACCGCGTCACGGCCAGAACCCGACCACCGCTGGCGGCCGGTGCAGACGAGCGCTCCGCCCACAGGTGCAGGCCCTTCCTGTCCTTGTCATCGAGGTCCTGGTAGGGACAGTCCTGCTCGACCACGAAGACCTCAGCCCGCAACTGCAACAAGGCGTACAGCTCATCCCGGCCCAGTTCTTCCCAGCGTTTGCAATGCCACGTGATCCCTTCGCCGGCCGAGTCATTCATGCGGGCAAATTAGCGCCTCTCGGCCTCTACTTTTGCGCCATGGCAGGCGGGAACGTGCTTTCTGTGGAAGGGTTGACCAAGCGGTTCGGCGAACGGCTCATCTTCGAGGACCTGCATTTCGGCCTCGACCAGGGCCAGAAGTCGGCGCTCGTGGCCCGGAACGGCACGGGCAAGAGCACCCTGATGAAGGTCCTCCTTGGCATCGAGGGTGCCGACGGGGGAACGGTCACCTTCAACGGCCAAGCCCGGGTGGCTCACCTCGCCCAGGACCACGGCCTCGACCTCGACCGCACCATCCTCGCCAACCTCTTCGAGGCCGACAACGACGCCATGCGCGCCATCCGGCAGTACGAGGAGGCCACAAAGCGCGACGACACCGAAGCCCTTCAAGCGGCCTACGACGCCATGGACCGGGCCGACGCTTGGAGCTACGAGGCGCAGGCCAAGGAGATCCTCGGCAAACTGGGCCTGCACGACACGGACCGGTTCGTCGACGAGTTGAGCGGCGGCGAAAAGCGCCGGGTGGCCCTAGCCAAATGCCTCATCGAACAGCCGGACCTTCTCTTGCTCGACGAGCCCACCAATCATCTCGACCTCGGCATGATCGAGTGGCTGGAGGGGTTCCTCGCCCGGACGAAGACCACCCTGCTTATGATCACCCACGACCGGTTCTTCCTCGAAGTCGTGTGCGACACCATTTTTGAGCTGGATGGATTCGGATTGCACAAATACCCGGGCAATTGGAGCGATTTCCTCGAGATGAAATCCGAGCGCTCAAGCAATGAACATGCCCAGCGTGACCGGGCCCGGTCCATCATGCGGCGGGAGCTCGAATGGGTTCGCGCCACCCCCCAAGCCCGCACCGGAAAGAGCAAATCCCGCCTCGACGCCTTCAAAGACCTCAAGGCCCGCGCCAACGTGCGGCTAGAGGAGGACGACGTCCGACTGGAACTCGATCCCGCCCGCCTCGGCGGCAAAATCCTGGAATTGCACCGCGTGCGGAAGGCCTATGGTGAACGTGTCATTCTCGACGGATGGACGTACCACTTCAAACCGGGCGAACGTGTGGGCCTCGTTGGGGACAACGGAGCCGGAAAAAGCACCCTCATCCGCCTCATCACAGGGGAAGACACGCCCGACGGTGGCAAAGTCGTCATCGGGGACACCGTCGTCTTCGGTCACTTCAGCCAGGAACCCCCGGTGTTTGACGAGGGCATGAAGGTGATAGAAGCCCTCTACGAGATCGCCGAGTTCATGCCCCTCAAAAAGGGCAAGAAGCTGTCTGCAGGGCAACTGTTGGAGCGCTTTCTGTTTCCGAGGAGCCGGCACCATGACTTCATCCACAAGCTGAGCGGAGGCGAACGCAAACGACTGCACTTGCTGCGCGTGCTGATGGCCAACCCGAACTTCCTCGTCTTTGACGAGCCCACCAACGACCTCGACGTCTTCACACTGGGCATCCTCGAGGAATTCCTGCTGGACTTCACCGGCTGTCTGCTACTGGTCAGCCACGACCGCTATTTCATGGACAAGCTCGTGGATCACGTCTTCGTCCTCGACGGCGCCGGCGGCGTGCGGGACTTTCCCGGCAACTACACCCAGTACCGCACGGCGGCCGATGCCGAAGACAAGGCGGCGGTGTCCCACCGCGCGGCCGAAGCCAAAGCCGCGGCGGCCCGCGCAGCGGAGGAAGGCCCCGCCGCTCCCAAGGGCGACTATAGCCAGCGACTCAGCTACAACGAAAAGCGGGAGTACGAGGGGTTGGAGGACGTCATCGCCGGGCTCGAGGCCCGCAAGGCCGAATTGGAGACGGCCATGGGCGCATCGGACATCGACCACGAGAAACTGACGGAACTGGCCACGGAACTGGGCACGGTCACAGCCGACATCGAAGCCAAAACCGAACGATGGATCGAGCTGGACGAACGAGCCTAGGTCCTGCCCCTCAGCTTATTGCTGGTCGAAATCCACCACGAATCGCGACGATCCCGGCTTGGGCTTGGTCTGACAGGTGAGCACAAACCCTTGCTCCACCTCTCCGGGCTCGAGGGCATAGTTGACCTCCATCTCCCCCTCCCCTTCCGTGACGAGGGCCCGACAAGTACAACAGACCCCTCCGCAACAGCTGTAGGGCAAGTCCAGACCGGCATCCAACCCCGTGTCTAGGATGCTCTTGCTGCCGTCATAGTCCAGCTTGTGAGTGGACCCGTCAATGATGACAAAGACTTCCTGACCAGCATCCACCTCCACCGGAGCGACGTCTGTTCCGGAATCCGCCGAGGCCTTGGCCGTCGGGGACGTGAAGAGCTCGAAATGGATGTTGGCTTCCGGGACGCCCGCCGCCGCCATCCGCTCCCGAACAGCGTGGATCATCGGCTCCGGACCACAGGAAAACACCTCATCGATGGCCGCACCGCCCAGCAGGGAGGCCACGACGGCATCCACCTTGTCGGCATCCATTCGGCCGGCATACAGCGGCGTATCGACCGGTTCACGGGTGAAGAAGTGGAAGAGGCGCAACCGATCGAGAAAACGGTCCTTGAGGTCGTCGAGCTCGGATTTGAAGATGACGCTTGCCTGGTCCTTATTGGTGTACAGCAAGGTGAATCGGCTCTGCGGCTCGGTGGCCATCACCGTCTTGATGTGGGACAGGATGGGCGTGATGCCGGAGCCCGCGGCAAACGCCACATAGTGCTTGCTCTGTCCAGCGTCCAATTCCGTGTAGAATCGACCATTGGGCGGCATGGTCTTCAACGTATCGCCAGCCTTGAGCTCGCCATTGGCCCACGTACTGAAGCGGCCTTCCGGCACCCGCTTGACCGCCACCCTCAGCTCCTCGCCGACGCCGGCACAGATGCTGTAGCTGCGGCGAACCGCTTCACCCTGAATCTCCTGATCGAACGTCAAATATTGACCCTGCTTGAAGGCGAAGGCCTCCGTCAGGTCGGCGGGCACATCGAGGACGATGGACACGCAATCGGCAGTCTCGCGGCGCACTTCGGCCACGCGCAAATCATGGAAACGGTCAGACATAGGGTGCGAATCTCGGAATGAATGGGCTTGGGTGGAGAACCCCTTCCACACCCCATCGGTTCTCTCCGTCCACACCGACGTATTTTTGGGGAGCATGGAAATGGACCTGTTGCAGCGATTCGAGGCTTACATCGCCTCGGACAAGAAAATCGAGCCGAAGGATTGGATGCCCGACGCGTATCGGAAAACGTTGATTCGTCAAATCAGCCAACACGCGCATTCCGAGATTGTCGGCATGCTGCCAGAGGGCAATTGGATCAGCCGCGCACCCAGCCTGAAGCGCAAGGCCATCCTGATGGCCAAAGTCCAAGATGAGGCGGGCCACGGACTCTACCTCTACAGCGCGTGCGAAACGCTGGGCGTGCAACGGGATGACACCATCGCCGACCTCCACAGCGGCAAGGCGAAATACAGCAGCATCTTCAACTATCCCACCCTGAACTGGGCGGACATCGGCGCCATTGGCTGGCTGGTGGACGGTGCAGCCATCATGAATCAGGTGCCGCTGTGCAAGTGCAGCTACGGGCCCTACGCCCGGGCCATGGTCCGCGTGTGCAAAGAGGAGAGCTTCCACCAACGCCAAGGCTTCCAGATCATGATGACGATGGCCGGCGGCACCGAGGACCAGAAGGCCATGGCGCAGGATGCGCTCAACCGCTGGTGGTGGCCGTCCCTGATGATGTTTGGTCCGCCGGACGACGACAGCCCCAACAGCGCTCAGTCCATGGCGTGGAACATCAAGCGGTTCTCCAACGATGAACTCCGCGAGAAGTTCGTCGACCTCACCGTCCCGCAGGCGGACCTGCTCGGACTGACCATCCCGGACCCCGACCTGAAATGGAACGAGGAGACCGGGCATTACGAGTTCGGTGAAATCGACTGGTCCGAATTCAAGCGCGTGGTTTCCGGCCACGGCCCGTGCAACAAGGAGCGCATCGAGACACGCCGAACCGCCTGGGACAACGGAGAATGGGTCCGGGACGCCGCCAATGCCCACGCGGAAAAGCGCGCCGCCCGCCGCGCTGCGGCCGACACCGCCGCCGCCTAACCCCGAGCCCGTGGACAAGAAGAACTGGCCCCTCTGGGAAATCTTCATCCGCAGCCGTCAGGGTCTATCCCACCGCCACGTGGGCAGCCTGCACGCGGCCGATGCGGAGATGGCCGTGGAGAACGCCCGCGACGTCTACACCCGCCGTCAGGAAGGCGCGAGCATCTGGGTGGTGCCCGCCAATGCCATCACCGCCTCCTCACCCGACGAGAAGGATGTGCTTTTTGACCCGGCCGACGACAAGGTGTACCGCCACCCGACCTTCTACGACCTCCCCGACGAAGTCAAGCACATGTGATCCGGTGGACGCGCGATTCGATTACCTCCTCCGCCTCGGCGACGACGCCCTCATCCTCGGCCAGCAACTCGGCCTGTGGACAGGCCACGGTCCGGCCCTCGAAGAGGACATCGCCCTGACCAACATCGGACTCGACCAGATTGGCCAGGCCCGCGCTTGGTTGACCCTCGCCGGCCGAATCGAAGGCCAGGGCCGCGACGAGGACCGACTCGCCTACTTCCGCGACCAGGCCGAATTCCGCAACGCGCTTCTCTGCGAACGCCCCAACGGCCACTTCGGAGACACCATTGTCCGCCAGTTCCTTTTTGACACCTACGCCGTCGGCCTGCATGAAGGCCTGAGCCGCTCGAGCGACCCCGAGATCGCCGCCATTGCCCGCAAGAGTGCCAAGGAAAGCGCTTACCACTTGCGCCACAGCCGGGCCTGGATGGTCCGCCTCGGCGACGGCACGGAAGAGAGCCACGCCAAAGTCCAACAAAGCCTCGACGACCTCCTCCCCTATGTTGGCGACCTCTTCCACTCGGACGAGGCAACCCAAAACGCAGCGGTGGAAGGATGGGGCGTCGATCCTGCCGAACTCCGCGAGGGCTGGGAAGCGCGATTCAACGAAATGCTGGACGAAAGTGGCCTGACCTGCCCGGAATCCGTTCCGGAACAGACCGGCGGGCGCGTCGGGCGCCACACTGAGCAGCTCTCCTTCCTGCTCGCGGAGATGCAGGTCCTGCCCCGCACCTACCCCGACGCCCAATGGTGATGCGCAGTCCGGACGACTGGCTGGCCATCCTCGAGACCGTTCCCGACCCGGAAATTCCTGTCCTCAACGTGGTCGAAATGGGCATCGTGCGCGGGGTCGATTGCACCGAAGGTGGGCTCACCGTCCGCATCACCCCCACCTACATGGGCTGTCCGGCCATGGACGCCATCGCGGACGACATCCGGACCACCCTCGGCCCCTTTGCTCGGGAAGAATCCCGAAGCCTCACCGTGGAACTCGTTTATTCGCCAGCCTGGACCACCGACTGGCTGGACGACAAGGCCCAGGCCAAGCTGGAAGCCTACGGCATCGCCCCACCCGGTAAGACCTCGGACAAGCGCGCCCTCAATGGCGAAGCCCCCGATATCCGATGCCCCAAATGCAAAAGCACCGAAACGGAATTGGTCAGTCTGTTTGGCTCCACCGCCTGCAAAGCCCACTACACGTGCGGATCCTGCGGTGAGCCATTCGACCACTTCAAGTGCATCTGACACCCAATATACTGACTATCATCACCTTAAACCCTTCGCGTGCCGGTAGCGTGACGAAGTGGAAAACTTTGACACATGGCCAGCCCTGCTGACCCGCGTCCCATCGGCCCAATGGGGCACAGCAGAAAATCTCAGAACCTCGGTCTACAGGAATGGCGACTCAACTCGATCCAATTTGAATAATCAAGAATGGGGCGTCTATCTAGATGGCTCTATGATTTATGGCGAGGGCCAAAGCTTCTGTGAAAGTTTTGCCCCATCATTCGATGCTTGCAACGAGCCTTTGTCCCTGGTGGAATATGGCCGTTTATACAATTGGTTTGAGATGAATGATGATCGTGGCTTGTGTGCTCAAGGCTGGCATATTCCATCTGATGATGAATGGAAAGAGCTTGAACTAGAGATTGGCATGAATATCGATGAGGTTCAGATTTGCCCCGAGCCCAATCCCATTGTCTTCATCGATCTCAACCAAAAAGCCATTTTGCCAATTTGCTCAGTTGAACACCATGAGTGATTCCTGACTCCGCGCTGTAACCACCAGACACAGAAGCGTGGAAAGGACCAGAAGGTCCCGAGCACGGAGAGGCGCAAGGTGGAACACGGCACTAAAAAAAGTTAGGCGTTTGCGCCATCATTCTTGTCCCATTCAGGCTACACATAGTAGCGTTCTGACGAGTTTACATACGCTTATATGGAGTTGTGTCTCCAAATCGACTGAGCCACGCGATTCAGGCGTCGAATTGGAGCTCGAAGAGCCTGTGGTACGCCCCCTTGGCAGCGAGCAATTCGTCGTGGGTGCCTTGCTCCACCACCTCGCCGGCGTCGAGGCAGAGAATGCGGTCCGCGTCGCGAATGGTGGAGAGGCGATGGGCGACGAGGACGCTGGTGCGGCCTTGGGTCAGGCGCTCGGTGGCTGCCTGAATGAGCTGTTCGCTCTCCGGGTCAATGCTACTGGTGGCCTCATCGAGAATGAGGATGCCCGGCTGTTGAGCGTAGGCGCGGACGAAGGCGATGAGCTGCCGCTGGCCCGTGCTGAGCATCACGCCCCTCTCCTTCACGTCATAGGCCAAGCCGCCCGGAAGTTGGTCCACAAGGTCCCGGACGCCGACCGCGTCCACCGCCTCCTCCACCCTCTCATGGGGGATGTTGGGGTCGTACAGCGTGATGTTGTCCTTCAGTGAACCGGTGAAGAGGAAGACGTCCTGGAGAACCACCCCGATGGAGGCCCGGAGTCGATCGAGCGGGATGGTGCGGATGTCGTCGCCATCGATGGTGATGCGGCCTTTTTGGAATTCATAGAGGCGGCTCAGGAGGTTGATGATGCTCGATTTTCCAGCACCGGTGGCCCCGACAAAGGCCACCCGTTGGCCAGCCTGCACCTCGAAGCTTACCCCCTTGAGTACCCAATCCTCATCGGTGTAGGCGAACCAGACGTCCTCGAACACAATGTGGCCCTTCAACGGTTCGGAATTGGAGGGCGCCGAAGCGCCGGATGGCTCTGGCATCCGCTCATCGAGATCGAGCAAGTGGAAGACCCGGTTGGCGTTGACGATGCCCATTTGCAGCACGTTGAACCGGTCCGCAAGCTGACGGATCGGGCGGTACAGCATGAAGACGTACAGGATAAATTGCAGGACGACACCGAGGGTCAGATCCCCA
This sequence comes from Flavobacteriales bacterium, assembly GCA_002862785.1. Classification (GTDB taxonomy): domain Bacteria; phylum Bacteroidota; class Bacteroidia; order Flavobacteriales_D; family Sanyastnellaceae; genus UBA8752. Next base: position 34,623 of record PKDZ01000027.1, read on the forward strand.
TTGGCCACCCCATCCACCCCGAGCCAGAGCAGCAGGGCAACGCTCGTGGCCGAGAGCATCTCCACCACCGGAAAGAAGATGGAGAAGGCCCAGATGGAGCGGATGTTGGCCGCGCGGTGGGCCGCGTTGTGCACCGCGAACTTCTCCCGTTCAGCGGCCTCCCGGCCGAAGGCCTGGATGATGTTCATGCCCGTGACGTGCTCCTGCACGAAGACGTTGATGCGCGCCACCTCATTGCGGACGCTGACGAACGCCGTTTTGATGGCCTTCTGGAAGATGCGGGTGGCCACGAGGAGAACCGGAATGGGCAGAAGGACGATGATCGTCAAAACCGGGTCAATCCAGAGCATGGCGCCGATTACGACGACCAGCCGAAGGATGTCGCCGACCGCATTGAGGAGACCGTTGGAGAAGACGTCCGCGATGCCGTCAATGTCACTGATGTGGCGCGTGACCAATTGCCCCACGGGCGTCTGGTCGAAGTACTTGAGGCGGAAGCGCGTTACGTGGCGGAACAGGGCGGCGCGCAGGTCGAGCGTCACGCTCTGGGCCACCCAGTTGGCCCAATAGGTCTGCCAGAACTGCAGCAGGGCCTCGACCACGATGAGGCCGACCACCATCAGGAAAATGCGCAGCAGGCCGGGCCCATCGCCGACAGCAATGTGGTCGTCCAGGGCCACCCGGATCAGGTAGGGCCGCACCCAGCTCAGGCCGGCGAGCAGGACCACGAGAACACCTGTCCACAGGAAGCGCCGGCGGTACGGGGCGACCTGCTTCAAGATGCGACGGAGGACCTTGCCATCGAAGATCTTGCCTTTGGTTTCTGGGGCGCTCACGCGAGGAAGGGGTAATCGACCCTCGAAAGGTACAGGCCGCACGCCGGCGCGGAGGTCCCGGCCCGGCTGCGGTCCTTGGAGGCGATGACCTCCGCCATGGCCTCAGGCGCCATCCGGCCCTTGCCGATGTCGAGCAAGGTCCCAACGATGGCGCGCACCATGTTCCGAAGGAAGCGGTCCGCCGTGATGTCGAAGCGGAGACGGTGGGGTTCGGTCCGCGTCCACTGGGCATGGCGCACGTCGCAAATCGTGGTCTTTTGGCCACCCCCCGTCTTCTGGAAGGCATCGAATTCGCCGTGGAACACCAGCATGGAGGCCGCGGCGTTCATCGCCTCGAGGTCCAAATCCTCATAGATGCGCGCACTGCGGCCATCAAGGAAGGGGTCCTTTCCCGTGTGGACCCAATAGGTGTAAGCCCGCTCGGCTGCACTGAACCGCGCATGGTTCTGCTCACCCACCTCGAAGATGCGGCGCACCCCAATGTCCGGTGGCAACATGCCGTTGAGCTTCCAGCAGGCCTGCTCCCAATTGGCGAAGCGGGAGCCGAACTCCCCCTCCCACTCGAAATGCGCGTAGAACGCCGAGGCGTGTACGCCCGTATCTGTCCGGCCGCAGCCGATGACTGTGGTGTCCAATCCGAGGAGGCTGGACAGCTTCTCCTCGAGCACCTGTTGGACGGAAATCGATTCCGGCTGGCGCTGCCAGCCATGGTAGGCCGTGCCGTCGTAGCTCAGGTCAAGGAAGCAACGAACGGCCACGGTCGGTGGATCAGGCCCAGTCGGTGATGCCCTCTCCGACGTAGCCGCCGGCAGCCAACTTGGTCTGGACCTTCTTGAACGTCTCGATCGTGTAGTTCACGTCCTCCAGCGTGTGCACCGCCGTTGGGATCAATCGGAGCATGATGACGTCCTTCGGCACCACCGGGTACACCACAATGGAGCAGAAGATACCGTAGTTCTCGCGGAGGTCGAAGGTGAGGTTGGTCGCCTCGCCAAGTCCACCTTGGAGGAAGACCGGCGTCACGCAACTGTTGGTGTCTCCGATGTCGAAGCCCGCTTCACGCAGGCCCCGCTGCAAGGCACTGGCTACCGTCCAGAGGCGCTCCTTGTGCTCGGGCTGGGTCGCCATCATCTCGAGTCGCTTGATGGCACCGACCACCAGCGGCATCGGCAGCGACTTGGCGAATGTCTGGCTCCGCATGTTGTAGCGGAGGAAGTCGATGACGTCCTGATCTCCCGCCACGAAGGCCCCAATGGTGGCCATGGCCTTGGCAAACGTGCCGAAATACACGTCGATTTCGTCGTGACACCCTTGCTCATCTCCAGCGCCGCGGCCGTTTTCGCCGACCGTACCGAAGCCGTGGGCGTCGTCTACGAACAGACGGAACCCGTATTCCTCCTTGTGCTTGACAATCTCGGCGAGCTTGCCCTGATCCCCGGCCATGCCAAAGACACCCTCGGTGACGACGAGGATACCGCCGCCCGTCTGCTCCGTCAAGGCGCGGGCGCGGTCGAGCTGCTTGACGAAGCTCTCCATGTCGTTGTGGTTGAACACAAAACGCTTGCCCTGGTGAAGCCGAACCCCATCGATCATGCAGGCGTGGCTCTCGCTGTCATAGACGATGACATCGTGGCGGCTCACGAGCGCCTCGATCGCACTCTGGCACCCTTGGTACCCGTAGTTGAGCAGGAAGGCGTCCTCCTTCTGCATGAACTCGGCGAGGTTGCGCTCGAGCTGCTCATGATGGGAGGTCTGACCACTCATGATGCGGGCGCCCATCGGGTAGCCCATGCCCCACTCCTTGGCGGCCTCGGCGTCGATGGCGCGGACTTCGGGGTGATTGGCCAGGCCGAGGTAGTTGTTGATGCTCCAGACCAAGACCTCCTTTCCCCTGAAGGTCATGCGATTGGAGATGTCTCCCTCGAGCTTGGGGAAAGTGAAGTATCCGTGGGTCTCCTTGGCGTGCTGCCCGAGGGGCCCCCGGTTGTTGCGGATGCGGTCGAAAATGTCCAAAACGTGGGTGTTCCGTTGAGAAATCGAAGCCGCGAAGGTATTGCAAGCCACATTGACCCTTCGCGATTGTGCAACAAGTGTTGGCACTTCGCGGTGCAAAAGCCCCTTCGGAGTCCTTCGGCTCCCGCTATTTTCGCCGCAATGTCCGCACCGCGCTCCATCCGCCCCTTGATCCTCCCCGGCCTCGCCTCGGTGGTCATCCTTGCGGGAGTCGCAGGATGTGGGGACTACCAGAAGGTTCTGAAGAGCACCGATCCCGAGCTGAAGTGGACCCGGGCGCAGGAGTACTTCCACGATGACCGCTGCATGCAGGCCATGCCCCTTCTGCAAGAGCTCATCGGCCTGTTCCGTGGCACCCAGCGCATGGAGGACGTGTACTACATGTATGCGGAGGCCAACCTCTGCATCGAAGATTGGTACATGGCCCGATACACCATGCGGAACTTCGCCAAGACCTTCCCGAATTCCGAACGGACGGAGGAGGCTGAATACCAGGCGGCCCTTTGCAGCTACCGCCTCTCCCCGGAGTCCAACCTCGATCAAAGCGACACCCGCACGGCCATGGACGACCTCCAGCTCTATCTGGACCGCCACCCGGAATCAGACCGGCGGGACACGTGCAATTCCATGATTGCCAGGCTCCGGGACAAGCTGGAAACCAAGGCGTGGGAAGGTGCCAAGCTCTACTACACCACGGGCAAGTATCAGAGCGCATCCAGGGCGCTGAACCACTTCATGGATGACTGGCCGGCCAGCGGGTACGCGGAGGAGGCCCAATTCCTCATCCTCAAATCGCAATTCCTTTATGCCGAACGGAGTACGGAACGGCGCCAGGCCGAGCGGTATGCTGATGCCATTGAATCCTACTTTACCTTTGCGGCCCGCTTTCCCGAAAGTGCGTGGCTCAGAGAGGCGGAGCAATTCCACCGGAAGAGTCGTCAAGGCCTCGAGCGCGCATCGAAGGAAAAGGACATCTGAACACGAGCACACGCGCCCATGAACGCCAACAAGAACCTCCAGGCTGCCCGCAACACGGTCACCCGCGACACCCACGCCATCGACCAGCAGGTCAACGGCAACCTCTTCGAGGCCATCGTCGTCATTTCCAAGCGGAGCACCCAACTCGGCCAGGAGATCAAGGAGGAGCTGAACAGCAAGCTCGAAGAGTTCACCACCGTGACGGACAGCCTCGAGGAGGTGTTCGAGAACCGGGAGCAAATCGAAATCTCCAAGCATTACGAGCGCCAGCCGAAGCCGCACAGCATCGCCATCAAGGAGCTCGAAGAGGAGAAGGTGTACTTCCGCATGCCCACCGAGGAGGAGTTGGCCGCTGAAGTCGCCCGTCAGGAGGAAATCCGCCGGGAGCGCGAGGAGCGCCGCAACCGCCGGTTCAACCGCGACTGATCTCGCCCATGGCGATGTTGAAGGGCCGAAGGGTCGTCCTGGGTGTCACCGGGAGCATCGCCGCCTACAAATCCGCTTTTCTCGTCCGCGAACTGGTCAAGGCCGGTGCGGAAGTCCGCGTCGTCATGACGCCCGGCGCTAAGGAGTTCATCACCCCCTTGACCCTCGGCACGCTCAGCGGCCATCCGGTCCACAGTGAGCTGACGGATGACCGCGAGGCCGGGACCTGGACCGATCACGTCGAACTCGGCCTCTGGGGAGACGTCGTCCTGGTTGCGCCCGCCACTGCACACACCCTCGCCGGCATGGTCGAGGGCCGCGGGGACAGCCTCCTGCTGACGGTCCTGCTCAGCGCCAAATGCCCCGTGGTTGTGGCCCCGGCCATGGACCGCGACATGTTCACCCATCCGGCCACCACCGCCAACCTCGACGCGCTCCGCAGCCGGGGTGTGCACGTGATTGAACCCGAAGAGGGCGAGCTGGCCAGCGGGCTCGAGGGCAAAGGTCGCCTGGCCGACCCGGTCCGCATCCGGGAGGAACTCACCGCCTGGTTCCGCAACCACGCCCCCCTGCTCGGTTATCGGGCCCTCATCACCGTGGGCCCCACCCATGAGCCGGTGGACGCTGTCCGCTTCATCGGCAACCGCTCTTCTGGTCGGCAAGGTGTCGCGATCGCCATGGAGCTGGCCCGCCGTGGCATGACAGTGGACCTCATCGCCGGCCCGATCGACCTGGCCACCGACCATCCCGGAATCGACCGCCGCGACGTTGGCACCGCGCTCGAGATGAACGCCGCCGCACAGGAGGCCGCCCGTGCCCACGCCCCCGACGTGGTCATCGGCACGGCCGCCGTATCCGACGTCCGGCCTTCGGCGCCCATCGACGGCAAGGCCGCCAAGGGCGACCTCCCCGACCACCTCGGCCTGACCGAGAATCCGGACATCCTCGCCGGCCTGAATGCCTCCGTGCCAGCCGATTGCTTCAAGGTCGGATTCGCCCTCGCCCACGACGACGGACTCGAAGCTGCCCTGCGGAAGAAGGACCGAAAAGGCTGCGACCTGATGGTCCTGAATTCCCTCGCAGACCAAGGCGCCGGCTTCGGACACACGACGAACCGGGTTCGGTTCGTTCATGGACCCGACAGGATTGATAGTTTTGAATTGAAGTCCAAAGACGCGGTGGCGGTGGATCTCGCCGAGGTCATCCAGGCCCGGTTGCTCCAACGCCCCCCGATTGAACCGGACAGCACACTTTGACCCCATGACGCCACCTTTTGCGCCCCTGACTCGAGGAATCCTCCGGAACTTCCTGACCGTTCTGCTCGCCGCGGTGGCCGCGGCGCCACTCTCCGCCCAAGAATTGGACTGCCAGGTGAGCGTCATCGCCCCGACCGTCAACAACGTCGAGACCTCGGTTTTCGAGCAACTCGAAACGGCCATCACCGAGTTCATGAATGGTCGGCGCTGGACAACGGATGAGTTCACCTTGACCGAGCGCGTGACCTGCACGATGCAGATCACCATCAACAAGGCCAACTCCCAAACCAACTTCGAGGGCACCATTCAGGTGCAGAGCAGCCGTCCAGTGTACAACAGCAACTACAACGCCCCGTTGCTGATGGTCAATGACAACGACTTCGACTTCACCTACGCTCCGGGCACCATGCTGCAGTACAGCCCCGACCAGTTTCGGGACAACCTGACCAGCGTCCTCGCCTTTTATGCCTACCTCATTCTCGCGATGGATTACGACTCCTTCGCGCTCGAAGGTGGGACCAACTGGTACACACAGGCCCAGACCGTGGTGACCAATGCACAGGGCCTCTCCTCCCCGCCTGCCGGGTGGAGCGCTGCGGACGGTAAGCAGTCTCGCTACGCCCTGATCGACAACATCCTCAGCCAGACCTTCCGCCCCCTGCGCCGCTGCTACTACGAGTATCATCGGATTGGGCTCGACAACGCCTTCGACGACCCGGCCTCCTCCCGCCAAGCCATGTCGGACGCCCTCATCAGCCTCCGTAACGTCCACCGCATCCGGCCGGCGAACTACAATCTGCAGACCTTCTTCCAGGCCAAGAAGGACGAAATCGTCAAGATGTTCGGTGTTGCCCCGGACGGCGAACGCGCCCGCCTCCTGCCCGTGCTGAAGCTCATCGATCCGGGCAACATCCCCGTCTACGACCAAGGTCTCGGCTGATGCTCCGCCGCCTCGCCATCCATCACTATGCGCTCATCGACCACATCGAATGGGATGTGGAACAAGGATGGACCGTACTGACCGGCGAAACGGGCAGCGGAAAGTCCATCCTGCTCGGCGCCCTTGGCCTTGTGCTCGGTGCCCGGGCCGAAGGCGTGGAGACCCGGGAAGAAAAATGCATCGTGGAAGCCGAGTTCGCCCCGTCCGATGCCGCCCGTTCCAAATTGGGGCCGCTCGATGAAGGCGGCACCGTGATCCTGCGACGGAGCATTGCCCCTGGCGGCCGTTCCCGGGCCTACGTCAATGACGAACCGGTCAAGCTGCATTTTCTGAAGGAACTGGCGCCCCTCCTCGTCGATCTGCACGGACAACAGGACGGACAGCGCCTCCTGACCCGTGAGGGGTTGATGGATGCCGTGGATGCCTTCAGTGCATCGGCAAGGGAACACGCCACCCGGTGGCAAGACGCCCATGGCGCGTGGGCTGAGGCTCTCCGAGAACGGGACGCCCTGAAAGCCGAAGGGCATCTCCCCGATGCCGACGTCGACTATCTGACCTATCAAATCAAGGAGCTCAATGGCCTCGATTTCGAGGATGCTGGACTCCGGGATTTGCCCGCGCGACTCGAGACCCTTTCGCACGCCCGCGAAATCCAAGAGGCGCTCCACCTGGCCCACCAGGTCCTGTCCTCGGAAAACGGGGCACTGGATCGGCTTCACGACGCCGAGCGCGCCCTTGAAGGAGCGGCCGGAGTCCATCCGGAAAGCCAGGCCCTGCTCGATCGCTTACGCAGCGTCCGCATCGAACTCGACGACCTCGCCCGCGAGGCGGAAGGGAAGGCCGAGGGCATCGATCTCGATCCCGAAGCCCTCGCGCGGGCAGAGGCCGACCGGGACCAGCTCAACCGTCTGTTCGACAAGCACCGTGCCTCGACACTCGATGAGCTCGCCGTCACCCTCAGCGCCATGGAGGAACGGCTCGACGCCGCCCGGAACCGAGACCGGAGGCTAGAAGAGTGGAACGCGGAAATCGACCGACGCCGGGAGGCTCTGGACGCGATTGGGCTCGAACTTCAAGCCGCCCGGAAGCAGGCCGCGGACACCATGTGTACTTCGCTCTCCAACCATCTGGCCCATCTGAAGATGCCCAACGCTTCCCTCCACGTGGTCTGGGAATCGACCGATCGGCCCGAGGAGGCCGGCCCCTGCCGTCCCGGACTCATGTTCACTGCCAATGCCGGCCTGTCGCCTCAGCCGATGTCCAAGGTGGCATCCGGAGGGGAACGCAGCCGCGTGATGTTGGCCCTCAAGGCGGCCCTGTCCCGTCACCTCGCCGTTCCCACCCTCATCCTGGACGAAATCGACGCAGGCGTGAGCGGTGATGTCGCCGCCCGCATGGCGGATCTGATGGCAGAGATTGCCTCGCGCAGTCAGGTCATCACCATTTCCCACCTTCCGCAGGTCGCCAGTCGAGCCGACCACCACATGAAGGTGTCCAAATCCGATCAGGGAGGCCGCGTCAGCACCCACCTGCTCCGACTCGACGAGTCGGGCCGTGTGGAAGAATTGGCCGCCATGCTCAGCGGCTCGGAAATCGGAGAGGCGGCCCGGCAGCAGGCCCGCAGCCTGATGGGCTGATCAGAACTTCATGTCCAGGCCAATCGACGGCAGGAACGGCAGCTGATCCACTCGCTCTCCCGTCACCCGGTTGATGTAGAAGATGTTGGCCCGCGAGTACACGTTGGTGATCGAGGCGTTGGCATCCAATTCAATGCGCTCCCCCAGCTGGAACGTCCGGCGCACGCTCAAATCGAGGCGGTGGTACACCGGCAGTCGGCCCGCATTCAGGTCGGCATAGACGATGCCCAAATCGATGGGGTTGCTGCTGACATAGTTCTCGTCGATGCCTTCGGAGATGCCGATCGGCTGGAAGTACCCCTGCGTCTGTGTGAAGGGCAGGCCGGAGCCGAGGTTCCATCGGGCGGACACCTCCGTCTTGTGCTGCTTGCCCATCTTCCGGGAAGCGAGCAAGTTGATGTTGTGCCGGCGGTCAAAGACCGGATCGTACCAGCGGAACCCGTCCCAACGGTCCACGTTTCCAAGGGAATACACCACCCACAGGTAGTTGAACTTGTCCTCATACTTGACCACGAGGTCCACGCCCTCGGCTCGCCCCGTCTCCACAATGAAGTCCTTGCGCTGGCTCTCCGGCACACTGGCGAACTCGTAGGTGTCGGGGAAGAGTTTGTTCCGGTTCTGGTTGGTGAGCTGGGTGAACCACTTCGTGTAGCCCTCCACATTCACGTTGATCCGCTCGGTCAGGTCAAACTCGAATCCCCCCACGGCGTGCGCCGCCGTCTGCAGACTGTGTGTGATCTCCTGGACCTCCCCGTCCGGGCCGATGAGCTGGTCCTGGAGGTTCGAGGGACCGGACAGGAACCCGTAGAACAGGTTGACCACGTCCCGGTCCGAGTTGGCGGAAATGAGGTTCTGGCTGTAGAGGCCACCCGCAGCCTTCAGGCGGAGGCGCTCCGAGGCCTTGTACTTGATGCCGAGGCGGGGCTCCGGCCGGAACTCGGCGAGCGAACTGTAGTACTGGATGCGCAGCGACGGATTGACGATCCACGGGCCGCGCTGCCGCTTGTAGTCGAAGTAGCCGGCGAGCTCGGTGGTGTTTTCGGCCTGCTCCACGGACACCCCGAGGGCGTTGAACGTCCGGAAATCCGTCCGGAGGCCCACGGCCTGAATGCCGTACCGCGCCTCATCGTCGCCGAGGACATACTTGAAGTTGAGCCCGAAATTGAAGCCGTTGACCTGGCTGAAGCGGTCTGGCAGGCCTTCCTCCCGAAGGTCGATGCGGTAGCGGGAGCTGGCGAAGTTGCCCTTGATGAGCACCGCGCTGCCCGTGGGCACCACGATGAACTGGCCGCCGCCCCCGACGTTGCTCCAATCGAGGTTGCTCAGCGCCTGATAGCTCACATCGTCGTTGAAGGAGAAGCCAAACAGGCTGGCCCGGCTGCCCGCGCCACCGGCGAAGGTGATCTTGCCATAGAGGTCGGTGAAGTTGAACGGCAACCCCTCCTCGTCGATGTAGCTGTACAGGACCTTTGAGCTCTGCTCGAGATAGCTGCGCTTGCCACTGAGGATAAAGGAGGTGCCACCGCCCCGCTCGTTGCGCTTGCCCAATGGGCCCTCAATCAGGAGCTTGCTGCCGAACGGGCTGGCCCCGATGCGGCCGCTCAGCCCGGCGAGGCTACCGTCCCGGGTCGAGATGTCCATGATCGAGCTGATCCGCCCGCCATACCGTCCGCTGAAGCCGCCGGTGTAGATGTCCGCATTGGAGATGATGTCCGTATCGAAGACGCTGAACAGACCGATGCTGTGGAAGGCGTTGTAGATGATCATGCCGTCCAGCAGCACCTTGTTCTGGACGGGCGAGCCTCCGCGGATGTACAGCTGACCGCCTTGGTCCCCTGTGGAAACGAAGCCGGGCAGGGTCTGCAGGACCTGAACGAGGTCCGGCGTGCCCCCGAGGCTGGGAATGCGCTTGATGTCCGCCGGCTGGATGGATTCGACCGACATGCGGACCGTGTTGAGCTGTTCGCCCCGTTCCGTGGAAATGACCGCGCTCTCCAGCTCAATGAGGCCAGCCTCGAGCGTGATGTTCTGGGTCAACACCCGGTCATCCCGCACCACCACTTCCGTCCGAAAAGGCTTGTATTCCACGCTGGAGACGACCAGCGTGTAGGTGCCGGCGGGCACCTTGGACAGGCTGTAGTAGCCCTGAATGTCCGTGGAGACTCCATAGGTGGTTCCCTCGAGGACAACGGCAGCGAACAGCACCGGGGCACCGTCCTTTTCCGCGCGGACAAAGCCCTTCACCGTTCCCTGGGCGAGCGCCATGCCTTGCCATCCTAAGAGGGCGAGCACCATACACCAGCCCCACCGCGACGGCCTTGACGACCGGGGAGTCCATCCTTGCATGCCGCGAAGGTAACATGAGGAAGTCCTAGCCCGTTGCACGCGCCATGCGCTTGATTCTCGCCTCGAGCTGCTCGCTGGAGAGCTTCTCCCGCAACCGGTCGACGAGGATCGGAAACGAGAACGGCGTTGGGCGTTCCGGATGGGTGATGACCCATTTGCCCGCATTCAACCGGTCAAGAACCTCGCGCAGCCGATCAAACTCAATCTGGTGGTGGGTCATCTCATCAAAAGCTTGCCGGTACAGCAGGTTGACGGGGTCGTGGTCGGCGAGGACATCGAAGAGCAGGGAACTCGAACCCTGGAGGTGTCGGTCCTTCACTGGCTGCCCCGGGTAGCCGCGGAAGACGAGGCCGGCAATCACAGCGATGTCCCGGAACTGGCGCCGGGCCAATTCGGCCCCATTGACCGTCGCCTCGAGATCATCCATGAGGTGGGCGGTGCTGAACAGGTCGCTGTCGAAGGCCTGGGTGATGGGAATCGGCTGGTCGCTCAGCAACTCGAATCCATAGTCGTTGTAGGCCATGGAAAACGTCATGGGCTGCAACAAGCTCATGCGATACGCCATCAGGGCAGCAACCCCTTCGTGGACCATTCGCCCTTCCATGGGAAAGACAAACAGGTGGTGGCCCTCCCGGCTCTCCATGACCTCCATGAGGACCTGACCTGAAATGGGAAGGTGACTCCGCTCGGACTGGAGCTCGAGCATGGGCGTGATGCGCTCCAGCTCGGGGCTGATCCGGCGACCGTGAGCATAATCGTCGAGGGTCTCCCGCAGGATTCGGCTCACCATCGAGGTCCAGGGCAAGCGACCGCCCTGCCACGTGGGAATGCGGCCCTTGGGCGATTTCGCGGGCTTCACCTGCGCGATGAGGTTCTTGAACCGGATGAGCTCGAGACAGCGGCCTCCAAACCGGAAGACATCCCCCGGATTCAGGCTGCTCACAAAGTACTCTTCGACATGGCCGACGAGTCCCCCACTGCGCCATTTCACGGCGATCATGGTGTCGCCCACAATGGTGCCGATGGACATTCGGTGGCGGCGGGCGGCCCGGCGGTCCACGATGCGGTAAACCCCGTCTTCGCCCTTCTCCACCCGGTTGAATTCGTCGTACGCCGCGAAGGCCCGCCCCCCGGTCGTGACCATGGCCAAGACGTCCCCCCACTCCTGCTCATCCATGGTGGCAAACGCATGGGTCGTCAGGATACGCTCCCGCAAAGCCTCCGCCCGGAATCCATCCCCGACGGCCAACGTGCACAGGAACTGGACGAGGACATCAAACGACCGGACCATGGGCCGACGGGGCTCGATTTCACCCGTTTCCACGGCCTTGCGGAGGGCCGCTGCCTCGAGGAGCTCCAGCCCGAAGGTGGGCAGGAAATGAATCTTGCTCTCCGCACCCGGTTGGTGTCCGCTCCGGCCCGCGCGCTGCACGAAGCGGGCCACTCCCTTCGGTCCTCCAATCTGGACGATGGCCTCGACTGGCCGAAAATCGACCCCCAGGTCCAGCGAACTGGTACAGACCACCGCTTTGAGCCGCCCGTCGTACAAGGCGTCCTCGACCCAGAAGCGAAGCTCCTTGCTGATGCTCCCGTGATGGAGCGCGATGGCCCCCGCCAGATCGGGATTGGCCGCGAGGATCTTTTGATACCAGATCTCGGACTGCGACCGGGTGTTGGTGAACACGAGCGTGCTGGCGTGGCGCCGGATGATGTCCACAACCTGATCGAGAAGCTGAACCCCGAGGTGGCCCGACCACGGCAACTTTTCGAAGGTCTCGGGCATGAGGCTGTCCACGGCGATGCGCTTCTGGATGGCCGACCGGATGATCCGGGCATCGTTGAGTCGATCCTGACCCACCAGGGTTTCCAACGCCTCGTCGAGGTTGCCGATGGTCGCGGAGATGCCCCAGACCCGCATGGACGGGGACAACGCCTTCAACTGGGCAATCGCCAACTCCACCTGCACGCCCCGCTTGTTCCCCAGCAGGTCATGCCATTCATCCACCACGATGGCACTCAGGCCTCCGAACCGCTTCTCCCCCCCTTTCTTGGCCAGCAGGACGTGCAGGCTCTCCGGTGTTGTGATCAGGATTTCCGGCATGCGACGGTCCTGTTTCTGCTTCTGTGCGGCGGGCGTGTCCCCGGTGCGGACCTCGACCCTCCAGCCGTTGTCCAGAAAGTCGAGAAGACGCGATGCCGAGCCGTGAATCTCCTTGGCCAACGCACGAATCGGTGTGATCCAGAGTACCCTCAAGCCTCCCGGCTCTCCGCCATGGACCGTGGCGGGGATGAGGCAACTGTAGGTCTTGCCACTTCCTGTGGGCGCATTGACCAAGCCATCCCCTCCCGATGCGAAATGCCCCCATGTCTCGGACTGAAAGGCAAATGGCGACCAACCCCGATTTGCAAAGAAGGCAAGACCGGATTCAGAGATGTTGACATGCTTTGGCGGACGTTCCACCCTGCAATAATCCCTCGAATCCCGTTCGTGTTCCTACCTTTCCCAACATGAAAGGAAACCTGCACCTCTTTTCCCTGCTGGCCCTCGTTTTCGCCCTGTTCGGCTCCATCTCGGACGCCGAAGCCCAGGACCCGAAATACAGCCGAATGCTCGAAGACCTTGTCGATGGGAAATACGAGCGCGTCCTCTTCCGGGCGATCGGATTCACCGAAAAGGAGAACACCAAGAAGCACCCGGAGCCTTACGGATACATGGCCCGGGCCTATCTGAAGATTCACCAAAGCGATGATCCGGAGCTCAAGGAGAATTATCCCAAAGCCCTGAAGGAGAGCCTGAAATACTGCACCAAGTTCATCAAGAAGGACAAGGAAATGGAGTACGTTCCGGACCAACTCGACTTCATTGAAGAGCTCCGCTTCGAGACCATCGCGCAGGCCGACACCGAGATGGACGCCGAGAAATACACCCGCGCCAAGAGTCTCTACAGCTATCTGACGAAACTGGACAAGAGCGATCCGGCCGCCTATGTCATGCTCGGCCTGGCGAACTACTACGCCCGAGCCACCCGCGATGCGACCGAACATTGGGGCGTCGCCATCGAACTCATGGGCAGCATGACCGGCCGCATTCCGGCCAGCGAGGAAATCGAGAATTTCCGAGACGAGCCCTTGACGGAGTCCATGGAGAACCTTCTGAAAACCGGCATCATCCGGGCCTCCGAACAACTCGATGCCGATGGCCAGCGCACCCAGGCCATCGAACTGCTTGAGAGCGGCTTGCCCATCTTCGAAGGGGAACGCAGCTTCATGGTGACCTACGGCTCCATCGTCGGCTGATGCAGCAAAAGGGCGGTGCTTCCTTGCCAGACCGCAGGAGACACCCCCTGCTGAATCGGGATTCCAACACCCCCCTCGACCTCCTTCATCTGGAGGACAATGACATCGATGCCACCATTTTCATGGGGGCCGCCGCACAGTGCAGACGCAACCTGGTTGTCCGGAGGGTCGAAAACCTCGTCGATTTCGAGGCGGCATTGGTGACTCGATTGCCCGATGTCATTTGCGCGGACCACCTGCTGCCCGACGGAAGCGCAACCGAAGCTCTTCGATTGCGGAACGAATTCAGTCCCCAATCTCCTTTCATTGTCATCACGGGCGCCGGTGAAGAGGAGGTCGCGGTCGACTACATGCGAAACGGCGCCTCAGATTATCTGTCCAAACGGCGTCTGGACCAATTCCCTCTCGCCCTCGACAATGTCCTCGAAGCCTACCGCAACCGAGCGCTGAGGCACATCGCCGAACAGGAAACTGAACGGCTCAATGAAGAACTGCTGGCCTTGATCCGACACGTGGAAGGTGAGCGCGACGAAGAGAAGAGAAGCCTGTCCAGGGACATCCACGACCAACTCGGCCAGGAACTGACCGCTTTGAAATTGGGGCTATTCTGGATCGACCGTCAGCTGGGAATGGACGAGTTGGATCGGGACGGAACCCGCAGCAAGCTCCTCGAATTGGTCGACCTCAATACCGAAATCATCCAGCAAGTCCGCAACATCGCCCGCGCCTTGCGGCCGGTCGTGCTCGACCAAGTGGGACTTTCGGCCGGCATCGAAACCCTGGTTCAGGACTTCAACAGGCGGGAAAAGACGCTCTGCGGTCTGCACATCAAAGACTTGCCGGATTTGGAAGAAGAAATGCGAACCGATTTGTTCCGCATCGTGCAAGAGGCCCTCACGAACATTGCGCGACATGCCGAAGCGGATTTCGCTTATGTGCGTTTGTCTCCGAAGGAAGGCCAATTGGTTCTTGAAATCGGGGACAATGGCAAAGGCATGCCAGGAGGCGTCACCTCCGAAACGGCCGGTCTAGGCATGGTCGGCATCCGCGAGCGCGTGCGCAACCACAAGGGCGCCTTTCACGTGAGTTCACAAACCGGAGGTGGCACTTCCATGCTCGTGACCATGCCCCTGACCACAAAACCGTAAATTCCCAACATGGCAAAGAAAACCGTCGTCCTGTGCGATGACCACAACATCGTCCGGGCAGGTCTCCGCCAGATTGTGGAATCCTTCGGAGACTTCGAAGTCCTCGATGACGTGGCCAGCGGAGAGGCCCTCTTCCCCTTGTTCCGGAAACAGACCCCGAACATTCTTTTGCTCGACATCAGCCTTCCAGGGCGGAGCGGACTCGAGGTCCTCAAGCAAATCCAATCCCTGTACCCGGAAGTGGCCGTGCTCGCTCTCAGCATGTATCCCGAGGATCAGTTCGCCATCCGGATGATCAAAGCCGGAGCCCGGGGCTACTTGCACAAAGACAGCGCTCCGAAGATTCTCGAGGACGCCATGCGGACCATCGTCGAGGGCAAGCAGTACATCAGTGCCGACTTGACCCGCCTCATGATCGAGGAGATGGCCAAGGACGACAACGACCTGCCGCACAAGAGCTTGTCGGACCGCGAATATGAAGTCCTCCTCTACATCGGGGAAGGCAAGACGATGACCGAAATTGCGAACCAGCTCAGCCTGAGCATCAAGACGGTCAGCACCTACCGGAGCCGAATCCTGGAAAAGATGAGGCTGAAGAGCAATTCCGACCTCGTCAAATACATTCTGCTCCACGATCTCTCCCCGGGCGGAAGCGACCCCGTTCACAAGGTTGACTGACAAGGCCATCAGACGAATCCCACCACATCGCATCGGCCATGACCGACACGGAGTGAACGACCATCCGGTCATCTTGAGGTCGTCATGCGCCCTGAGGCCTTCCTCACCACACCCTCCCCGTCCATGCTGAAAACCGATGTTCTTCGCGTCGGTCTCCTGCATGCCTCTCTTGCTGCGCGGTCCAAATGGCCGGATGCGCTGCCTGGTGGTCGACCAATGGAGTGGAACGTGGTGCAAGGAGATCTCGACCAAGTCGAGCCCGATGTGTGGGTACTCGGAACCTCAGGGACCGTCAAGCAGCGCCTTGCCAGCTTTGCCTCCATCCAGACTGGCGGACCACTCGACATTCCCATCTTGGTCCTTCTCAACCCACGAGAAGACCAGACTCCCTGGCTGTCACTCAATGCGGACGGATACCACGAAATCAGCAGCAGTGCCGCCTTGATGGCCCAGAGAATCGGGGCCATGCTCCCCTCCCCGGGAACCAAAACACGCCAAGATTTCCCGAGCTCCCGAAACCTGCTCGCCATGGAAGAAGCCGCCCGATGGCAGGCCACATTCAACGCAGCCGGGGCCGGAATTCTGACCGGCCGCACCTCAAGGTTCTTTGACGCCTTGCCCACACTCGGCAAAAAGACCTCGTCCGCCTCGTCCGAAGCGCTCCTCGAACTCAGCCGAGGCCTCCTTCGTACCATTGATTGGGAACTGAACAACCAACAAGCCAAGGCCCTTTTGGAACTCCGAGAGCCAATTGCCCTCGATTCCGGCTTCATCGACCGGCTGACTCCGCTCCACGGTGGCCAATTCCTCTCCGACGTCATGTCGCTGGGACGAGGAGCTTCCCGTAGCCAGAGCGAATGGATCTGTCGAAACCCAAACGGCAACCGCTATCTCAGTCTCGAAATCACAGTGCCCAACAGCCTCGAGGATTGCCTCTTTGTAACGCTGCTCGACATCTCGGAACGCATGCGCCTCGAGCAGGAACTCCGCGATCACGTCCAAACCTTGGAGGACCGGGTTGAAAAACGGACACGAGACCTCCAGGTCGTCAACCAGCGACTCAATGCGGAAGCCACGCAGAGACAGCGCCTGGCCCAACAGGTACGCGAAAGCCTGGTTCACATCACACAGGGTGTCATCACCGCCAAGCAAATCCTAGAAGTGGCGTTGCCCGGCAAGGCCAAGCTCAAGTCCATCTTCTCCAAGTCCATGGTTATTGAACGTCCCCGGGACATCCTCGGTGGCGACTTCCTTCATGTCCAAGGCAACGATACATTCGACACGCTCGCCCTTGTGGACAGCACCGGACACGGAATTCCGGGAGCGATGGTCTCTTTGATGGGGTACACCCTGCTCCAGGAAGCCATCAGTTCCACCCCGGACCAGAGTCCCAAATGCATCCTCGAAGTCTTTCATGCCGCCTTCGTGGAACGCATGAAGAGTCAATCCGAAGACCCACAGATGTATGGCTTTGACGCTGGCATCGTCACCTTCGAACGGTCAACGGCCGTGCTTCGCTTCGCCGGAGCCAGAGAAGATCTGTATCTCGTTCGCGATGGAGAGTGCATCATTCACCGCGGATCCCGCTGCAGCATCGAACTCGCCACCTTCGCCGGTGTGCGGAGCCGCTGCCCTGAATTCGAAGAGTCCACCATCCCTTTGCGTTCGGGAGACCAGATCTACCTCAGCACGGATGGCGTCCGGGACCAGTTCGGAGGACCGAACAACCGGAAACTGGGACGCAAGCGGTTCGCCGACATCTTGGTCCGCCATGCGGCCTTGCCGTTGAAACAGCGCAAGAAGGCCATCCAAAAGGACTTGCTGCTGTGGAAAGGAGCCAACGCCAAGGTGGACGACGCGACGCTCGTTGGTTTCGACGTGTGAATCTGTTTGGGATCAGCCCTTCAGGCCTCGGTCCGCCGACGCGTAGATGCGCTCGATGATGTCCACCACCTTGAGTCCCTCGAGCGCATTTGTGGTGATCCGCCCCTCCCCCTTCAACGTATCGTGGACATTGTCGAAAATGTACCCGTGGTTGGCCGCACTGCCCTTGTAGGCTCCGTAATCGTTCGC
>PKDZ01000028.1 GCA_002862785.1 Flavobacteriales bacterium
TGCGGCAACGTGGACACGGACGTGGACAGTGACGGTGTCTGTGACGACAACGACCTCTGCACCGACCCGCTGGCCAACAACTACCTGAGCCCCGGTGGCGAGGAATGTGAGGTGTGCCCGGACGCTCCCATCTTCAACGGAATCTCACCGTTGACGCCGGCGACAACGATGTCCTCAGCCGATGGCGCCATCAGCCTGGATCTCTCCGGAAATACGGCCACGACGCTGTACCTGATGGGAATCAACGGTGCGCCCGACTACACGATTTCCCTCCCGGACGCACTGAACAACCTGCAAGCTGGATACTACACCGCCATGGTGCAGGATGCCGACGGATGTTGGGGCGTGGCGGGCACGTCACCGGGCGGAACCACCCTGCAACAGCCTGCCGTTTCCCTGGAGCTGATCATTCCGTTTGACCTCTGCTGCAGCGGGTGCGGCATCAACGACAGCGATGCCGACGGCATCTGCGACGACGACGACAACTGCACCGACCAAACGGCGACCAACTTTGCCGATCCGGCCAACAGCCCGTGCAGCTATTGAAGCCGTCGCTGCGTTTGACCGATAAAAAAAGCCCCGCCACCGAGCGGGGCTTTTTGCTGCCTTTCTGGGTCCATTCCCCACCCGCCATAAGTCCCCTTTGACGCGGCTACCTTTGACGCTCCATGGGCACGACGGAAATCGTCTTCATCCTGCTGATTTACCTGCTCCTCTTCGGGACGAAGGGGCTGCCCTCCATGGCGCAGTCCGCGGGCAAGTTCATGCGGCAGGTCCGCGACGCCCAGCAGGACATCCAGCGCGAGATCCTCAGCGGAACCGACGACCTGCGCAAGGGCGCGGCCGCCTTCCGCGATCCCGTCGGCGCCGCCACCAAGGGCTTCGAAGACGCGATGAAGGCCCCGTCGGGCACCCCCCGCTCATCCACGGGCCCTTCTGCGGGCAGCTCCACGGGCACGCCGGCCGACGGTATGCCGCCCGAGGGCGACGGCGACATGCCTAGCGCGGAGGACACTGCTGACGCCAAGCCCGACGCCTGAATGGAGTTCCTCGCCGACATCCCGGCCCTGCTGGCGCTCGTCTTGGGCCTGGTGTTCCTCGTGGGCGGCGGTGAGCTGCTCGTCCGCGGTGCGGCCGCCCTCGCCCTGAAGGCCAACATCCCCCCGCTCCTCATCGGCCTGACCGTCGTGAGCATGGGCACCTCCGCTCCGGAGCTGTTCGCCTCGGTGGAAGCTGCCCTCGAAGGCCACCCGGGCCTAGCGGTCGGTAACGTGCTGGGCTCCAACGTGGCCAACCTCGCCCTCATCCTCGGCCTGACCGCCCTGATTCGGCCCGTCACCGTGGACCGCATGGCCCTTCGGCTCGACATCCCCCTCATGTTCGGCGCCAGCCTGCTCTTCGTCGCGGTCGCCTCCGATCTGGAGATGACCCGGACCGAAGGCATCAGCGCCCTGGTGCTGATGGGGTTGTTCATCGCCTCCCTCTTCCGGCGGGCGAAACAGCAGGACAACCCGGTCGATGGAGACGTGTCGGAAACCGGCGGGTGGGCATCGAAGTCTGTCTTGGCCTTGCTTGGGGTGATGCTGGCGGGAACGGGTGCACTCTACTTCGGATCGGAAGCCTTTGTGGACGGGGCCAGCCGCATCGCCCTCCAGATGGGGGTCAGCGACCACGTGATTGGCCTGACCGTCGTCGCCTTCGGCACGAGCCTGCCCGAAATCGTGGCGTCCGGCATGGCCGCCTGGCGGGGCCAATCCGACCTCGCTGTGGGCAACGTCGTCGGCAGCAACCTCTTCAACCTGCTCCTCGTCCTCGGCACCACCGCCACCATCACCCCCCTGCCCATGGGGCCCGAGGTGTTGTCGTGGGACATCTGGTGGGTGCTCGGGACCGCCGCCGCCCTCATCCCCCTCGCCCTGCTCGGCGGGCTTCGGACGCCGCGCCTGGGTCGCTGGCAAGGCGGCCTCTTCGTCCTGGCCTACCTCGTCTACATCGGCACCACGTGGACGGGCCTCTGACCGTTCTCTCAGCCGGCGCCGCCCGCTGCCGGCATTGGCCTGGACTCCTCTCTTCGGAGTCCCTCGACGCCTGGGTGGACCGCATCCCGTGGCAGCAAAACCGCATCACCGTCTACGGCAAGACCTACGACGAACCGCGCCTCACCGCGTGGTTCGGTCCGGCCTATCGGTACAGCTCCATCGACTGGCCCGCCACCCAGATCCCGGTTGAATTAAAAGCACTCAATCAACTCGTTTCAAAGGAGTTGAGGTGTCGAGAGTTTGATGCCGTGTTGTGCAACCTGTACCGCGATGGGCAGGACGCCATGGGCTGGCACCGGGACAACGAGCCCGAAATCGACCCCGCCGTCATCGCCTCGGTCAGCTTCGGGGCAGCACGCGATTTCAAGGTGCGGCACCGCACCACCAAGGAAGGATTGACCGTCTCGCTGGGGCACGGCGACCTGCTCGCGATGGAGCACCTCCAGGCCGATTATGACCACGCCCTGCCGAGGCGGGCCCGGGTCGATGCCCCGCGGTTGAACCTCACCTTCCGCCACTTCCGTTGAGGGGGCAGTCGGGGTGGTTCGGGCCGGGGGCGCGCTGTACCTTGCATCTCCATGTCTGTTCACGCCTCCGCCAAACGCATCACCACGCAAGTGCTGCAGGAAATGAAGCACAACGGTGAGAAGATCGCCATGCTCACCGCCTACGATTACTCCATGGCCCGCATCGTCGACGGTGCCGGGGTCGATGTGATCCTGGTGGGCGACAGCGCCTCCAACGTGATGGCCGGCCACGAGACCACCCTCCCCATCACGTTGGACCAGATGATCTACCACGCCCAAGGCGTGGTGCGGGCCGCCAAGAAGGCGCTCGTGGTGGTCGACCTCCCCTTCGGAACCTACCAGGGCAACTCCAAGGAGGCGTTGCAAAGCGCCATCCGCATCATGAAGGAGAGCGGTGCCCACGCCGTCAAGCTCGAAGGCGGCGCCGAAGTCCGCGAAAGCATCGAGCGCATCCTCACGGCCGGCATCCCCGTCATGGGCCACCTCGGCCTGACGCCACAGAGCATCTACAAGTTTGGCACCTACACCGTCCGGGCAAAGGAAGAGGCCGAGGCAGCGGAGTTGAAAGCCAATGCCAAGCTGCTCGAGGAGATTGGCTGCTTCAGCCTTGTGCTCGAGAAGGTCCCCGCCAAGCTCGCGACCGAGGTCAGCGAAAGCCTGGACATCCCAACCATCGGCATCGGCGCCGGCGTCGGCTGCGACGGCCAGGTGCTCGTCCTGCCCGACATGCTGGGCATCACCCAGGACTTCTCACCGCGCTTCCTGCGCCGCTACCTCGACATGGGCCAGCAGATGCACGACGCCATCGGCCAATACGTGTCGGATGTCCGCTCCAAGGACTTCCCCAACGAAAGCGAGCAATACTGATGGGCCAGGAGCGCGACGGATCCCCGTTTGCCCACAAGCCCAAGGTGCCCATCATCATGAGCACCCCGGAAAATCTGGAGGTCCTGTTTGAGGACAACCACATCATCGCGGTCAACAAGCGCTCCAGCGACATCGTCCAGGGCGACATCACCAACGACCGCACCCTCGACAACGTCATCCGCGAATACCTGCGGGTCAAGTACGACAAGCCGGGTGAGGCCTGGCTCGGCACCATCCACCGCATCGACCGCCCGGTCAGCGGCGTCATCCTCTACGCCAAGACGTCCAAGTGCCTCAGCCGCATGATGAAGGCGTTCAAGCACCGTGAGGTCGCCAAAACGTATTGGGCGGTGGTCAAGGGCGAACCGCCCCAAACTGTCGGCCACGTGGTGAATTACCTCCGGAAGAACAGCGAGCGCAACAAGAGCTACGCCTACGACACCTCGGGCAAGGACCGCAAGGAGTCCGAGCTCAAGTACTACCTGCTCGGCAAGGGCGACCATTACCACTTCGTGGAAGTCCACCCGAAATCCGGCCGCCACCACCAGATTCGGGTCACGCTGTCTTCGCTGGGTTGCCCCATCAAGGGCGACATCAAATACGGGGCGCGCCGGACCAACGACAACGCCTCCATCCACCTCCACGCCCGGCGCATCGAGTTCGTGCATCCCGTGCGGCGCGAGGTCGTTCGCATCATCGCCCCGCCCCCAGAGGACAACCTCTGGGACAAGATGCTCGAGTTGGATGAAAAGGTGAAAACTGGCGGCGCCGACCCGCGTCCGGGGCAGTAAATTTGCCCTCCCATGGAAGCCAAGGAACACGTCAAGTGCCTGATCATCGGATCGGGCCCCGCAGGATACACCGCCGCCATCTACGCCGCCCGGGCGGACATGAAGCCCGTCCTCTATCAGGGCATGCAGCCCGGTGGACAGCTCACCGAGACGACCGACGTCGACAATTTCCCCGGATACCCGCAAGGCATCAACGGGACGGCCATGATGGTCGATCTGGAAAACCAGGCCAAGCGCTTCGAGACCGACGTCCGCACCGGATGGGTCACCGCCGTCGACTTCAGCGGCGACAAGAAGCTGGTCGAGATTGAGGAGGGCAAGCACGTGGTCAGCGCCGACAGCGTCATCATCTCCACGGGCGCCTCGGCCAAGTGGCTGGGCCTGGAGAGCGAAACCCGCCTGCGCCTCAACGGTGGCGGCGTCTCGGCCTGCGCCGTGTGTGACGGCTTCTTCTACCGCGGCCAGGAGGTCGCTGTGGTCGGTGCTGGCGACAGCGCCTGTGAGGAAGCGAGCTACCTCGCCAAGCTCTGCACCAAGGTCCACATGCTCGTGCGCCGCGACCAGATGCGCGCCTCTAAGGCGATGCAGCACCGCGTCATGGGCATGGACAACATCGAAATCCACTGGAACACCGAGACCGTCGACATCCTCGGTGCCGAGCAGGTGGAGGGCGCGAAGGTCCGCAACAACCAGACCGGTGAGGAGACCGTCCTGCCCGTCACCGGCTTCTTCCTGGCCATTGGCCACAAGCCCAACACCGACATCTTCGCCGGCCAAGTCGACCTCGATGAGGAAGGCTACATCATTGCCGCCAAGCCCGGGTCGTCCTATACCAATGTGGAGGGCGTGTTCTGGAGCGGCGACGCCTGCGACAAGACGTACCGCCAGGCCATCACGGCCGCCGGCACCGGCTGCATAGCCGCCCTCGACGCAGAGCGCTGGCTCGCCGAAAAGGGCATCCATTGATCGGCCCCCGGCCGGCCTCCCTCCTGCTGTCCGCGGCCGCCTTCTTGGCGTTGGCCATTGGACTCTCGTCCTGCGCGGAACCCGCCGCCCAAGTGGTCGCCGAGCCATCGGTTGCCTCAGCGGTTGACGTTGATGCTGATGCGGCCGTCACCTTGGCTCAGAACGTGCCGGCCTACACCCGCGAGGAATTGCTCGGCCGATTCGAACCTGCCACGCACCCCAGCTTTTCTCGGATTCCCGACGCGTGGACCGACAAGGACGGCATCTACCTGCGCACCGAGGTGCTCGACGCCTGCGGTCGAATGCGCAACGCCGCGGCCGCCGAGGGCGTGACGCTGGTCATCCGCAGCGCCACACGAAACTTTCATTACCAGAAGGGCATCTGGGAGCGCAAGTGGGAGCGCCCGCAATACATGGGCTGGCAGGCTGTCGACAAGGCCCGCGACATCCTCACCTACAGTGCCATGCCCGGCGCTTCCCGTCACCATTGGGGCACGGATATCGACTTCAACTCCTTCGAAAACGACTGGTTCGAAAGCGGCGAGGGCGCGGAAGTCTACACGTGGTTGTGCGACCACGCCGGGGAATACGGCTTCCATCAGGTCTACGACGACAAGTCCACCGGCCGCACCGGCTACGAGCTCGAGCGCTGGCATTGGTCCTACCTGCCCACTGCAGGCCCCATGCTCGCCGCTTACAACACCTTGATTTCCGGGGAAGATCTGACAGGCGCTCCGTTCAGTGGCGCCGAAACGGCAGACAGCCTGGCGGTCCTTCGCGACTTCGTCAACGGCCTCGACCTGCCTCAGACGAGCGAGCGATAAACCGCCTCGATGGCACCCCCGACGGCTTCCGGTGTAAATCGCGCCGAAGCGTACCCCTGGATCGCCTCGTGGTCCGACCGCTGGCCGCTGGCCTTGGCTTTCGCGGCCGCCACGATGGCCTGCGTCAAGCCCTCACGGTCTCCCGATTGGATGAGCGTGCCAAGCACCTCATGGCGGCCCAGGTGCTCCCCCACTCCCCCGACGTCCGTGGCGAGGGTCGGCAACCCCGTCACCCACGCTTCCAGCAGGACGCACGGCAGGTTCTCGTAGCGGCTGAACAGCACAAACGCATCGGCCTCCTGCATGGCCTCCACCACCTGATCTGGTGCAGCCGGGCCTCGAAAGATCACCCTTCCGTTCAGTCCGAGCTGATCCACCATCGCCTTGTAGCGGGGCACCGCAGCCCTTCCGTCTCCAGCCCCTCCCCAGCAGTCCATCGTCAGGTCTGCACCCCGCTCCACCGCGGCGGACAGTGCATGCAGCATTCCTGTGATGTCCTTGTGGTCATCGATGAGCGAACTGACGTGCAACAACCGAAGCGGTCCCTCCTGCGAGCGCGGGGTTGATGGAGGATTGAAACCGGCATCGACAACGTTGGGAATGACCACCTGACGCACGTCCGGAGCATATCGGGCCATCGCCCGGCCGAGGTGCTCCGAGACAGGCAGATGCACCGCAGCCGCCTGCAAGGCGCGCTTGACCGCGCGCTCCTCCTTGGGACGGAAGGACCGTCCATGTTCGGCATGGTAGGCGGTCCAATTCTCGGACACGACGAGGGGCACACCCCACGCCTCTGCCATCCGACACGCCGGGACCGCCGCCTCCGCCGCATTGTGCAAGTGGACGAGGTCCGGGCGATACCCCGCAGAACTCATCTCTCGATGTAACTCCATATATAAACGACCAATTCTCATCCTTCTGGGTGGTAAATCGGCGCAATACCGGATGAATTCAAGTCGATTGGGCCATGTACCCTGCCCCTCGGGCTGAGGGGTATCCCCTCGCGCCGCACTTGAGGCTGGCCACACGTGCAAAACTCTGTTTTCCAACCCCTTGGAGACAGAGTCAATGTGCCGACGAACGAAATTGCCGAGCTGATTGTGGACCCGATTCGGGTACCAGCTCGCCAAGTGCAGGATGCGCATGCTGCAAGATGGTCCGCCCCGTCGGATAATCCACTTCGTCATTGTCAGTGGCATTCCCATTGGATTTTATGACCTTCAAGAAGCCGAACCAAACCTCATGCCAAGCCGAATCCACGGGCCTTTCTGGGCCTTGCTGCTGTCCATGTTCACCGTGGATCTCGCCGTTGGGCAAACGGCCATGGAAGAGCCGTTCCTGCCCATCAACAACGGCATCGCCAGCCCCGCCTTCGACCCCAGTGATTTCCAAATCGAAGTGGACACGATGGCCAGCAACATCGGCGTCCTGGCCGATGCCGATTTGACCGGGTTCAGCACCTACCGATTGTTCGTGACCACCTCCGACCCCACGGATCAGATCTCCGCTGTCTACGGAAACAGTGCCTCGCCCTCTTCCTTGCAGACCACGGGCAACTTCTTCCAATCCTCGCCCCTGGGATCTTATACCCCGGCGGGCATCCTGTCGGATGTTTGGGATTTCTACCCTTCCAACGAATTTGACAGCTACGTCACCATCGGCATTGATGCTCCGCCTTCCTCGGAAAACAACGAAGGGACAGTCCAGACGGCAGAATCCTCTGCCAATCCCTGGCTACCGGTGTTCGAGCCAGAGGATGATGGGTATGGGTCCAGCTTTCAACTCGATGACCTCGTCGGAGGCATGTGGTTCGTTCTGAGCAATTACTCGAATGGCATCGCCGGTCCAGAACAGCGCGTTCAAATTGCCCAGCTCACCACGGATGGAGAACTGAGCGGCAACCTCCATGTTCAGGTCTTCCTCGGCGGCAACAACGAGGACGCCGTCAACCTCAACCTGACCATTCCAGAATTCGGTTGTACCGACGTCACCGCGTGCAATTTTGATGCCGAGGCCACGACAGACGACGGCAGTTGCCTGACGCTGGACGAATGCGGAGAGTGCGGTGGCGATGGCCCCGGAGAGGACGCCTGCGATTGTGACGGCAATCAACTCGATGCCCTCGGCGTCTGCGGAGGAGACTGCGCTGCTGACCTGGATGCCGACGGTGTTTGCGACGACGTGGATGATTGCGTAGGCGCCTACGATGACTGCGGAATCTGCAACGGGCCCGGTGCCATCGACGATTGCGGATGCACCGGAATTCCTGCTGGCGATTGCGACTGCGACGGAAATGAGCTCGACGCCCTCGGTGAATGCGGAGGAGACTGCGCCGCTGACCTCGACGGCGACGGAATCTGCGACACGGATGAGATCCCGGGCTGTACAGATGATGCCGCCTGCAACTTCAACCCCGATGCTACCGACGAAGACGGCTCCTGCCTTGAACTCGACGAATGTGGCATCTGTGGCGGAACCGGCATCCCCACTGGTGACTGCGACTGCAACGAAAACCAACTCGACGCACTCGACGTGTGCGGAGGAGACTGCACGGCCGACCTCGACGGTGACGGAATCTGCGACGACGTGGATGACTGTGTCGGCGCCTACGACGACTGCGGCATCTGCAACGGACCCGGAGCCATCTACGACTGCGGCTGCGAGAACATCCCCTCCGGCGACTGCGACTGCAACGGGAACCAACTCGACGCACTCGACGTGTGCGGAGGAGACTGCACAACGGACGCCGATGGTGACGGAATCTGCGACGATCTGGATGACTGCGTAGGCGCTTACGACGACTGCGGCATCTGCAACGGGCCCGGAACCATCTACGACTGCGGCTGCGAGAACATCCCCTCCGGCGACTGCGACTGCAACGGGAACCAACTCGACGCACTCGGCGTCTGCGGCGGTGATTGCACGGCCGACCTCGACGGTGACGGAATCTGCGACGATCTGGATGACTGCGTCGGCGCCTACGACGACTGCGGCATCTGCAACGGCCCCGGCGGCATCTACGAGTGTGGGTGTTCTGACATTCCTTCTGGCGATTGCGATTGCGACGGAAACCAGCTCGATGCCCTTGGTGAATGCGGTGGGCCTTGTGCCTCCGACTTGGACGGGGATGGCATTTGTGACACCGACGAAATTCCGGGCTGCACGGACAATGCCGCCTGCAACTTCAATCCGGACGCCACCGATGAAGATGGATCCTGTTTGACCGATGATGCCCTCGGCGTCTGCGGGGGAGACTGCGTTACTGACCTCGACACCGACGGGCTCTGCGACGACGACGACGACTGCGTCGGCGCCGATGATGACTGTGGAATCTGCAACGGACCCGGCGCCATCTACGATTGTGGATGTGCCAACATCCCGGCTGGCGATTGTGACTGCAACGGCAACCAACTCGATGCTCTCGGTGAATGCGGTGGGCCTTGTGCCTCCGACATCGACGGGGATGGCATTTGTGACACCGACGAAATTGCAGGCTGCACGGACAATGCTGCCTGCAACTTCAATTCGGACGCCACCGATGAAGATGGATCCTGTTTGACCGACGATGCCCTTGGCGTCTGTGGAGGAGACTGCACCGCTGACTTGGACGGCGACGGAGTCTGCGACGACGTGGACGACTGTGTCGGCGCCTACGATGACTGCGGCATCTGCAATGGACCCGGCGCCATTTACGATTGTGGATGTGCCAACATCCCGGCCGGCGATTGCGATTGTGACGGAAACCAGCTCGATGCGCTCGACGTCTGCGGGGGAGATTGTGTCGCTGACCTCGACGCCGACGGAGTATGCGACACCGATGAAGTGCTCGGCTGTTCCGATGCCGATGCCATCAACTTCGACCCTTTGGCGACGGAAGAGGATGGCTCTTGTCAATATGCTGGATGCACGGATCCGGAGGCCGACAATTACAGCGCCATCGCCTCTTTGGACGACGGCTCCTGCGAATACCTGTGCATCGGGGTCGCCGGCTGCACTTATCCCGGAGCAGACAATTATGACGAAGCCGCCAACTGCGAGGACGGCTCCTGCACCTTCTCGCCCTCCGACAGCGAAGGCTGCATTCTCGACATCGACGGAAACGGCTACATCGGAGCCGGCGACCTCATCTTCTTCCTCGGGTTCTACGAGCTCTATTGCGGAGACCTGATTCCCGAGTAATTCCCCCATTCCAATCCACCACACTCCCTGTGCAACACGAAGAGTTGGGAGGATGGGGAAAGGCGCTATCTTTGCCGGCCCATACGGTGGCTATAGCTCAGTTGGTTAGAGCGCTTGATTGTGGTTCAAGAGGTCGTCGGTTCGAACCCGATTAGCCACCCATCCGAACGCCTGGTCCCTCGCGGACCGGGCGTTTTGCTTTTCCTGCGGTGCCCTCGGACGAGGCGCAACGGGGATCAGAGCAGGTGGGCGAGGTCGTTCAGACCGAGGGGCGTCTGGGACTCGAAGCCCTCGCCGGATGCCACGCCGATGTAGCGGCCCATCGTGATGTCGCGGCCGCGGACCACCGCCATGAAGTCAGGAGTCGAAATCGGGGTGGCGAGGTCAGAGGCGGTGGGGATGTCCACCTGCCCCTCGGCGGCGCCGGGCACATGGAACTGGGAACTGTAGCAACCGATGGCCGCATACTTCGCCTCCTCCGTGCCGGTGATGTCCACCACGATGGACGGCTCTCGGAAGCGGTCCTGGATGTAGTGCAAGACGTGCTTGGGGCGATGGGCCTCCTGCATGGTGCCGTCCGCCTCGTGCGTTTCGATGCGGGCGAGGCCGGCGAGGAAACAGGCGCGGTGCACGAATTCAGCGGCGCGGCCGTGGTCCGTGTGGCGGTCGTGGAGGGCGTTGGCGAGGACCGTGCGGGGGCGGTGTCGGCGGATGGCCCCGATAAGCGCCAAGATGACGCGCTCCTCATCGTCGGGGAGGCCGTCCTTGAGGCCGAGGTTTTCCCGGACCGTCAGACCAAGGGCCTTGGCGGCTGCGGCGGCTTCTTCGTCGCGCAACTCAGCCGAACCACGCGTGCCGAGCTCACCGCGCGTCAGGTCGACAATGCCCGTGCGCTGGCCTTGGCGGGCCGCCTTGATCAGCGTGCCACCGGCGCTCAGCTCGACATCGTCCGGGTGCGCCCCGAAGGCGAGGACGTCCAAAGAAGGGGAATTCGGCATGGGCCGAAGTTCGGGAAGGCGCGCTTAGCGGCCGGCAGCGAAACCGGCAATCTCGTCACCGAGGGGATCGGCGCCGGACTTGAGAGACGCCACGAGGCGGCCTTCACCATCCACGAGAAACTTGTGGAAGTTCCAGCCCACGCTGTGGTCTCCCACCCCATTTTCGCTCGCGTTGCAGAGCCAACTGTAGACAGGATGCTGGCCGTTGCCCCGGACTTCCACCTTGGACATCAACTGAAACGTGACTCCGTAGTTGTTGGAACAGAATTCCCCGATTTCACTCGCGGATCCGGGCTCCTGGCGACCAAACTGGTTGCAGGGAAAGCCGAGGATGTCGAATTCGTCTCCTCCGTGCTGCTCGAAGAGGGCCTGGAGCTTCTTGTACTGGGGCGTGTAGCCACAACGGCTGGCGGTGTTCACGATGAGGACCCGCTTGCCCTTGAGCTGGGTGAAGTCGAACGTCTTGCCATCGAGGGTCGTGGCGGTCAGGGAATGGAAGTCGGACATGGCGACGGTGAGGGGATAACGGACTTCGGTTCCGCCCAGAATGGCACCCTTGTAGGTGCCGAACGCAGCGAGGCTCACGAGGGCAATGGCGGCGAGGGCGATGGACATGACGGTGCGCTTCATAGGAGCGGAACAAGGAAACGGCGCGCAAGTTCTGAAAACCGACCCGAGCCAAAAGAGAAACGCCCCGACCAGGCGGGGCGCTTCATGGCAATTGGAAGAAACCCCATCATGCAGTTTCACACTTGCAGGAAGTCGGTTTCACCCCTTCAACGCCAAAAACCGACCTGAGGTTTCATTCCAAGATGAATTGTCATGCCTCGTAATCCATATTTCATCCCTGATTAACCCTACCTTATTCCCGAATCAAACCAGAGAACACCAAACGGCCTGAGCCTGTTTGTTCTCATGACCATGACCCGAAACCCAGCCCCCTCCCTCGATGTCGCCGTCATCGGATCCGGCTTTGCCGGCCTCGCGGCAGCGACAACCCTCGCCAGCCGGGGCTTGAACGTGACCGTCTTCGAACGCCACGGACAGGCCGGGGGCCGCGCCCGCCGATTCGACGCCGAGGGATTCCGATTCGACATGGGTCCGAGCTGGTACTGGATGCCCGACGTGTTCGACCGCTACTTCGCTCAATTCGGCCGGACGGTAGACGAGCTGTACGACCTCGTGCGCCTCGACCCCTCCTACCGGGTGGAATTCGCCAAAGGGCCCTTCGATGTGCCGGCGGGAACCGAGGCCCTCGCTGAGGCTTTCGAGGCCATCGAGCCTGGCGCGGGAAAGAAGCTGCACGACTTCCTCGCCGAGGCCAAGGTCAAGTATGACATTGGCATGGGGCGCTTCGTCAACAAACCCGCCCACAACGTCTTCGAGTTTGCCCGCCTCGACATCCTCCGGGACGCGCCCCGCCTCCAGTTGCTCCGCAGTTTCAGCGACCACGTCCGGCGTCACTTTAAGGATCCACGGCTGGTCCAATTGATGGAGTTTCCCGTTCTCTTCCTGGGCTCCAAACCACAAAACACACCCGCCCTTTACAGCCTCATGAACTACGCGGATGCGGCCCTTGGGACATGGTATCCCATGGGCGGCATGCACGGCATCGTAGTGGGCATGGTGAAGGTGGCCGAAGAGCAGGGCGTTCGGTTCGAATACAACTGCGAGGTCGAAGCCATCCTCGAAGAAGGCGGCAAAACCCGGGGTCTGCGGGTCGGAGGACAGCACATCCGCTGCCCGCACGTCATCGCGGCCTGCGATTACCACCACGCCGAGCAACACCTGATGCCCGCGGCCTACCGCCGTTACGATGAAGCGTATTGGGACAAACGGGCCATGTCTCCGAGCTCCCTCCTCTTCTACCTCGGCGTGAACCGCCGGATTCCCGGACTCAAGCACCACACCCTCTTCTTTGACACCCCCTTCGACGCCCACGCCGAGGAGATTTACGACCAGCCCGCCTGGCCCGAGGATCCCCTCTTCTATGTCTGCGCGCCCAGCGTGACCGACCCGAGCGTGGCCCCAGACGGGTGCGAAAACCTGTTCCTGCTCGTGCCCACAGCTCCTGGCATGGCCGAAGACCAAGCGGCCTGCGACCGCATCTATGGCCAAATCATGGACCGGCTGGAGGCCCGCAGCGGCGTGCCCATCCGCGAGCATGTGGTCTACAAGCGCCAGTACGCCCACCGTCAATTCATTGCGGACTACAGCGCGTACAAAGGCAATGCTTATGGCCTCGCCAACACCCTGCGCCAAACGGCCTTTCTGAAGCCCAAGCTCAAGTCCAAGCTGCCCGGCACCTGGTTTGCCGGTCAGCTCACGACGCCCGGCCCCGGTGTCCCGCCGAGCATCATCAGCGGGCAAGTCGCCGCAGGCGAAGTGCTCAAGTCCCGGGGCCTGCCCGGGCTGGCGGAAACCGTCGCCATCGAACAACCTCACGCCTTGCGGGTTTAATCCCATACCTCCGAGATGAACGCCCGTCCTCCCATCGCCCAAGTCCATGCTCCGAAACCCGCCCCTAGCCGGGCTGGAGCGGTTCAGGACATCACGGTGCCCGATGAGCTGCTCATCACGGGAAAGCCTCTCTTCGATTCCGTGTCCCGACGGTGCAGCGCCCTCACAACGAAAGCGTACAGCACCTCCTTCAGCCTGGGCATCCGGATGCTCCACCGCGACCTCCGCGAGCCCATCCAGGCCATCTACGGCTTTGTCCGCTTCGCCGATGAAATCGTCGACACCTTCCACCACTTCGACAAGGTGGAACTGCTCGACCGGTTCAAGCGCGACACCCACCTCGCCATCGAGGAACGCATTTCCCTGAACCCCATCCTGAACAGCTTCCAATGGGCCTTCTGGAAGTACGACATGGACCTCGCCCATGTCGACAAATTCTTGGAGTCCATGGAGCGCGACCTCGACCAGACGGCCTACGATCGCGACGGCTATGACGACTATATCGTGGGCAGTGCCGAAGTGGTGGGCCTCATGTGCCTCTCTGTGTTTGTGGCCGGCAACCGTGTGCAATACAACGCCTTGCTGCCCCACGCCCGGAGCCTGGGAGCCGCCTTCCAGAAAATCAACTTCCTCCGGGATCTTCAGGCCGACTGGGAGGGGTTGGGTCGAACCTATTTCCCCGGACTGAACCTCGCCGACTTCGACCATGACGCGAAGAAGACCATCGAGGGAGAGATTGAAGCGGATTTCGAGCACGCCTATCAGGGAATCCTCCGCCTGCCGAATTCCTCTCGACTCGGAGTGTACATGGCGTACATCTACTACATGCGCCTGTTTCGGAAGATTCGCCGCCTCCCGCACCACCGGGTGCTCGAGGAGCGCATCCGCATTCCGAACCGCCAAAAGGCCGCCCTGCTGATGGGGTCATACCTCCGTCATCAGCTCAATCTGCTCTGATCATGCGCCCATTGCGGTGTGCCATCCTGTTCATGTGGGCAGGCATCCTGTGTTCCCTTTCCCTAGCCGGTCAGAACGACTGTCCTCCACTGCCCGAATTGCGGACCGCCTTCCTCGGGCACAGCACCCTAGAGCAGGCCTTCGAATCCCGGACCCTTGCCGAGCGTCATCTTGAAGGCCGGACCGGGCCCTGTGCCGCCGTCATCAACGCCCACCGCTGGGTGTCGCACGCCCGAAGTGCCGACTTCGAATGGAACCCGGCCACGAAGCTAAACCGGCTCAACTCCGGCCTCGACAGCCTCGATGCCCTTGTCGCCCTCCACCCCGATCTCGACATCCTCAAGGCCCTGCGGTTGACCATCACCGGCACCGCACCCCGGTTCCTCGGAGTCAACGGTGACTGGCCGGTGGACCGGGCCGCCACCCAGCGGCTCCTCGATACGAACCATTGGGCAGAAAGCCCGAAATTTTCGGTCTGGATGGCCGATTTAATGGAACAGACTGATTGAAACCGAACATGAACGAAACAATGGAAGAGCAGGTGGTGCTGGTCAACACCCTCGACGAGGCGCAAGGCACCATGGAGAAGATGGCCGCCCACCGGAAGGGGGTGCTGCACCGCGCGTTCAGCGTCTTCATCCTGAACAGCAAGGGAGAACTGCTGCTCCAACAGCGCGCCCACCACAAGTACCACAGCGGAGGCCTCTGGACCAACACCTGCTGCAGCCATCCCCGCGACGGAGAAACCGTGATTGAGGCGGGCATCCGTCGCCTTCAGGAGGAGATGGGCATGCAATGCCAGCTGGCCAAGGGCTTCGACTTCATTTACCGATCCGAACTCGACGGCGGACTCGTGGAGCACGAATTCGACCACGTCCTCTTCGGACGGAGCGATGTGGCCCCGGTTCCGAATCCCGAAGAGGTCGCGGACACGAAGTACGTCGATTTCGCCACGGTCCGGGCGGACATGGCAGCCCAGCCAAACCAGTACACGACCTGGTTCCGCATCTGTTTCGAACGCGCCGCTGAGCACCTGGGAAAGTGAGCTCCGTCGCGGTCATCGGTGCCGGCATTGGAGGCCTCTCCACTGCCATCCGCGCAGCCGCGGAAGGCCGGTCCGTGACCCTGTTCGAGGCTGCGCCCGAGGTCGGCGGCAAACTCCGCCAACTCCACCTTGGAAACTTCCGGTTTGACCTTGGTCCCAGCCTGTTCACTTGGCCTGACCTCCTGCTGGAGACCTTGGCCGTCGCCGGGGCCCACGCGGCCCCGTTCGACCACACCCGCCTGGACCGCTCCTGCCACTATTATTGGGAAGACGGCACCCGCCTGATCGGCTGGACAGACCAGCAACGGTTGAAAGCAGAAATCGAAGAGGCCCTCGGCATCTCAGCCGATCCCGTCCTCCACCACCTTGACCTCAGTCGGAAAGGGTTCGAAGCCACCCGAGAACTGTTCCTCGAACAAAGCCTGCACGAAACCTCCAGTTGGACGCCAACCCGCACCGCACGCCACCTCGGAAAGGCTCTCCGCGCCTGGCAATCCCTGCCCCTGACCCATCGGCTCAACCGCTGGAACGCCCGGACAGGCCACCCTCACCTTCAACAACTGTTCAATCGATTCGCCACCTACAATGGCAGCGACCCCTACCGGGCGCCGGCGATGCTCCATGTCATCCCCCACCTTGAATTCGGAATGGGCACGTTCGCCCCGGTCGGCGGCATGCACGCCATCGTCGACGCCCTGCACCAGACGGCTTTGGCCGTGGGGGTCGACATCCGCCTCAATGCCCCGGCGGACCGCATCGAGGTCGAAGAGAACCGCGTACGCGGTGTGCGGCTTCGGGACGGCCACCGACATGAAGCTGACGTGGTCGTCTCCGGCGTGGATGTGACCCCGACCTACCGAATGCTCCTGCCGGATCAGCCCGCTCCGAAGCGCATTCTCAGCGCCGAGCAATCGACCAGCGGCGTCATCTTCTACTGGGGCATCCGGCACGACGCCCCGGACCTTCACCTGCACAACATCCTGTGGGCCGAAGATTACCGCGAGGAATTCCGCTGCCTGTTCGAAGAAAAACGCATCGCGGACGACCCGACCGTCTACATCAACATCGGGAGCAAGACGTCGCCGGCAGATGCTCCGGATGGAGCGGGCAACTGGTTCGTGATGGTCAATGCCCCCGCTGGCTGGGATGCCACAGGGATTGACCCACTGCGAACCCGGGTCGAGCAGAAAATCCTGCGCATCACAGGAATCGATGTCGCGGCCCACCGCGAATGCGAGCACATCCTCACCCCGAGTGACATTGCCTATCGCACAGGCAGCCACCTCGGCGCCCTCTACGGTCCGGCCAGCAACAAGGCCACAAGCGCCTTCCTCCGCCAACGAAACCGGGACCGCCGCATCCGGGGGCTGTACTTTGCCGGCGGAAGCGTTCACCCCGGAGGCGGGATTCCCCTGTGCCTCCTCAGCGGACGGATCACCCACGAACTCATGAAGCGCCATGACCCCCAGCACTGAGCGCGGCCTCTTCGGTTTCAGCGGATGGTGGATGTCCATGCCCGCCTGGATGGGGCTCATCGCCTTCCTCCACGCCGTTGGTCTGGCCGGTGTTGTCCTGTATGACGCCTCCCTTGTGTTGGACCTGACCGTCTTCAATCTGCTGCTGTCGACCATCGTGGTCCTCGGGTTCGGCGACCCGAAGAATGGGGGGCGGTGGACCATGACCGGTTACATCACTTATGCGGTGGAAGTGCTCGGGGTACAGACCGGATTCCCTTTCGGCGACTACGAATACGGATCCCGCCTTGGCCCCCACATCTATGACACCCCCCCGATGATCGGCGTGCTGTGGCTCATCACCCTCAGTGGAGCCGTCTACTGGGCCGAGCGCCTGCTCACCGGCGGCGGGACCGCCCTCCACCGGATGGGCCGGGCCGCCATCGCCGCAACCATCATGCTCGCCTTTGACCTCATCATGGAGCCGGTCGCCATGATGGCCGACTTCTGGAATTGGGCGGGAGACGACATCCCCCTGAGGAACTATGCCGCCTGGTGGGTCATCGCCTTCCTCCTCGCCTGGCTCTGGGGCGGAACGCGCAGCCGATCCTTCAGAACCAACCGTGCCGGGGGCCTGTTGCTCTTGGTGCAGACCGCCTTCTTCATCGGACTCCTCCTGTTGCCATGGACATCCTGACCGCCTCCCTCATCGTGCTCGCCACCTTCCTGACCATGGAGGGCGTGGCCTGGGCTGCCCACAAATACCTGATGCATGGCGCCATGTGGTACTTCCACCGCGACCACCACCAGCACGAGCCGGGGTTCTTCGAAAAGAACGACGCCTTCTTCCTGATTTTCGCCGTGCCGAGCGCCTGGTGCTTCATCACAGGGAGCATTCACGCTGACTTCCGCTTCTGGATCGGCACCGGCATCGCCGCCTACGGCCTCTGCTACTTCCTCGTCCACGACGTGTTCATCCACCGCCGGTTCAGTTGGTTCCGCAACGCCAAGCACCCGTATTTCGCCGCGATCCGAAAGGCCCACAAGGTCCACCACAAGCACTTGGGAAAGGAGGATGGCGAATGCTTCGGCATGCTGTGGGTGCCGCTCCGTTATTTCCGGGAAGCCCGCAAAGCCCACGAGGCCCGTACCTTGAGCCAGGGATGAATCCGCACTACCTCTATCTCACGGTTGACTTGGCTGTGCTGGCCGTACCGCTGGTCTTCAGCTTTGACCGCAAGGTGAGGTTCGTCCGCTTCTGGCCAGCGCTCTTTCCGGCCATCGCCGTGATGATGGCCCTCTTCATTCCCTGGGACATCGCCTTCACCGAGCGGGGCATCTGGGGGTTCAATTCGGACTACCTGAGCGGCCTCTGGATCGCGGGCATTCCCCTGGAAGAGTGGCTCTTCTTCCTCTGCATCCCCTACGCCTGCCTGTTCACTTATGAATCGCTGAAGCACTACATCCCCAACCCCATCGGCGGCGCCATGGCCATCCCGGCCAGCACCCTGCTCGCGATTCTCAGCGCCAGCCTGTGCGTGGCCAACCTAGACCGGTGGTACATCGCCGTGACCTGCGCCTTGACCGCCCTGCTGTCGGCCGGCCTGGCCCTTTCGGCCTCGCGCTGGCCCTCTGTCCGCGAATGGAACCACCGCTTGTGGTTCGCCTACCTCCCCCTTCTGGTTCCGTTCATCCTATCCAATGGGGTCCTGACCGGTCTGCGCTTCTGGCAATACTCCCCGCTCAATCGAGAGGTGCAGGACATCGCCGACCAGATCGTGTGGTACAACAACGACCACAACCTCCAGCTCCGCATCTTCTCCATGCCGGTCGACGACCTCTTCTACGGTTTCCTGATGATCGCGATGACCGTGGTGGCCTACGAACTGATCGCCCGCCGCCTGGGCCTCGTCACGGGATCGGCGCCTGCACCACGGCCGTGACATAGCGGTGGTCGCTCAGGCCATCGCCGCCATTTCCATAGTCCAAGACAGGCCAGACCGGGTCCACGAGGATGTGGTCAATGCGCACGCCGGGCACCGCACCCTGCCACGTCCCGTCCATTCGAAGTCCACGGAGGTCATGGGTGTCCCGGAGTTGACCGCGGGCCGCCTGAAGTGCCCAGCTGACCGGCACGTCATTGAAATCCCCACACAGGACGACCGGGTGGGGGCTTTGCGCCACCGCCTCCATGACCCGCGTCACCTGGGTGACCCGCTCGGAATAGGCGTCCCGCATCCGCGACCAGATCCGTTGCCGGCCTTCCGCATCAGGCACCCCCTCCTCGAGCGCGGCGTACTCCTCCGACCCGAAGTGCAGACTCGCAAAATGGGCGTTGAAGACCCGCACGGTGTCGCCGTTCCACGCGATGTCGGTGACGGCACAGGCGTTGTTGCTCCGGGTGCCGAAGGCGATGTCCTCCCGGCCCACGATGGGATGCCGGGACCACGTCGCCACCCCGAACCGCCGGCCGGCCTTGCCCCGCGCCCAGACCTCATGGACCTGGACGGGCACCTTCTCCACACCCCCTACCGCGCGGCGCACCAGGCCCTCCACGGGGAAGACTGCCGGATCCGGATCCCGGTAGTGCTCCTGAAGGCACAGCACGTCCGGGTGTTCGTCAGCAATCGCCTCAGTGATGCCCTCCTTGGTGTCCTCGCCCAGCCATCCGTACCGGTCATAGAGCCGAACATTCCACCCCATGACCTTCAGGGCTGGGGCGTCATTCATCAGCGCCTCCGGCACACCCCAGCCGAATCCGCCCCACACGCTCCGATACAAATCGCCGGACAGCAGAATCAACAGGGAAAAGCCCAAGAACCATCCCCAACGGCGGCGGCGGAACATCACCGCCATCGCCACAATCAAGAGGACACCGAATGCGGGGAACGCCATCCCGGCCAAGGCCGGGATGGCCCATCGGGCCGGAGACAGGAAGACAGCGAGGTGGGCCCACAGCACGCCCAAGGCGGCCAGAAGACCGAGCACCATCCAGAGGTGGCCCCTCCGTCGCTGGGATGGGCGCCTTGCCATGGTCAGACGTTGCCGCCGTGGCGGAAGAGGAAGTCCTTTTCCTCCTTGGTCAGCTGGTCGTAGCCTACCTTGGAAATCTTGTCGAGGATGCGGTCGATCCGCTCCTGCCTGGCCTTTTTTTCCTCATTGAATTCCTCATCCGTCTGGGCCCGGTGGGTCTTGCCCTCTACGTCCACACTCCGGTGGACTGAGCGCAATCCCTTGCCCCGCTTCGGGCGCTTCCGCCGGGTGGGGCGGGCAGTGCCGGAGGACCGACCGAAGGTGGTCACCAACCAATCAATCAGCTTCTCCATCGGAGCCCCGAGGTCCCGGTTGGACTGCATGCCCCGCATATACATGAAGCCATAGGCCGCCCCTCCGATGTGGCCGAGGTGGCCGCCGACATTGCTTCCATTGGACAAGGCCACATAATCGAGGACCACATAGGCCACTGCGACCCACTTGAGCTTGACCGGTCCAATGAGGAACAGGCGGATGACGGTGTCAGGCAAATAGGTGGCCGTGGCCACCATGAGGGCCATCACCGCCGAGGACGCCCCGAGGGCATAGCCGCCCTGCGGGAAGGAGGGCACAAGGTTCGTCGCCAGCACATACAGCACAAAGCCGGACAGCCCCCCCGTGAGGTAGGTGCTCAGGGTGCGCCGGTCCCCGAAGTACCCCCGGAACATGCCGCCCATCCACCAGAGGATGAGCATGTTCATGGCCAGGTGCCAGACTTCGGTATGGGCAAACATGTGCGTGACCGCACTCCAGGGGCGGGTGGCCAGCACGGTGAGGTCTGCTGAGGTCGCCAGCCCGAAAGCCCCGGGCAACGCAGGCAGGGGCAGTCCCAATCCAATCAGCAAGCGAAGTGTCGTCAGGATGAGAAAGACCAGAATGTTGAACATGACCAGCCGAACCGCCATGCCCCCGGTGGCCCACCGCATTCTCAAATCGTCCTTCAAGCTGCTCATCTCAGAGAATCAACGCGGGAAACCTCAATAGAATACATCCCGCTCCCGCTGCCACCGCTTGAGCAAGAGGTAGCCGAAGATCATGCCGCCGAGGTGGGCGAAATGCGCCACGTTGTCTCCGGGGTTGTTGTCCAACGCGAGAATCAATTCCAGCGCACCGAAGCCCAGCACGAAGTAACGCGCCTTGATCGGCACCGGCGGAAAAAGCAACTGAAGACGGGTGTTCGGAAACAACATGCCGAAACCCAGCAGCAGGCCAAACACCGCGCCGGAGGCCCCCACGACCGGCACAAAAACCCGGGCCGCCGCCCGCTCTGCCGCACTGTATCCCAAGTTGGGAAACAGTGCCTCCGCCGTCGGGAACCACGTCCCATAGTCCGTGAAGTAGCTGTAACCGACCACGACCTCGTGCAGAAAAAAGGCGCCCAGTCCACAGGCGAGGTAATAGTTCAGAAACCGCTTCGGACCCCACACGCGCTCCAGCTGGGAGCCAAACATGAACAGAGCGAACATGTTGAAGAAGATGTGCCCCAAGCTGGCATGCATGAACATGTGCGTCACCACCTGCCACGGCTGGAACTGGGGCGCACTGGGGTAGTATCCCGCCAGCATCGAGCGGAGTTCCGGCGCCAGGAAATGCGTCACCACATAGAAGATGATGTTGATGATCAACAGATTGCGGACGACAGGCGTGGCTTGTTGGAACATGCGGGGTGCGGCTCAGCGGAAGCGCGCTTCCACGGCTTCCTGGTCAAAGGTAGCGAGGGTGGGGCGTCCCCACGGGTCCCGGTCCGGTTCCTCACAGGCAAACAGCCCATCGACCAGGTCCAGCATCTCGGCCCGGGTCAGGGTTCGGCCGGAAGGAATGGCGGCCCCGCGGGCCACACCGGCAATCGCCCGGCTCTTCCGGAGTTCGAGGTCGACCTCTCCGGCCTCCCTCAACTCCTCGAGCACCGCATCGAGTAGGGCCGAGGGCTCCCCTTCTGCTGCCTCCGGGGGGAGGCCCACCACGCGGACCACACCCTCCTCAGGGAAAGCCAAATCAAAGCCCAGCGCCATCAGGGGATTCCGCGCATCCTGCAGCAAGGCCACATCGGCGGGGCCCACTTGGAGATCAGCGGGAAAGAGGAGCTGCTGCGCCCCTGCCGCCGCCGTGTCCGGCCGCGAAGAAAGGCGTTCGTAAAGAATCCGAGTGTGCGCCCGGTGCTGGTCCACCAGCACCAACCCACTGCGTGTGGCCGTCACAATCCAGCCGCCAAACAACTGGAACAGCGGACGTTGCTGATCGAACCCGAGGTCGGCCGTCTGGGAAGACACCGTCGCCTTGGATTCGGAGAACACCAGTCGGGCTGGCCCCTCCTCCCCCGTGTCTTTCGCGTTGGCCTCCGCGGAATCAGGAGACTCAAAGAAGCGCCGGGTAGCCTCGATGCGGGAGGCCTTGAATGGGTCCTTTTCCGTCCGGTATCCTCCTCCTGAACCAGCAGTGCCAGCAGCACCACCCGAAGACGAACTCGAATGGAACGGGTTGTAGTCCGGGTTGAGTTGAATCCGGGGTTCCTCCACCTCCTGACCCGGTCGGGGCGGCGCGATGTCAAAAGCGGATTCTGTATCGAAATCCAACGACGGTGCGACGTGGAATCGGCCCAAAGCACGCTTCACCGCCGCCTGCAGAATGGCCACAATGGGCCGCTCTTCCTGGAACTTCGCCTCCACTTTGGTGGGGTGGATGTTGACATCCACGCGTGAAGCGTCCACCGTCAGAAACAGCGCATACAGAGGGAACTGTCCGGGCGTGAGCAGACCGTCCATGGCCCGCATCACGGCCCCATGAAAGGCGGGGTGCTTGATGAAGCGGCCGTTGACAAAGAGGAACTGCTCCCCCCGGGTGCGGCGGGCGAATTCGGGCTTGCCCACGAAGCCCGTGAGCTGGACCACGTCGGTCTGCTCCTCCACCGGCACAAGCCGCTCATCGTATTTGGCCCCAAAGACCCGGACCAATCGCTGGCGCAGGCTGCCCGCGGGCAAATCGAAGAGCTCCCCTCCGTTGTGGCTGAGGCGGAAGGCGGATTCGGGATGGGCCAGGGCAATGCGCTGGAATTCATCAATCGCATGCCGCAACTCCACCTGGTCGCTCTTGAGGAAGTTGCGGCGGGCCGGCACGTTGAAGAACAGGTGCTTGACGACCATCCGCGTGCCGACCTCACAGGCCACGGCTTCGGACGGCTGGGCCTCTCCTCCCTCGATGACGTGCAGAATGCCGAGTTCATCTTCGGCCCGGCGGGTCCGCAACTCCACCCGGGCAATGCTCGCGATGCTCGCGAGGGCCTCTCCCCGGAAGCCCATCGTGGCGAGGGCGAGCAGGTCGTCGGCCGAGCGCAGCTTGGACGTGGCGTGCCGCTCAAAGCAGATCGCCGCATCCTCCGAACCCATGCCCATCCCATTGTCCTCTACGGCGATGCGGTTCCGACCGGCATCCTTGAGTTCCACAGTGATTCGGGAAGCTCCAGCATCCAGCGCATTCTCCATGAGCTCCTTGACCACGGAGGCCGGCCGTTGCACCACCTCGCCGGCGGCAATCTGGTTGGCCACATGTTCGGGCAACCGCTGGATCCGGGTTTCGGTCACGGTGCCCATCACGGTTGCGGAGTCAGGAATTCACGGGCGAAATCGGTGGTCTCGACCCACAGCAAGCCGCGCCAAGCAGCGTACAAGAGCACACACAGGATGGCCACGCTTCTGAGCATCGCCCGCTGGCGGGAACGCCGCAGCAAAGCCAAACGCCCCTGGCGCTCTCTGCCGGTAGCCCCCGCCTGGCGGAAGCGCAATTTCTTCGGAGCCCCGCTCGGCGTCCCATTGACCTCGGCCTCGATGGCCTCCTTGCGCTCCTTCCACCGCATGGCCCGCGCGTCCACATGGGACGAGCGGAAGGTGAAGTTCCGCGGCGTCGATCGGACGTTTCGGAAGGGACTGGGCAGACGGGGTGGCTTCATGAGGCCCCCAAATTTGCCTGCTCCTGCTCGAATTGGTTCAACACGTCATCCACAGCGCGTCCACCACCGGCTCGTTCAAGAATTTTCTGCAGGACCCGATCCACCGCGCTGTCCGGGCAGGAAGCCCCGCTGGTCAGGAGCACCGTGGTCACCCCCTCAGCCTTGGTCTCCTCCGGCCACCACGACCCGGTTTCCTTGCGGGTGGCGTCGTGCAGGTCGAAATGACCCAGCGATCCGTCCTCAGCAAATTCGTCGGCCCCGCGCACAAACCAGGTGGGCATCACCTCCTCGCACAGTTCGACGAGGTGGCTTGTGTTGCTGGAATTGTAGCCGCCGACCACCACGGCAAAATCGGCCTGTTCCCCCGCCGCCTCGATGGCCCCGGTGGTGGCCGTCTGGTTGTCCAGTGTGGCATAGCAGAGGGTGTCGCGGGTGTTGGCGAACCGGTCCGCCGACCCCTCGTCGCGCTGCTCGAGGGCCTGTTTCAGGTGATCGGCAATGGCCTGCGTGTCACTGGCCAACATGGTCGTCTGGTTGACCACGCCGAACCGTTCCAAGTCGCGGGGAGCCTCAAATCCATCGCTGGTCCGCCCGCCAAAGTGGGCGTCGAATTCCGACCAGTCCCGGTCGCCACGGATGAATCCCGCCAACACCTCGGCCTCCTCCATGTTCTTCACCACGAGCGACTTCGCGTGCGCGCTGCTGTGGCTGAACGTGGCCCGGGTCTCCTCGTGCTTGGGCTTGCCATGGATGATCACAGTGTAATCCTTGTCGCCCAGCTGGGCAGCCCGTTTCCAGACCTTCTCGACAAAGGGACAGGTCGTGTTGTAGCGTTGGATGTCGACGCCGATCGCCTCCAACTTGGATTCGAGCTCGAGCGTCGTTCCGAAGGCCGGTACGATGACCACATCGTCCGCAGACAAAGCCTCGAACGGGGTGATGACGCCGCCCTCGGTGTCCATCAGGAATCCGATGCCCTGGGACTCGAGGTCCGCATTGACCTCCGGGTTGTGGATCATCTGGCTGAGGAGCCACAGCCGCTTGCCCGGGTTTTCCGCCACGGCCTTGTAGGCGATCTCGATGGCGTTTTCCACCCCAAAGCAGAATCCGAAATGGCGGGGAAGGACAAAGCGCACCGTTCCGAAATCCAGCACCGTCGGCGACAAATCCCGCTTCCTCGGGTCGGCCACCTTGCGCAAGGCCTTGACCTTCCCGATGACGGGCGAACGGTAGGCTTCCGGGATGTCGAACGTGCGCATGAAGCGAAGGTAAAGGCCACTGCAGGGCCACAGCGGATTTGCCCCGTGTGAAATTCTGTGAGGGAACGCAACCCTCCCCCACTTCGCCCCGTACACCGAGGCAACACCACACCGTCGGCCCATCAAGCAGGCCCAATGTGGACGACATCGGATCCCGCCCGTCGGGGTCCACTGCCACCTGAAGGCGATGCCGCGTGCGGCACCCGTGAGGTAGATGTGGTGAGAAGGGGCTGCCGAGGGGCGGCCCCTTCACTTTTTGCGCCCGCCCCAGCGCTCACCGGCCCGGCGGACGAAATCCTCCCGCTTGGCTTGACTCGACGGGTCGTCCTGATGTCGTCCCCACGACCGGGGGAACCAGCGACGCCGGCCCTTGCATTCCGCCAGCGCCTCGGCTTTGATGCGCAACAGAAACCCCCCTTCCGTCCGCATCAGCCACTCAGTCTCGGTGCCATTCAAATCAATGTAGATCTCGGGGTGGGCCTGGAGCCAACGGACCAAGAGAATGTCCACCACCTCCTGGACCTCATCGCAGGTTTGTCCCCGGTAATCACGACGCAAGGTCCGGATGGCCCAACGGTCCATCTGCATGGCCGCCTCGGCCG
Organism: Flavobacteriales bacterium; assembly: GCA_002862785.1. Classification (GTDB taxonomy): domain Bacteria; phylum Bacteroidota; class Bacteroidia; order Flavobacteriales_D; family Sanyastnellaceae; genus UBA8752. The sequence goes on from PKDZ01000028.1 coordinate 25,945, forward strand.
AGGTCACCTCCACCAACGGGTCATAGGGAGGCGCGTCACACGGCCCTCCTGCTGAGGCGCCACTCGCAAGAATGAACCCCAACAAAATCAGAAGACCCAACCGTGCCGCTGCTTTCTGCATCAGGCCGGCAATTCAGTTTCGGTGAAGGCGATGCCTTGTTGGGCCAGCCCTTTGAGCAGGGGGGCATACAAGTCGGCTGACGTGGGCAACAGGACTCCGGTCGCATTCCAATCGCCCCGCACCCACATCCGGGCGGCAAGGGCCAGCGGCAAGCCCACAGTGAGGGACATGGCCGTGTGGGTCTCATCCTCCCCGATGTGCACGAGGTGGGACGTCCGGACCCGGTTGCGGCCTTCCGGATCCCGGTAGCGGAAGCGGTGCCACATCACAATCATGTCGAGGTCGCCCGGCTTCAACGCCCAACGATCCTCCAACAGGGCCTGTAGGATGTCTGCCGGACTTCCCGACCCCTTCGGAAGGGGGGCATCCCCGAAGAGCCCGAGGTTGTCCAGCAAATCGAGGGCGCGGTCGCTGGCTCCAGTCGCCTTGGCCACCGCAGTACGGACCGCCTCGGTATCGGCCCCTTGCGGCACTCCGCCGGAGAATCCGGCCGTGAAGTCCCGCCACGTGGTTCCTTCCGGATAGGCCACCTGGGCATCGTCCCGGTTCATGCCCAATTGGAACACCGCATCCCATCCACCGCAGAATCCGTCTCCTCGGAGAGTGCCACGCACGAGGGTGTCGATGCCCTGAATGCCGTAGATCTCCTCATAGGCGAGGGAGTCCCGATTGGCATACCCCTCAAACCGACCGGCGCCCGGCACATCCACTGCCGTGATTTCCTGAAACAACCGGTGCGGCGGCAGAACCCGGATGCGGCCATTCTCCTTGAACGTGGCCGAACCGCCTTGGCCCGCCAACACGACGTTCCGGGGATTCCATGTGAACTTGTAGTGCCAGGGGTTGTCGTCACTTTCCGGGGCGACGAGGCCCCCGGTGTAACTCTCGAATCCAGTCAGAGTGTTCCCCTCCGCGCGAAGGCCATCGATGACCTCCATCGCACTCAGGTGGTCGATGCCGGGATCCAGACCGAGCTCGTTCAGGATGGGAATGCCGGCCGCCTTCGCGTCGGCGTCCATGGCCGCAATCTCCGGAGAGAGATAACTCGGGGTGATGAGCGGGGTCCGGGTGGCAATGGCATCGCGCGCCACCTCGGGGTGCAGGAAGGCCGGCAGCATGCTGATGACCAGATCCGCCGCCTCGATTTCCTTTCGGCGCGCCTCGGGGTTGCCCGCGTCGAGAGCAAACGTGGACGCCGCAGGATGCCCCTCCGCCTTTCGCGCAGCCAGCTCCGGATCGAGATCGCCAATGCGCACGGTGAATCCTTCATCGCCAGCATGCTGCAAGAGGTGACGAATCAGCGAGGAACTCGAACGGCCCGCTCCGAGGATGACAATGCGCTTGGACATGCCCCGAATTTCGGAGGCAGGGATGGCGGGGCCAAGGATTGGATCGGAATACTTGGCACGGGACTTGTCTGAACGAGGGGGCCGCTGGCCTAATTTCAACGCTCACCTCAATCGTTTGCCCATGATCCGCACCCGATTCCTTCTGCCCCTCTTCGGACTGGCCCTGGCCGTCGCGTCCTGCAACGGACCGAAGTCACTGAGCAAGCGGGCCGGAGAACTGCATGCGGTTGGGTTCAACCAGCAGGCCGCCGACCTCTACGCCATGGCCCTGCGCAAGCGACCGGGCTATGTCGACGCCATGGTCGGTTTGAAGATGACCGGACAGGGTGTGGTGGATGCCCACATTGGAGAGTTCCAACGGGCCGCAATGGACGGCCGACGGGCAGACGCCATCGCCGAATACGACCGGATGTCGGCCTTCAAGACCCGCGTCGCCGGATTGGGCGTCGAGCTCGTGGTCCCGGCCTCGGTCGAATCCGACCACAACGACCTGGTGGATGAGCACCTCATCGAACTCGACGATCTCGGCCACGCCCAACTGGAGGAGGAAGCTTTTGCCGAGGCGGAAGCCACCTTCCGGGAAATCCTGCGCCTCGACCCGCAGTATGGAGAGGCCGCCGAGCTCCTCACCGTCGCCCGCGCCGAACCGAAATACCGCGCCGGCAAGAGCGCTTTGGAGACGGGGCGATTCCGGGAAGCCCACAGCGAACTGGGGCTGGTGCTCGCCCTCGATGCCGACTACAAAGACGCCGCGGACCTGCATGCCGAAGCGCTCGAAACGGGCCGGTTCAACGTGGCCATCTCCGACTTCGACTCCCGCAACCGGGACCGGGACGTCGCCCTCGAGCTCCGCAGTGGGGTCCAGCGTGGCCTGCTCGACTCCTCGGATCCGTTCGTGGGCGTGGTCGACCGCACCCTGCGCGAGGACATCATCGCCGAGCAGGAGCTTTCGCTGTCCGGCATCTCCGACGAGAGTGTGGAGGTCGGCGAGCTCGCCGGCGCCCGCGCCATCCTCACCGGCTCCATCCTCACCTATTCCGCCGAAACCGGATCGCCCCTGAGCACCCAGCGCAACGGGTTCAGGAAATATTTCCGCGACGTCAAGGATGACGAAGGCAACATCAAGAAGGTCGCCGCCTTTGCCCCCGCCCGGTACACCCTGCACTCCCGCCGGCGCAGCGTCTTGCTCAAGTTCGAGATCAAGCTCATCAGCACCGAGACGGGCGAAGTCATGCTCTCCGAGGTGGAACAGGTGCACGCGCAGGATGCTGTGGAGTATGCCGTCAGCCAGGTCCCCGCCGGCAACCTCTACCCCGCCCGGGCCAACGGCGAGGTGGACCGCGGCGGCCGGTCCCGCATGAACGCCCTGCTCGGCGCCCGCCGCGAGTTGGCAACGGAAGCCTCACTGCGTGCCCAGGTCATCCAAGAAGCCACCGCCCGCGGCACGCGCGACATTGAACAGTTCCTCACCCGCCACATCGAATGAGTCTCCGCACGTCCATATCGATTCTGGCCTTGATCCTGCTGGGCACCGGCTGCACCGGGCGCAGGGGCATGGAGCAGACCCCGCCCCCCTCATGGGTGGGTGAACGCCCTGTATCCAGCCTGCACTACATCGGCATCGGCAGTTCCACCTCGAATCCCATTCCGGGTGAAGCCCTGCGCACCGCCAAGGAGCGCGCTGCCGCCGACCTCGTTGGTGAGATCGCCTTGCGCGTGGAAAGCACCTCCCTGCTCGAAAGCGAAGAGCGGAATGGCCAGGTCCGGGAAGACTTCACGAACACCATCTCCAGCCGGGCGGAAGAGCGCATCGCCGGATTTCAGGTCGTCGACGTGTGGGAAGGGCCGCAGGGCACCTATGTCTACTACCGTCTCGACAAGGCCCGCTATGCCGCCGAGCGGCAGGCCCGCCGACAGGAAGCCATCGACCTTGCCCTGCTCGAACATGAGGCCGGCAAACAGGACCTCGCCAGTGGCAACATCCAAGGCGCACTGGACCATTGGGGGGCCGGCGTTCTCGGTCTGGAAGAATTCTGGAATGAGGTCAACCGGGCCACCATCGAGGGCGTGGAGGTCAGCGTCGAGCCCCACCTGCTGCGCACGATGCGTGAAGCTGTGCGGAACATCGACCTGAATGCCGCCATGGACGTGGTCACCCTCAATGCCCGGGGAGACTTCCGCTTTCCGTTGGGCCTGCACGCCACCCTCGACGGCGGCAACGTCCGCGGCCTGCCCCTCCTGTACCGGTACCACAACGGCACCTACATGAAGAAGGCCACCGAATTCACCGACGATGAAGGCACCGTGGTGGCCCTGATCAGCGACGTGGATCCCGCGCGGCCCGACCGGAACCTGACGTGCACCATCGACGTGGACCGCTTGACCCGTGCGGCTGGTCTGTCCTCCGTCCTGGTCGAACTGCTCGGAGACCTCGTGGTGGACGGCGTCACGCTCCCCGTGGAAGTGGAGATGCCTTCCGTCCAGATTCTGCCTGCCCTGAACTCGCAACTCGACGCTGCGGCCCATGCCGGCCCCATCGCGGCCCTGCGCTCCCTGCTGTTGGAGGCAGGGTACATCGTGGTGGATGCCGGAGCCGACAGTGATTTCAGCCTCTCAGTGGACCTGCGCGCCGAGCGCCGGACCCCCAGCGGGGACCTCGGCAACTTCCACACGGCCTATGTCCAAGGGGGGCTCGTCCTGCGCAATGCATCGGGCAACATCGTCCACCAAGCGGTTCTGGACCGCGTGAAGGGCGTCCAGCTGGATCCCGCCACGGCCCTGACCCTTGCCTTGTCCAACGCGGCTGAAGCCCTGCGCGAAAAACACGGATACGACCTCATCCGGGCCCTGCGCTAACCACTTTGGCACGATATTGGCCCTACCCTTCACAAACCCACTAACACAAACGCTATGACCCGTACTGCAATCCTCACCACGACGGGCCTGGTCCTCGGCCTGGCCGTCTTCACGACCGGCTGCAAGAAGAACAAAGAAGTCGCCAAGCCAAAAGGCGAAGTCGAAATCGTCGAATTCTGCACCGGATCCGAATACAACAGCGACAGCAAGCACTTCCGCTCCACCGCCACCGGCGAGAGCCAAGACCGCGAGATCGCCAAGAAAAAAGCCCGCTCCACCGCCGAAAGCCGCATTGCCCGGACTGTCAGCGCCACCATCCAAGCTGTGACGGACAACTACGTGTCGAGCACCGAGTTCAACAACCGCGAAGAGGCCACCGAGACCTTCAACGAGTTGGCCCGCACCGTCGTCGACCAGGAGCTGCGTGGCGCCATCGTCATCTGCGAGAAGCTCACCCAGCGCGAGAACGGGATTTACGTCGCCTACGTCGCCCTCGAACTCAGCGGCGAGAAATTCGCCTCGAAGTACAACGAGAAGATCTCCGAGGACGAGCGCATCATGGCCGAGTACAACTACGAGCGCTTCAAGGAGACGTTCCAAGAGGAAATGGAGAAGCTCGGCAACTGATCTTGCCTCCACCCCAGCATTTGGAAAGGGCGCCTTCGGGCGCCTTTTTTCATGGGCTCAGCCTAGGGTGGCGAGCCACGCGGCCAGCATGCCGCGGCCATCCGGCGTCAGGACGCTCTCGGGGTGGAACTGAACCGCATGGAGGGGCAGGGAATCGTGTCGCAGGGCGAGCACAATGGCGGGGTCGGAGGCGACCTCCGCGGTGACCGTCCACACCCCCGGCAAAGAGGACCGGTCCGCACACCAACTGTGGTAATGGCCGACGTCGAACCGGTCGCCGATGCCCCCCAACATCGGGTCGGCCACCAAACGGCGGGCCTCACTGGACACACCGTGCCGGACGGCGTCGAGCTGGCGGAGGCGGCCCCCACTCCATTCGACCAGGGCCTGCAGGCCGAGGCACACTCCGAGCATCGGCTTTCGGGTCGCCCAAGCGGCCACGAGCGGCATGAGGCCCTCGCTCTCCGACGGCAGGCCCGGGCCGGGCGACAGGACGATGCCATCCATGCCCTCCGCATCCTCGGGCCGGCATTCGGCCGCCTGCCGGACCACGACTTTGGCCCCGGCCCGCTCCAGATCATGGGCGAGGTTCCAGGTAAACGAGTCCCGGTTGTCGACGAGCAGGATGGTCTTTCCCTCCATGGTGCAAAGGTTCACAGAAGCGGGCGATACTTGCACCATGTCGAAGCCCATTGCCAGCTACAGTCCGTTCCGGCGCGCCGGAGACACCGTTTACTGCAGCGGACAAATCCCGCTGATTCCCGAGACCGGAGAGTTGCTCCACGGCACCATCACCGAGGAGGTGAACCGCGCCATCGACAACCTGGCCGCGGTGCTCGAGCAGGCCGGCAGCGGTCTGAACAAGGCGGTTAAGACCACCGTCTTCCTCATCGACCCCCGGGATTACGGCGAAATGGACGCCGCCTACCGCGCCCGATTCTCTGACCCTCTCCCTGCCCGCGAGGCCGTCTTCGTGTCGGGACTGCCGAAACAGGCCCGGGTGGAGATCAGCGCCATCGCCGTGGATTGAACCCAGACCCACCCCGCATTGTCATTGACTTAGAAGACCAAACCATGGAGATTCTCCGCAAAATCCTGCACTACGCCAACCCGGTGAACCTGTTCCGCAAGAACGAAGGGGAAGGCATCAACCTGCGCGTGATGCACGGCATCAACAAGGTGTCCATGACCGTCTTCCTGTTGTGCGTGATCTACCTCTTGATTCGCACCCTGACACGCTGAAGATCAACGGATCAAACCCGATCCCTGGAAGCGTTTTTCCAACTTCACATCGCGCAACATCGACGACTTGACCGCCAGGCGGAGCTGCAAGCTCTGCTGGATGCCGAACGGCACCCACCGCGCCGAGAATTCCCAGCAGTGAAGGTCCCAAAGCAGGTTGACCTGCGTGTTGGTGAACTCCCCCGCGGTGAAGTCATAGCCTGAGCCCACCGTCAGGCGCCAATCCTCGAAGAGCGTCACATCCCCATTGAACGTCAGGTTCTGGCTCAGGATGGTCGTGTCGGCCTGCAGATCCTGCCGCCAATTCCGTTGCAGCCGCAACGTGTAGCCCGCCCGGATGCTCCACGGGACCTCGCCCTGCCCGCTCCAACTGCCGTTCACCGATGCATTGGCCCGTTTGAGACGCAAGGGCGAACCGCCGCCCTCCCACAGGTAGCGGTCGATCTTCGCCCCGGTCGAATCGCGGTCGTACACGCTGTGGGCGAAGCCAACATTGACCGGAAAACGCCCGGCCAGCGTGGTGAAGCCGGACCCACTGATGTCGCTCCACCGAATGGAATCCGCCTGCAGGTTGTGGCTCGCCCGGAGCGAGAGGTTGTCGATCAGACGGACCTTGCGCACCTCCCCTTCGCGGTCGCGGATTTTGGCTTCGAGGTTGTTGTTCAAGGTGAAATTCAATGCCCCCTGCGCCCCGATGTTCGCCGGCGTGTAGAGTCCGGGAGCCAGTGGATCGAAGACCTCGAGGATGCTCCCGTCCAGCCCGACGACCGTATCCCGACGCTCGAAGGCGGGGTTGTAACTGAATCCGACCTGGGGCGTGATGACATGCCGGATGGCGCGCAGGCGGCCCTCCCCCCGGTTGTTGAACGTCCCGTAGAACTTGGTGTTCGCGCTGACGCCCAGCCGCCAGTCACCATCCGTGTAGAACCCGCGCAATGTGTCGGTCACCACGCTGTCCGGCACGTTCGGACTCACGGCCTTGTCAAGGGCGGCGAAATTCCAGTAGCCGTTGTACGACACGTTGGGCGTGAAGCTCACAAAGCCCGCCTTGATCTGCGTGGAGGCCGTCGCGGTGTGCCGGACCCCCGCTGTGGCCCGCTCAAGCAGTCCGGACAGACCCTCGTCGAAGAGGGTGCTGTCGGTCCCACTCACCTTTTGTTCCGACTTGAGCGCGTAGGTCACGCCAATCCGGTCATACCACTTGCGCGTAACCGCATCCGGGTCGAGCAGCCGGGACAGGGGGAGCTCGAAGCGGCTCACGTTGATGCCGAGCGAGGGCACGACGAGGTCCACCCGGTTCGTGCTGCTGTTCTGATTGTGGCGGGCCGTCGCCGTGATGCTCACGGGCTTCCGCGGAATCGAGGCATTGTAGTTGATGCTCGAGGAAAACGAATTGGACAGGAAATCCTCTTGCGAGCTGTTCAGCTGCGATCGGAAATTCCCGCTGGAACCGAAGTTGACGTTGGCGTTGAACCGGCCATTGGGCCTTGCTTTCGGATCCTGACTGTGGCTCCAGCGGACAAAGAACTCCGTCCGTCGGGTCGCCCCAGGGTCACCCGCAGTGCCGCCCGAAACGATGCTCGACCGGGACACTTGAAGGTTGCCATTGAACCGATATCGGTACCGGTACTGCGCGGTCCCCGCCAGACGCCAAGTCCCCCGGCTGTAGAGGTCGCCTTGGATGCGAGCATCCCAGTGCTCGCCCAGCGGTTCGTACCAGCCCAGGTCCTTGATGAAATAGCCCAACTCGCGCCCATTGCCGAAGCTCGGGAAGATGAGACCCCGGCTCCGCTCCTGCTTCTGGGGGAACCAGAAGAACGGCAGTCCGATGGGCAGGGGAATCTTCCGCACCTTGACGTACATCGGACCGCTGACCACCTTTTCATCCGGAATCAAGAGACCGCGGGTCAGATGAAAATGGAAATGCGGGCGCTCCGCATCGCAGGTGCTGAACATCCCGCCCCGCAGAAAGATGCGCCCGTCCGGGAATCGCTTGGCCCGCTGGGCGTGAAAGGTCAATTCGCCCTCTTTCGTCACAGCCTGTCGGCTCAGGCCCTTCCGGCTGTCCAGGTCGTAGCGCAGGCCTTCCTGGGTGAACGACTTGCCCCCTTGGGTGAAGACCGGCTTGCCCTGAAGCGCCCCCGTGCTGTCGGGAACACCGGCCGCCTCGATGATGCGGTCCCCGGCGAAATAGTCCACCTCGGCCGCGGTAAGCTCGATGCCATCGGTCTCCACCTTGGCCTCCCCATGCAGGGCCACTTGCTCTTCCCGGACATGGAAAAGGATGCTGTCCGCGGCGGAATACACAATCGGCTCCTCCCCGTTCGGTCGCAATGAGTCCGGTGGCGCCTGCCATGGCAACACGGGCAACGGCGCCGCTGTGGCCCCTGCGCCGCGTTGCAGGGAGTCGGGGCGGCTGCGGAGAACGAAGCCCGGCAGGTGGGCCGCATCAGGGGCGCCGTCCAGAGGGTGATCCCCCAAGGCGGCGAGGTCGGAGAACCGACCGGATGGGGCCGAGAACAGGGCAATCGATCGCAGGCCAGCACTGTCCAACGCCATGCGGATTTCCGTGCAAGCCGCACGGTTGGCCTGAGGAAGTGGAAACGGCAGGCTGTCTGCACGGGCTTGCGCCTCGGCCGCGGTGTCGGGCTCGGCGAAATAGAGGGTGCGCCCGTTGCCCACCATGTTCAGGATTTCCAGACGGCCGTCGGCAAACAAACCATCGAGGTCCCGGCCGGCCAACTGGTGGTGGAACTCCCGACCGGCGGGACTGGCCACGAAAGCGTGGCCTCGGACCTCGAGGCGTTTCGGCGCCCCGTCCGAGAGGAACAGCCGCACGGAATCCCCGGTCAACTGGTCCGAACCATTCCACATCACGGGGGCGCCTTCGAGGTTTATCCTCCCCGCGTCCTCGGACCAGGTCAGTCCGTCCGCCGCTGCTGTCACTTCCCCGAAATGCAAGAAAGTCCCCGATCGGGCCGCGAGTGACCGTCCGTCTGGTCCGTCGGCGATGTCCATTTCCGGGGCCGCAACGCGCAAGGGGTCCTCTCCATCATAGAGCCAGGCCACAGAATTTCCCTGGAGCGCCACGTCGGAACCGATGTCCCCATCGGCATCCGCCCGGTTGAAGCGGACCGTGTCGGCCACCAGCCGGTAGGTCGTCGCAGTGTCGCGCAGGACGACCTCTCCATAGGCCAGACCCAGCGTATCGCCCATCACCAGGCTGTCCGCCAGCACCACCAGCGCACCATCCCGGAATCGAGCCCGAACCGAGTCCCCTCCGGCAAACCAACCGGTCTCCGACTCCATGGACCAGCGTCCCCGCGAGCAGGCGATGCCCCCACCAGGATGCATCACCTCCGCCTCCACAGGAAGGTCGAGCCGCCGTCCCTCCGGACGGTAACGCACGGTTTCGGAGCGGACCTCGACGGTGTCCACCGACATCCTGACAGCCCCATTGAATTCCATGGTCCCCGCTTCCCGATCGTACCATCCGGAGCGGCTCTCAATGCGCTCGGTCTCGGTGGTCACGACCCCACTGCGATCAAAACGGGCCAACCCAGATCGAAAATCGTACGTGGTCCGCTCGGTGGTCAAGGTTCGGGGCTCCTGCGGGTCGGTGGAATCCACCAGCTTGACCACCCGGCCGGTCATTCGGCCGACGCCGCTGTCGGGAACCAGTTCTAGGACGTCACCGGTCAGGACGGCGGGGCCGTCTGTGGCCTCAACCCGCCCCATCAAGCGGAAGCGACCGGTCGGATACCGCCAAGCACTGTCGCACACGACCTGCGCCTCTCCCACCGAGAGAAGCACATCGCCCACGAGCCGCTGGGCCTCAACGATGGCGGGATCTCGGCTGATTTCCGAGGCGCGCCGAATCTCCACCTCAATGGACTGCGCCAGGGTGATGAAGGGCAGGACCAGAAGGCCCCATGAAAGAAACACGCGCCGGACCGCGTTGTCCATGTGGGCAACAACGCGGAATTCGTCCTGTCGGTATGCGGTCTGGTTTGCCAACAACGGGCGGCGAAAATTCCGGGCACATCCGCGCCTGAATGCCTGTCAAAGCTAGATAGTTTCACTCCTCAAATGGCGTCGACCCACACCCCCCTTTCCCACAGACCGGCCCGGAGACCGAGGCGGTGGAAGATGGCGGTCTTCGTCGCCTGCGGAGGCGTGCTCCTGGTGGGCAGCGCCTTTCACCCGCCGGCCGAACCGGCCATGACCGTGGTAATTGATGCCGGACACGGCGGAAAAGACCCCGGCAACCTGGGAACCGGCCGGTACCGGATCGCCGAAAAGGACATCACCCTGGCGGTCGCCAAGAAAACCGCCGCCTACATTGAGGAGCGCATCCCCGGGGTCCGCGTCATCATGACCCGCACGGACGACACCTACCCCGAACTCTCCGACCGGGTGCGCATCGCCAACGAAGCCGAGGCCGACCTTCTGCTCTCCATTCATTGCGACAGCTTCGACAAATCCTCGGTCACCGGCAGCTCCACCTTTGTGATGGGCCTCGACAAGAGCGAGGCCAGTCTGCGTGTCGCCGCCCGGGAAAATGCAGCCGTCTTCAACGAAGCCGACACCCGCGGATTTGACCCGGACGACCCCGACACCTTCATCGCGCTGGCCCTCAAGCAGGAAATCTACCTGGGCCGAAGCCTCCAGCTGGCCGAACTGATCCAGACCCAGTTCCGGGAGAGGGTCGGCCGCAAGGACCGCGGGGTTCGACAGGCGCCCTACTACGTGACCGCGTACGCCAACATGCCGAGCGTGCTGGTCGAGCTCGGGTTCCTGACCAACCCGACCGAAGAGGACTTCCTCCACTCCGAACAAGGACAGGACTACATGTCGAGTGCCCTCTTCCGCGCCTTCCGGGACTACGCCAAGCAGTGGTTCAGCCTGGAGGCCGCCGTCTTGGAAGCCAATGAATCCGAACCGGAACCCGAAGCAGTGGCACAAGGCCAACCCAATGGGAAAGCGCCAACCGAAGACGGGGTCGAAACCGCAAGGGCCACCCCGGAATGGCATGCCACCCTCTCGGCAGCATGCGACGGAGACGCCCTGTGCTTTTCGGTACAAGCGGCGAGCAACCGCCGTGGCGGTCCTCTGATGGGGTCCGATGGAATCGAGATCCCCCACGCCACAAAACAACAGGTCGGACCCGTGTACAAGTACCGGGTCGGGTCCTCCGAATCCTATGCGGAAGCCTGCCGGATGCGCGATACCTTGCGGAAGAATGGCTTTCCCGACGCCTTCGTCGTGGCCTTCGAGAATGGAAAACGAATTCCGCTTGAAGCCGCATTGAAAAAGGCCCGGAATTGACCCGACCCAGCGAATGCAAAAAGGCAGGGAAATCAAAGTAGGTGTGCTCGTCCTGTTGGGCGGCATCCTGCTTGTGCTCGGCGTGAATTACCTCAAGGGATTCAACCCGTTGGGCAATGGCCGTGAATTCCATGCGGTCTACGAGCGCATCGACGGTTTGGCCGTGTCCAATCCCATCGTGGTCAATGGCTTCAAGGTGGGGCAGGTTTCCAGCATCGATTTCGATGCACGCGGCACCGGGGCTCTCCACGTCACCTTTCTCATCGACCAGCCCAACCTTCAGCTCCCCGACGACACCAAGGCCCGAATCGTTTCCAACGACTTGTTCGGCACCAAGGCCATCGACCTCATCGCTGGACGAAGCGTGGAGCTGGCCCAAGCCGGAGACACCCTGCCATCGGAAATTGAAATGGGCATCGCCGAATCCGTGAAGCAGGAGCTCATTCCGCTCCGCCAACGGACCGACCAGCTGATCGCCGGGGTCGACGAGATTCTCCTGAACCTTCAAACCGTCTTTCAAGACAGTGCCACCCAAGGCCTGCCCAAGGCATTTGAAAGCATCCAGCGGACGATGGAAAACCTCGAGAGCACCTCGCGCACGCTCGACCTGACCGTCGCGGAGAACCGCGCGGCACTCAATGGCATCGTCAACAACATGGAGGAATTGACCGGCTTCATCAATGACCAGCAAGGCAACCTCTCCAATGCGCTGGGCAACTTCAGCCAGATTTCCGATTCACTGGCCAGCCTCGAGCTCGCCTCCACCTTGCGCCAAGCCGACGCGTCCATCGCCGAGCTGAACCGCCTGCTCGAAGGCCTGAATGCCGGCGAGGGCAGCCTCGGCAAGCTCCTTCAGAGCGACAGCCTTCACGATGGATTGATCGCCACCAACAAGGAACTTCAATTCCTGCTGAACGACTTGTACCTCAATCCGCAGCGGTACGTGCGCGTTTCCGTGTTTGGAGGGAAGGAAAAGCGGAAATTGAGCGAAAAGGAACTCGAACGCCTGCAGCGCCTGATCGACGCCGAACTCGACGAGCGCGAAGCCGGCGGGAACTGACCCACCAACCGCGCATGCCCCATTTCATCGGACAACTCGCCTTCGCCCTCCTGCTGGGCACTGCGGTCTTCCTGTTTGCCCGTCGGATTGGCACCATCCGCCGCAACATCAAGCTCGGACGCGACATTGACTTGACCGACCGGTCGGGAGAGCGGTGGGCGACCATGGCCCGCGTGGCCTTGGGCCAATCCAAAATGGTGGTCCGCCCCGTGGCCGGGGTGATGCACATCCTCATCTACGTCGGCTTCATCCTGATCAACATCGAGGTCCTCGAGATCCTCTTCGACGGACTGTTCGGCACGCACCGCGTCTTCGCTCCCTATCTCGGCGGCCTGTACAATGTGATGATTGGGGCCTTCGAATGGCTCGCCCTCGGCGTACTGGTCGCCTGCGTGGTCTTCCTGGTCCGGCGCAACGTGTTGCCGATTGCCCGGTTCCGGAGCCCCGAAATGGAAGGGTGGCCGAAGAATGACGCCAACATCATCCTCGTGGTGGAGGTGCTCCTGATGTTCGCCCTGCTCTCCATGAACGCGGCCGACGCGATTGCCCAATCCCGCATCGCCCTCGGCATCTGGGACAATGCGCACCACTACATCGCCGCTGGATCATTCCCGGTAAGCCAATGGTTGGTTCCGCTCTACGCTGGGCTGTCCGATGCGGGCATCGTGGCCGTAGAACGAGGCGCCTGGTGGTTCCACATCGCCGGCATTCTCGCCTTCCTCGTCTACGTCCCCTATTCCAAGCACTTCCACATTTTCCTGGCTTTCCCCAACACGTGGTACAGCGACCTGACGCCATCCGGCCGGCTCGACAACATGGCCGCCGTAAAGAAGGAAGTGGACCTCATGATGTCCGGCGACCCGTTCGCCGCCCCGGCTGAACCCGCTGGGGACGCTCCCGCCGAGCCCGCACGGTTCGGGGCCAAGGACGTTCAGGACCTGACCTGGAAACAATTGATGGAAGCTTACAGCTGCACCGAGTGCGGCCGGTGCACCTCGGTCTGTCCCGCCAACACCACCGGCAAGCTGCTCAGCCCCAGGAAAGTCATGATGGACACCCGCGATCGGGTGGAAGAAGTGGGCCGCGCCATCGATGCCGCCGGCGGAAGCTGGGGCCAAGGAGATGGCAAGGCCCTGCTCGGCGACTACATCAGCGAAGAAGAACTGTGGGCCTGCACCAGCTGTCAGGCCTGCGTGGACGCCTGCCCGGTGAACATCAACCCGATGGGCATCATCCTCGACATGCGCCGCAGCCTCATCATGGAGGACAGCCAAGCCCCCGAGGCCATCACCTCCATGTTCAACAACGTGGAAAACAACGGGGCACCCTGGGCCTTCCCCGCCACCGACCGCGGCAAATGGGCCGATGAACTCGCCTCCGAATCTTGAACGACATGGCATTGACCGTCCCCACCCTGGCCGAGATGAACGCCCGCGGAGAGTCCACGGAGGTGCTGTTCTGGGTCGGCTGTGCCGGCAGCTTCGATGACCGGGCCAAGCGCATCACCAAGGCCATCGCCCGCATCCTGCATGCGGCCGACGTGCCCTTCGCCGTGCTCGGTGCCGAGGAGAGCTGTACCGGAGATCCGGCCAAGCGCGCCGGCAACGAATTCCTGTTCCAGATGCAGGCCGCCCAGAACATCGCCGTCCTCAACGGCTACGGCGTCAAGCGCATCGTGACGGGCTGCCCCCATTGCTTCAACATCTTGAAGAACGAGTACCCCGAACTCGGTGGGGAGTATGAGGTCCTGCACCACACGCAGTTCATCCAACAATTGATTGACGACGGCCGCTTGCGGATCGCCGACGGCAACCCCTTCAAGGGCCGCCGCATCACCTTCCACGACCCCTGCTACCTCGGCCGCGGCAATGGCGAGTACGAAGCGCCTCGCGCCGCCCTGCAGGCACTGGATGCCGACCTCGTCGAGATGCGCCGTTGCAAGAGCAAGGGACTGTGCTGTGGCGCCGGCGGGGCCCAGATGTTCAAAGATGCCGAAAAAGGCAACCGCGAAGTCAACCACGAGCGGACCGACGACGTGCTGGAGACCGGCGCCAAGGTCATCGCCACCGGATGCCCCTTCTGCAACACGATGATGACCGACGGCGTGAAAAACGCCGAGAAGGAAGGCGAGATCGACGTCAAGGACATCGCCGAACTCATCGCCGAAGCGGCAGATCTGCTCTGACCGGAACGCCGTCACCCCCTCTCCTCTCGAACCCGAATCCCCCGGCTATCTTGCCGCCCCAAATCTGAGACCATGGCCCTTCTCGAAGGAAAAATTGCCCTCATCACCGGTGCCTCCCGCGGCATCGGCAAGTCCATTGCCCAGCGCTTCGTCCAAGAAGGCGCCACTGTGGCCTTCACCTACCGCTCCAGCGACGAGAAGGCCCGCGCCCTGGAAGAAGAACTCACCGCCTCCGGCGGCACAGCCCGCGGCTTCAAGTCGGACGCCGGCAGCCTTGAGCAAAGTGAGGAGCTCGTCAAGGAGGTCGTGGAGGCCTTTGGTACCGTCGACATCCTGATCAACAACGCGGGCATCACCCGTGACACGTTGCTCATGCGCATGTCGGAGGAGCAATGGGACGACATCATGCAGGTCAACCTCAAGAGCTGCTTCAACCTGACCAAGGCCGTCCTGCGCACCATGCTGAAGGCCCGCTCCGGCAGCATCATCAACATGTCCAGCGTGGTCGGCATCCAAGGCAACGCGGGGCAGGCCAACTACGCCGCCTCCAAGGCCGGCATCCTCGGCTTCACCAAAAGCGTGGCCCTCGAGCTCGGCAGCCGCAACATCCGCTGCAACGCCATTGCACCGGGCTTCATCGAAACGGAGATGACCGATGCCCTCGACGAGGCCACCGTGCAGGGATGGCGCGATGCCATCCCACTGAAGCGGGGCGGAAAGCCGGAGGATGTGGCCGACGCCTGTGTCTTCCTCGCCTCCGACATGAGCACCTACATCACCGGCCAAACGCTGTCCGTAGACGGCGGCATGCGGATGTAATTTCGCGCCATGCGCGAACTCGTCCTCGACGCCCCCTGGATTCAGGTTGCTCCGGCTGTGGCCCTCATGGTCATGGCCGCTGCCCTCCTGTACAGGATCGACCGAGGCAATCGTCACATCCACGGCGGGATTCGCGCCCTGCTCGGCGTCCTCCGGGCCGCCGTGCTCGCCCTGCTCGTGATGCTCCTGTTCCGGCCCGTCCTCCGGAGTGAGGAACGCACCACCACCCAACCGGCCCTGCTCATTCTCCAGGACGCCAGCCGCTCCATCGGACAGGACGCCCCGAACTGGGGATCCGCACTTGATGAATGGATGGCATCCTTGCCTTCGGCAGAGGGCGAGCCCGGGGCCCGCACCGCCTCATACGGCTTTGGATCAGAGCTCTTCCCCTGGGCTGAGGGAGACACCGCGATGAAGGCGCCGGTGACCGACCTGACTTCCGCCTTAGACGCGTTGGAAGGTCAATGGGCGGGACGGCCGGTCGGAGCCGTGGTCGTCGCAACCGATGGCCGGTTCAATCGGGGACGCGATCCGGAAACGGTCGGATTCCGATTCGGCGCCCCGGTCCACTTCATCCGACTCGGAGACACCACGCTCCAGAAGGACGTGCGCATCGATCGCCTCCTCCACAACGACATCGCCGGACTCGGCAACCGCTTCCCGATCGAAGTGGAAATCGGAAGCCAGGGCGTGACCGGCCCCGCCCGCGTCACCCTGACGGGCCCAGACACACGGCTCGTTGAGACCGTCACCCTTGAGCCCGGTGGCGCCCCGGCCGTCACCACCTTCCTCGTCGAGGCCGCGCGTCCTGGAATTCAGCGCTACACGGTCCAAGTCGCCGATGCCAAGGGGGAAACCAACCTCGACAACAATCGGCGGGTCGTCACCGTGGACGTCATTGAGCGGAAGAAGCGCATCCTGCTCACCGGGACCGCACCCCACCCCGACCGCGGGGCGTGGTCCAATGCCCTGTCCGCCAACGCCAACTACGAAGTCGTCCAATTCACCGTGGCCGACCTGGTCGGGGGCGACCTCGACCAAGGCCCTTGGGACGGCCTGCTCTTCTTCGGGTTCGACCCCGGTGACCGCGACACCCGCGACCTGTTCGAAACCGCCCGCGAAAACGGGTGGCCCCTCGGCCTGGTGATCGACGCCGAAGCGGACTTTTCCACCCTCGCCGGACTGGGCATCGGGGTGGATGTGCAACCGAGCCGAGCCGGTCTGACCACGGACCCCCGAGGCTCGGTGAATCCGGCGTTTCCGCACTTCCAGCCCGATGCGGGACTCGAGACCATGCTGGCGGAGGTTCCTCCGCTCGTCACCCCCTTCGGAGAAACAACGTGGGGTGCCGCCCACACTCCGCTGCTCTTCCAGCGCATCGGCGGCATCATCACCGACGACCCTCTGCTCACGGTGGCCCAGACCAACCGTGGCCGGCTGATGGTCCTGCTCGGCGAAGGCAGCTGGCGCTGGCGGCAAGTCGGTTACCTCCGCACAGGATCCCATGCCGCCTTTGACGACCTCATCGCCAAACTCGCCCAATACCTGACATCAGATCCTGGCGTGGATCGATTCAGGGTCGAAGCCCCCCGCCTTCTGGATGAAGACCGGAGGGTCACGTTTGAGGCCCGGGTCTACGATGCCACCCTACAGCCCCTCGCCGGCGCCGACATCAGCCTTACCCTGCGGGACAGTGCCGGCACCTCCTACGATTACCGGTTCTCCTCCACCCCGAGCGGCGGCTACGGTCTGGACGCCGGACGCCTCCCGAAAGGCACCTACCGCTGGACGGCACGGACGACCACCGCCGGCACGGACTACGACCGATCAGGCACCTTTGAAATCCGGGGCATCCAGCTCGAACTAAACGGCCGGCCCGCCGACCACGACAAGCTCTTGAGGATGGCGGACAACGCCGGCGGCCAGTGCTTCGGTCCCGAAAACCTGGCCGCCCTGACCGAAACCCTCTCGGCATCTGACCGCTTCATCCCCGAGCTCTCGCTGTCCGAACGACTGCAAGACCTCATCGGACTCAAGGCCTTGCTGATGGCCCTCGTCGCCCTGCTCGGGCTGGAGTGGTTCGTCCGTCGCTGGTCGGGCACCTATTGAATCACAAATCCCCGCGTTCGACGGCCGGGCGCGCGTAGTTTAGGCGCATGGACACATCGAACCGTTCCCTCCGGCTGCTGGCGGTGGGCTCCGCCCTCTTCGTCGGCCTGCTCATCAGCTGGTCCTCTTTGACCTTCACCATTCCTTCTGGCCATGCCGGCTTGATCTTCCGCACCTTCTCTGGCGGAATCAACCCGGCGGAAAGCCCGGTCGACCAAGGCTTCCATATCAAGGCCCCATGGGACCGCATCGTGACCTACGAGGTCCGGCAAAAGGAAATGCAGCAAAAGCTCGACGTCCTCTCTTCCAACCTGCTCAAGATCCAACTGGACATGACCGTCTTCCACCAGCCGGTCTACGACGCCCTCGGCGCCCTCGAAATCGAACGCGGGCGTGGTTACGAGGACGCCGTCATCGTGCCCGCCATGCGGTCCGTATCCCGTGAAGTATTTGCCAAATACCTTCCCGAAGAGATCAACACCTCCAAGCGGGAGGAAATCCAGATCGAAATCCAGGACCGGCTCCGGGAGAAGCTCGTCTCCAACTACATCCAGCTCAACGACGTGCTCATCCGCAACATCCGGCTGCCCCAAACCCTTGAGGAGGCCATCGAACGCAAGCTCCAGCAGGAACAGGAATCGCTCGAATACGAGTTTCGCCTCGAAAAGGAGACCAAGGAGGCCCAGCGCAAGCGCATCGAGGCCGAGGGGATCCGGGACTTCCAGGAGATTGTCTCCGAAGGCATCTCCGATGAGCTCCTCCGCTGGAAGGGCATCGAGGCCACTCAGAAACTGGCTGAAAGCCCGAACAGCAAGGTGGTCGTGGTCGGAAGCGGAGACGACGGTCTGCCGATCATCCTCGGCAACAACTGATCGCCGGGATCGTTCCCGCGGACTGGAACCAAACGACACGAAAAAGCCCCGCTCGATGGCGGGGCTTTTTCATGGGCGGTGACGAAGGAATCAGGCCTCCGTCCAAGTGCCCTTCTCCTTGGCCTTGGCAATGGCGCCGAGGACGCCAAGACGGTTGATGTTGCGCATGCCGGAGGCACTGACGCGCAGGGTAATCCAACGGTCCTCCTCGGGAATGAAGAAGCGCTTCTTGAACAGGTTGGGGTAGAAACGGCGCTTCGTGCGGCGGTTGGAGTGGGAAACGTTGTTTCCGACCATCACTTTCTTACCGGTCAACTGGCAAATGCGGCTCATGGGGAGTGCTTTCCGTGGTTCGTATCCAATTCCCGAAAATTTCGGGAGTGCAAAGGTGCGCTTTTCAATGCGAATCCGCAACCCCTTGCGATGCAGAAGCCGCATCCGCCCGCAAACTCCTCCCTTCGTCAAGGGCAAGCGCGCAGGCCGACCGAATCGTCATGCCCAAATTCCGCGCCCGATCACGTCCGAAACGATGCCCCACGCAGCGGGTTCCTTCCGGCCCGGCACAGGCGATGAACACCGTGCCCACCGGCTTTTCAGCGGTCCCACCATCCGGTCCCGCAATCCCGGTGATGCCCACGCCGAAATCGGCGCCCAGTCGCGAACGGGCGCCCTCCGCCATGGCCCGGGCCACCGGTTCGGACACAGCCCCATGAGCAGCCAAATCCCCCTCTGAGACACCGAGCAATTCCACTTTGGCCGAATTGGCATAGGCCTGCACTCCACCGAGGAAATAGGCACTGGCTCCGGGCGCGGCCACCAAGGCGGCCCCCAGCCCACCGCCAGTGCAGCTCTCGGCCACAGCGAAGGTCCAACCTTGTGAGGTCATCAGGTGGGCGAGCTCCTGTTCGACAGTGCGTCCTTCTTCAGACACCACCCACTCGGTCAGGCGGTCCACAAGGTCGCCCCGGGCGACATCCAATCCGGCCGTGGCGGCCCCCTCTGCCGTTAGGCGAAGGCGCACGCTACCCGGGCTGGGCAGATAGGCCAGCTTGATGCCCTCCCCGGCCCATCGGGTTTCCAAATCCTCGATGCGGGCCGCCAGTTGGCTCTCGCCCGTGCCCATCGTCAAAATGGACCGGTGCTCACGCTCAGGTTGCCGGCCGGCCTTCGCCAGACGGTTGCGCATGCCGGGAATGACCCCATGGATCATGATGTGCTCCATCTCGTATGGCACGCCGGGCATGGACACGGTCACTCCGCCTTCCCGGTCGAACCACATGCCACTGGCCGTGCCCAATGGATTGTCCAATGCCGTGCAGGAAGCGGGCAACAGGGCCTGGTCGCGGTTGACCTGCAGGACCTCACGGCCGCGTCGGCCGAACCAGGCGACGATGCGGTCTTCGATGTCGGGGTGGCGGACCAATTCAGTCCCGTTGTGCTCGCAGAGCACATGTTTGGTGATGTCGTCCCGGGTCGGCCCCAGGCCGCCCGTCAACAGGACGAGTTCGGCGCGGGCTTCTGCCCCGCGCAGGGCCTCGAGGATGGCCTCCCGGGTGTCCGGAATGACCTGGCACCGGCCCACGTGCCATCCCTCCGCCTCGAGGGCACGGCCCATCCAGGCGGCGTTGGTGTTGACGGTCTGGCCGATTAGGAGTTCATCCCCAATCGAGACCACCTCGACCTCCAGCCGCCCGGATGAACCGGCCATCAGCGGATGGAGAGGCGCTCGATGCTCCGTGCACCGGAGCCGCTGACCTCCACCGTGTAGACGCCGGGGGTCAGGTTCGACACGTCCATGCGGGCAATGCGGCCCTGAACCCGCTCGAAGCGGACCAGGCGGCCACCCAGGTCCCGGATGCGGACCTCCGCTCCAATCAGGAGCTCATCCAGCACCACCTCCACCACGGCGTCCGCCGGGTTCGGGAACAGGCCGAAGCCGACTTCGGCGATCTCACCGATGCCCACGTAGTCCTCGAAGTCCACATCGGCGCAGTCATCGAGATCCTCGACCATCATGGAGAGGCCCACGATGTCGTTGATGTCAATCGGATCCTCATCGCCGCGAACGTGCAAGCCGGGCTCGAAGTCACGCTG
This sequence comes from Flavobacteriales bacterium, assembly GCA_002862785.1. Classification (GTDB taxonomy): domain Bacteria; phylum Bacteroidota; class Bacteroidia; order Flavobacteriales_D; family Sanyastnellaceae; genus UBA8752. Next base: position 46,607 of record PKDZ01000028.1, read on the forward strand.
GTAGGTCAGGTTGAGCTCCCCACCGGAGATGCGAGGCGGAATGCACGGGTACACCGCCTCAATCAGGTCGAAATCAAAATCCGGGGTCACGTCACAAGCCGTCTCGCTGTTCCAGGTCTCACCGAGGTCGGTGGAGTGGACCACGTAGCAGTGGCGGTAGTTCTGGACACCCGTCGAGAAGTTCTCCATCAGGGCACTGTAAGCCACCACAATCGTGTTGGACTCGACCACTTGTCCGGCGGAAGCCTGGGAGGAAATGCCCACGAAGTAGCCGGCAATCTCATCTTCGAAGTCGAGCGTGCCGCTGCCGTCGATGTCATAGGCATAAGCAATGGTCACGGTGGTGTCCGGGCCCATGTCGTTGCGCCAGTACTCCAGACCATTGGTGTAGGGGTAGTAACTGGACGTGCCGTCCGTCGTGTCGCTGTCCGCGTAGAACATGGCCCCGAAGAACACGTGCACGCCGCCCGCCTCATCGACGAGGACATCGCCGGCACGGTCGGCGTTGAAGAACATGGCATTCCCGCTGGCGTCCACCGCATCGGCGATGGTGGTGTCGAGCAGGGCGCCGGAGTCGAGCACGTAGTTGTCGACCGGGAAGTCCACAATGGCCTCGTAGCTCCAGGTGGCTCCGTTGTCCTCGGAGATCATGGCAAACGTGTCGTAGAAACCGTTGAAGACCGCAAAAGCGACCGTCTCGCCCTCGGCGTGGATGGCGTAGGAGTCAGCCACGAAGCCGCCGGCGAAGGCAGACGTGTCCAACTCGGCAAACGTCTGCATGTCCCAGTTGGCACCGCCGTCCGTGGACCGCATGTAGATCAGGGCACCGTCCTGTCCATTGTAGAGGACGCCGCCATTGCCTTCCGGGGCCGTGATGCAGATGGCGTGAATGGTGTTGCCGTCGGCTCCACCCACGGTGGCGCGGGGCCAAAGGTGCCAGATGTCGTTGCCGGTCTCATCCGGCAGGGCGGGCAGCGTGTTCGTGGTCCAGACGCCGGATCCCACGGCGTCACGGGTGGCGAAGACGAGGCCTCCGGTGCTGCCATGGCTCAGGGCAAACTCGGAACCGTTGGCCAAGTGCCCGAGGGACGGCCAACCGATGCGGACGTCCTCGATGCGGTCGTAGGGAATCTCTCCCCAGTCCATGTCCGGCCCCGGGGCCTTGTAGTTGTAACCCGTTCCCCGGTCGCTGAAGGGCGACGTCTCAAGGGACTGGATCCAGCCGGCGCTGATGCCGTTGCCGGAGCTGTACACCCGGTCGTCGACGGCGTAGTTGGACTGAAGGTCATACTGGGTCAGACCGATGATCTGACGCTGGATGACCATTTCCCGCAGCTGCAGGTGGTCAATGTCCCCCACGTTCTGGCCGGTGAGCGGCTGGTAGGGAATGATCTCCTCGCCGGTCATGTCGACCGTCGGCAGCGGGGCCGACACCTTCTGGGCGTCGGAGAGCGGAATGAATTGGGCCTGGACGGCCAGGGAGGTCGCCATCAGGGCAACCAAGGAAAGAATCGCGTAGCGCATGGTGGTTCAGGTGTTCGGACCAAGTCAGTCCGTGTGCCGGGGAAGTTAAGGCACCTCGGGCAACCTCGCCACCACCGTGCTGCGGGCCACGACCCGGTCTCCCGGCTTCACGAGCACCTCCGCATCCAAGGGCAGATAGAAATCGATTCGGGACCCAAACAGGATGAAGCCAGCCTCCTGGCCGTGCTCCATCTCCTGCCCCTCCTCCACGAACCAGCGGATGCGCCGGGCCACGGCTCCGGCAATCTGACGCCAGACAACCATTCCATACGGCGTGCGCTGTCCGAAGGTGGTGCGCTCATTGAGCGTCGAAGACTTCTTGTGCCACGCCACGAGGTATTCCCCGGGATGGTATTTGAAGTACTCGAGGGTCCCACCGACCGGGGCCCATTGGCAATGCACATCGAAAATGCTGAGGAAGACGCAGACCTTGATCGCCTTGCCCCCGATCACCTCGGGTTCGTCCACCTCCTCGACCAGCACCACCTTGCCATCACTCACGGCGGTGACCTCGTTGGGAGCGGCACTGAATGGCCGGGGCGGAATCCGGAAGAACCACAACACCAGACAGAACAGGATCAGCAAAGCGCCCCGCACGCCCCACTCCAACCAGTCGGGGATCTGGGGAATCTGGTGGACCAGCACCGCTACAGCGACGACGATGACCAAGAAGACGAGGATCACGCGGTATCCCGCGGGGTGGATGTACATGGCGCGAAAATCAGAAAAGCTGAAGCAGGATGGCCGCGATCGGGGCCGAAAAAAAATGGGAGTCGAACCGATCCAGCACGCCGCCGTGTCCGGGCAGCATGGTTCCGGAATCCTTGATGCCCGCCTGGCGCTTCAAGGCGCTCTCGAGCAGGTCCCCCATCGGTCCGAACACCGACACCACCGCACCGAGTGCAGCCCACTGCGCGGCCGTCAGATCCGCCACGCCCTGCGACACCCCCAACAGCCCGTAGGCCACCGCCAAGGTGGCCACCGCCCCTCCAGCCCATCCTTCCCAGGTCTTGCCCGGTGAGGTGGACGGGGCCAGCTTGTGGCGGCCGAAACTGCGGCCGAAGAGATAGGCCGCCGTGTCGTTGGTCCACAGCAACACAAACCACCCGAGCGGAAGGGCGGATTCGTATGCGTTTCCGCGCCAACCGATGAAAAACAGGCCCACAACCGGCAGGGCCACCATGGCCAAGCCCTTCAGGTACACTTCTGCCGAGGACTGCTCGGGATCGGCCGCCTGAAGGGCCTCCCTGGCCTCCTGCCACCCCACGTATAACAAGATGGCCAGCAGGGCCGACCACGTCCACAGGCCACCGAGGATGGCCGCCACGATGGCCGAGACCAATACGGCCCCCGTCATGGCCCGGATAAAGAATTCGCTGCGCATCAGGATGGTTCCGGAGCCAGCCCGAGGACGGCCCGGGCGCGCTCGGCCTGCTGTTCGGGCACCCAGAGCACCAGCTCTCCGAATCCATAGCTGCTGTCCTTCTGGTTGAGGAGCACCGCCGGAATGCCCACCCCCTCGAGGGCGTTCTTGAAGAGTTCAGCGCGAAAGGACTGCGACTCGGTCAAAAGGCGGACCCAGCCCTCCATTCAGGCTGCACTTTCGTCCGCAGCGGACTCTCCAGCATCGGCAGGCGGATCCGGCTCGGTCTGTCCCTTTGACTCTTCGGATGTCACGGCTTTCTCTACCGTCGATTCCGCGGCCTCCTTCCCATCCTTCTCCGATTCCGCGTCCGGTGCCTCCGGAACGGCATCGAGGGTCTTGGATTCCCACTGGCGCTCGCCAAGCAGATCGACGAGGTCTTCCTTGAAGATGACTTCCCGCTCGAGCAGGCGCTCGGCCAAGGCAGTCAGCTTGTCCTTGTGGGTCTCGAGGATTTCCCGGGCCTTCGCATACGCCCGCTCGATGATGGCCCCAGCCTCCTCGTCGATGATGCGGGCGGTCTCCTCGCTATACGGCTTGGTGAACGTGGCCTCGGCACGGGGATCGTAGAAGCTCCGATTGCCGATGCGTTTGTTCAGGCCATAGACGCTGACCATGGCATACGCCTGCTTGGTCACCTTCTCGAGGTCGCTCAGGGCACCGGTGGAAATCTTGCCGAAGGTCAATTCCTCCGCAGCGCGACCACCCAACGCGGCACACATCTCATCGAAAATCTGCTCCGTCGTGGTGATGTGGCGCTCTTCCGGCAGGTACCACGCTGCACCAAGAGACTGGCCCCGCGGCACGATGGTCACCTTGACAAGCGGCGAGGCGTGCTCGAGCATCCAGCTCACGGTGGCGTGGCCCGCCTCGTGGAAGGCAATGGTCCGCTTCTCCTGTTCGGTGATGAGCTTGTTCTTCTTCTCCAGTCCGCCGACCACGCGGTCCACGGCATCCAAGAAATCCTGCTTGCCCACTTTTTCGGCATCCCGACGGGCCGCGATCAACGCCGCCTCGTTGCAGATGTTGGCGATGTCCGCTCCACTGAATCCAGGCGTCTGGCGGGACAGGAAGTCCACGTCAATCGTGTCGTCGGTCTTCAGGGGACGCAGGTGAACCTCGAAGATGGCCTCCCGCTCCTTGAGGTCAGGCATGTCCACGTAGATCTGGCGGTCAAAACGGCCGGCCCGCATGAGGGCGCTGTCCAAGATGTCCGCCCGGTTGGTGGCGGCGAGAATGATGACCCCGCTGTTGGTGCCGAAACCGTCCATCTCGGTGAGGAGCTGGTTGAGCGTGTTCTCGCGCTCATCGTTGGATCCGATGCTGGCGTTCTTGCCCCGGGCGCGGCCCACGGCGTCGATTTCATCGATGAAGACAATGCACGGGCTCTTCTCCTTGGCCTGCTTGAAGAGGTCCCGGACCCGGCTGGCGCCGACCCCCACGAACATCTCGACGAAGTCCGAACCGCTGAGCGAGAAGAACGGCACCTTGGCCTCCCCCGCCACCGCCTTGGCCAGCAGCGTCTTTCCCGTTCCCGGAGGGCCGACCAGCAGGGCGCCTTTGGGAATCTTGGCTCCGAGGTCCGTGTACTTGCCGGGATTCTTCAGGAATTCCACGATTTCGCCGAGCTCCTCCTTGGCTCCGTCCAATCCGGCCACGTCCTTGAAGTTGACCTGGGTCGAATTCTCCTTGTCGAAGAGCTGGGCCTTGGATTTGCCCACGTTGAAAATCTGGCTGCCGCCGGCTCCGCCGCCGCCGAGACGGCGCATGAGGACCATCCACACACCCACCATCAAGGCAAGGACGATGATGTAAAAGACGAGCTGTTGCCCCCACTCATTGGGGCGCTCATAGGTCACGGCCACGACCCCATCCGCAGCGAGTTGATCGAGCCGATCGATGTTCTTTTCGGACGGCGGAATTTCCACCACGAGGTCTGCCCCTTGCAGGAGTCCGCCCCCCATCGGCCCGTCCTTCCGGTCCTTCATGATGGAGTCTCGGGCGGCATCAGTGTACCACGCCTCGACCACCATCCCGTTGTGGCTCAGCTTCCGGAACTCACCGGATTCCGCCTTGCGCACCAACTGCTGGAAACTGATGCTCCCCGCCGTCGGGTGAGATCCGCTCAGGATCATCGCGATGAGCAACGCGCCGATTCCAGCGTAGACCCAGTAGAAGTTGAAGTTGGGACGACCAGACTTGCGGGATTCCGGAGATTTCGATTCCATGGAGGATTCAACCATTTCAAGGCGCTCGGGTTCAGCCGACGTGGCCGAGATTCCAAATCGCCTCTCTCACGAAACTACGACACCAACGTGCCGACCCTTCCTTTCGGTCGGCTCGACACCGGGTTTGTTCACAGTTGTGGGGAATTCAGACCTTTCGGCAACCCAAGTCACAAGCCGGTCTTCCAATCCTGCCTTTACTTCTCGCCCGTATGGAGATCCGTGATGCTTCATCCACGGCACCGTCTGACCCAAGATGCTGTCGAAATCGCCGTCTTGCCCGCCCATGGCACCATCGCCTTCCGGCCCGGCCAATTCGTCTTGCTCGAAGTCGAGCTGGACACCGGGGCGAGACGGAGTGCATCTTCCATCGTCCAAG
>PKDZ01000029.1 GCA_002862785.1 Flavobacteriales bacterium
AACATGGCGACACGGGAAGGTGGGGGCAAGACGTTCATTGGATCGAGGCGTTTGGGTGGGTTCCCAATTAGCCTCGCATCGAGGACGGTTCCGGTGACGTCAGTCAGCCGGAGAGATGACAATTGTTAGTGCTTCAGCCCCGGCTCCCCGGGTTGCCCACATCGACCGTGAGCTCCTCAATGTCGACGTCGTCTTCCTCATCGATGATCTCGATCAGCGGCTCCTTGAAGGTCTGGGCCGTGATGTAGCGCTCGAAACCAAGCAGCATCGAGGGCAGCAGGACGAGGTTGGTCAGCATGGCCACGAGCAACGTCGTGGAGACGAGGATGCCGAGGGCCCGCGTGCCTTCAAAGTCCGAGGCGAAGAACATCAGGAAGCCGAAGAAGAGCACGATGCTGGTGTACATCATGGACACCCCGGTCTCCCGGACGGCGAGCAGGACCGCCTCGCGCATGTTCCACCCTTGGAGGTCAAGCTCCTGCCGGTATTTGGCCAGCAAGTGAATGGTGTCGTCCACGGAAATGCCGAAGGCGATGCTAAAGACGAGCAGGGTGCTCGGCTTGAGGGCGATGCCGAAGAAACCCATCACGGCAGCGGTGAAGATGAGTGGCACGAGGTTGGGCAGCAGGCTGATGGCCACCATCCGCGCGCTGCGGAACAGAATGGACATCACCGTGGCGATGACGAGCACGGCGAGGGCGAGCGACACGAAGAGGTTCTTGACGAGGTAGGTGGTGCCCTCCACGAAAACGACGCTCGTGCCGGTCAGGGTCACCTTGTGGTCCTCCGGTGGGAAGATGCTGTCGATGCGCAGGCGAAGACGGTCAGTCAATTCGCCCATCTCCCGGGTGCCGATGTCGGCCACCTGGGCGGTCACGCGGATGGTCGTCTTGGCGGAATCGACAAAGCGGCCCCCGCCTCCGATGCCCGTGCCGCTGGTTCCCGTCAGGTAGGGTCCCATGAAGCTCTGCTCCCGACGGGTGGGCAAGGCGTAGCGCGACGGGTTGCCCCGGAAGAAGCCCTGTTTGGCCAGCTTCAGACCGTCCACGAGGGACACCGAACGGGACAATTGTGGCTCCTTGGACAGCACGCGCTGAAGCCGTTCGACCTTCTTGAGGAAGGCGAGCTGGGTGACGCGGCCCGGATTGTCCGTCTCGATCATGACCTCGAAGGGCATCACCCCTCCGAAACGGTCCTCGAACCAGTGGAGGTCCATGAGGATGGCATCCTCCTGCGGCAGGTCTCCGGCCACGTTGCCCGTCACCTTCATGAGTGAGATGCCGATGCCGCCGAGCACCAACACACCGGCCGTCACGAGGTACACCGCGCGGCGGTGGTGGCTGACCATCCGCTCGAGGCGATGCACCACGAGGTAGACCCAGCGCCGGTCGAGGTGGCGCACGTGGCGGCGGCGCGGCGGCGGAAGCCAGCTGAACACGGCGGGGATGATCAGCAGCGAGATGCAGAACATCGCCAGGATGTTGACCGAGGCAATCACGCCGAACTGCTGGAGCACATCGCTCGTGGTGAACATGAAGGCCGCGAAGCCGAGCGCCGTCGTGGCGTTCGTCATGAAGGTGGCGTTGCCCACCTTCCGGACCATCCGCGTCAGGGCGAGCGCCTTGTTGCCGTGGCGCTTGTATTCCGCGTGGTACTTGTTGAGCAGGTAAATGCAATTGGGCACCCCAATCACAATCATCAGTGGGGGAATGAGCCCCATCAGCGCCGTCAGCTTGTAATCGAACAGGACAATGCTGCCCAGCGACCAGACGACCCCCGTGCCCACCACGAGCATGCAGACGGCCATGACGACCACGTTGCGGAAGAACAGGAGTAGCAGCAGGGCCGTCACGATGGCAGCCAGGGCGATGAAGAGCCCCAGCTCGCGCTTGATCTTGGTCGTGACCTCCGTGCGGATGTACGGCAAGCCCGACACGTGGACATCGACCCCGGTCTGCGCCTCGAACCGTTCCACCTCCTCCACCAGCAACTCCACGCTGCGCCCGCGGTTCTCCGAATTGAAAAGCGGCGCATTGACGTAGACCATCTGGATGGTCGCCTCGCTCTCCGTGTGAAGGAAGCCCTCATAAAACGGCAAGGATCGCAGGCGATCAAGCGTGCTGTCGAGGGTGGCCTGATCCACGGGCATTGACCGGAACACCGGCTCCATCACGAAGGACTTTGGGTCGTCCACCCGGACGAGTTCCACCGCCGTCCGGAAGCCGAAAACACTGTCGACCACGTGGACCTCCCAAGGGGTGCCATCGGGCTTCAGGCTGTCCACCGGCACCTGCACCGCGCGGAGTACAGAGTCGAGGTCCCACCAGGCCCGAAAGACCTCCAAGCTGTCGAGCCGGCCGTCCTCGATGCCGAGGGCGACCACGTTGCCCTCTTCCCCGAATTCCTCGAGGAAATCGTGGTAGGCCATCAGGGCCGGATCGTCATCGGGAAGGAGCCCGCCAAACTTGTAGCGGATGCCCAGCTCGTCGATCCGCGTGGCCATGCCGGCCGTGATCACCGCGAGGGCAATCAGGATGGGGAGGCGTCCCCTTAGGATGATGGTTGCGAGCCGAGACCACATTGGGAGGCGGCAAAGGAAAGGCACAAGGCACGAATCAGGGGTGCGGGCCTGCGTAGGCCGGGTTACCTTCGCGGTCCAACCGTTCGCAACCCATGAACCAGTACGACCTCGTGGTCATCGGCGCCGGCCCCGGCGGATATGTGGCCGCCATCCGCGGCGCCCAACTCGGATACAAGACGGCGCTCATCGAGAAGCGCGGCACCCTCGGTGGCACCTGCCTCAACGTCGGGTGCATCCCGTCCAAGGCTCTGCTCGACAGCTCGGAGCATTACCTCAAGGCGAGCAAGGAGTTTGACCTCCACGGGATCCAGACGGGAGGGCTGAAGATTGATTTCCCCCGGATGATCGCCCGCAAGCAGGAGGTCGTCGACCAGACCGTCGCCGGCGTGGACTTCCTCATGGAAAAGAATGGCATCACCGTCCTCAACGGATTCGGCTCCTTCATCGACGCGCACACCCTCGAAGTCAAGAAGGACGGCGGCGAGACGGAGCAAATCAAGGCGGACCGCATCCTGATCGCCACCGGCAGCGAGCCGGCCAGCCTGCCCTTCATCCAACTCGATGGAGACCGCGTCATCACCTCGACCGAGGCGTTGGAGCTGCCCGCCCTGCCCGAGCACATGGTCATCATCGGCGGCGGGGTCATCGGACTCGAGCTCGGCTCGGTCTACGCCCGCCTTGGAACAGAGGTCCACGTGGTGGAATACCAGAACGCCATCATCCCGACCATGGACCGCACGATGGGCAAGGAGCTCCAGCGCGCCATGAAGAAGATTGGCGTCAAGTTCCACCTGTCGCATGGCGTGAAAGAGGTGGTCAATGCCGGCGACAAGGCCATTGTCAAAGCCGACAACAAGAAGGGTGAGGAAGTCACCTGGGAAGCGGATTACTGCCTCGTGGCGGTGGGCCGCAAGCCGTACACCGAGGGCCTGGGGCTCGACAAGGCCGGCATCGCCCTCGATGACCGCGGCCGCGTGGAGGTGGATGGCCACCTGCGCACCGCCCACCCGCACATCTACGCCATCGGCGACGTGGTGAAGGGCGCCATGCTCGCCCACAAGGCCGAGGAGGAGGGCATCTACGCCGTCGAGCACATGGCCGGCCAGAAGCCGCACCTCGACCACAACCTCATCCCCGGCGTGGTGTACACCTGGCCCGAGGTGGCCGCCGTGGGCCAGACCGAGGAACAACTCAAGGCCGACGGTGTCGCCTACAAGACGGGCAGCTTCCCGTTCAAGGCCTCGGGTCGCGCCCGCGCTTCGATGGACACCGACGGCGTGGTCAAGGTCCTCGCCCACCAGGAGACCGACGAGATCCTGGGCGTGCACATCTGCGGCCCGCGTGCTGCGGACATGATCGCCGAGGCCGTGGTGGCCATGGAGTACCGTGCCACAGCGGAAGATGTGGCCCGCATGAGCCATGCTCACCCCACGTTCACCGAGGCCGTCAAGGAGGCCGCCTTGGCCGCAACCGGCGACCGCGCGCTGCACATCTGACCGGACGAGCGAACCCGGCCGCGGTGGGGTTGTTCCCCCTGCGAAACCGCATTGGCATATACGATGAAGACCGGCATCCTCCTGATCAACCTCGGCACCCCGGACAACCCCGGGCCCGGTGCCGTCGGACGCTACCTCACGGAATTCCTGTCCGACGGGCGCGTCATCGACATCCCCTGGCTGCCCCGTCAGATCTTGGTGCGCGGCATCATTTCTCCGCTCCGCCGGTTCCGGAGCTCCCGCGAATACAAGAAGGTCTGGACGGACAAAGGCTCGCCACTTCTGCTCCACGGCGAAGAACTGACCCGCAAGGTGTCGGCCCGCTGCGCTGCCCTCGCTGAGCAGCACCCGGAGCTCGGTGAGCTGCACGTGCACTTCGCGATGCGTTACCAGAATCCGGGCATGCCGAAGGTGCTCAACGACATGCGGCAGTGCGGCTACGACCGCATCGTCATTCTTCCACTGTATGCTCAGTACGCGTCGGCCACCACCGGCAGCACGCTCGAGGAGGCCATGCGCCTCATCTCGAAGTGGTACGTCATCCCCGCGGTCCGGATGGTCAGCCAATACTGGGACGACGAGGGCTACCTCTCCTGCTTCGAGGCCCGGGCGCGGAAGTTTGACCTCGACAGCTACGACCACATCCTGTTCAGCTACCACGGCGTGCCAACGCGGCAGGTGGACAAGGTCTACGAGGACCGGCGCTGTGCCAACCACAGCTGCGAATCGGAGATCAACGAGGAGAACAAGTTTTGCTACAAAGCGACGTGCTACGCCACCACGCGGGCGCTGGCCGAGCGCCTGGGCATCCCGGAGGACCGCTACACCGTGGCCTTCCAGAGCCGCCTCGACAAGAAGTGGTTGACGCCGTTCAGCGACAAGGTCGTCGAGGAGCGGGCCAAGGCCGGAGACAAGCGCCTGCTCGTCTTCTCCCCGGCCTTCGTGGCGGACTGTCTCGAAACGACAGTGGAGATTGGCGAGGAGTACGTCGAGATCTTTGAAGAGGATGGAGGCGAGCACCTCGACCTCGTGCCGAGCCTCAATGCCGAAGACGACTGGGCCGATGCGGTGACCGACCTCATCCGGCGCCATCTTTGAAGGTGCCCTTGACCGAGCCTTCCCTTTCCCTGCCGAACCTGACCAGCCTCGCCGCTGACCGGCCCTGGCTGCTGCTCGATGCCGCCGAGGGGGAGAACGGTCTGCACGGATTCCTCATCGCCGGTGTTCGACGCACCCTCGATTTGCCTTCTGCTGACCCTACAGCCTACGATCGCATCGCTGAGTTCGTGGGGTCGGGCAAGGGACGGTGCTTCGGATGGATCGGCTACGACCAACTGCGCGCCCACCCTCTCCTCGACCTGCCCAACCAGCCCCAGGCGGCGGTGCGCCTCCCGGTGGTCCATTGGGTCGAACCGGCCGGCATCCTCGCCTTCCGGGGAACGGGGCCCGCGGCGCAACTCGATTGGCTGGTGCAACCGAATGCTGAATTGGCCGGCCGAATGGAACGGGCCCTGTGCTCGCGGAACGGTGAGCCCGAGGCCTCGCCGTCCAACGCAGACGTCGTTCTGGGCCAAAGTGGCCTCGACGCCGAGCAATACCGTCAGGCCTTCGAACGGGTTCACGCGCACATTCTTCGCGGGGACATCTACGAGTTGAACCTCTGTCGGGAAATCCATGGACCGCTGCCAGACAGGTGGTGCCCGGACCGGGCTTTCCAGCGACTCACCGCCAAGACCTCCGCTCCTTTCAGTGCTCGACTCCATTGGAACGGGGTCGACATCCTTTGTGCCAGCCCTGAGCGGTTCCTTCGCCGCGAGGGCGACCGGCTCATCAGTCAGCCGATCAAGGGCACGGCCCCGCGCGACGCCGATGCGGTGCGCGATGCCGCCATCGCTGAGGCCTTGAGGACCGACCCCAAGGAGCGCGCCGAAAACGTGATGATCACAGACCTCGTGCGGAACGACCTGAGCCAAGTCGCCCGGCCGGCGACCGTAGAGGTCGAGGAGCTCTGCGGCATCCACAGCTTCCGCAACGTTCACCAGATGGTTTCCACCGTGTCCTGCACCGTGAGGGAGGGCCGGGGGTTTGCCGACATCCTCGCCGCCGCCTTTCCGATGGGCAGCATGACCGGGGCACCCAAGATCCGCGCCATGGAAATCACCGCCGAGGTGGAACCTGTCCGTCGGGGACTGTACTCCGGCGCCATCGGATGGGCGGATCCGGATGGCCGAGGAGGTGTGGGGGATTTCGACCTCAATGTGGTCATCCGAACCGCCCTGGCCGACCGCACCTCCGGGAGATGGAGCGTCCACGTGGGTGGGGCCATCACCGCCTTGGCCCGCGCGGAGGCCGAATGGGAGGAGACCCGCCTCAAAGCCCGGGCCGTCTTGGACGCCCTCGATGCCGCGGAAGCCACGGAATCTGCGACCTTGCCGGTCGATGGCCGCTGACTGGACCCCCCTGACCGATGCCCTTCGGGCTCTGCTGTCGGAGCACGGCCTGTCCGAATCGCACCCTGTGGCTGTGGCCGTGTCCGGCGGTGCGGACTCGATGGCCCTGCTCCACGCGGCCTGTGCCGTGTCGTCAGAAGTGACCGTGCTGCATGTCGATCACGGGCTTCGGGAACAATCCAACCAAGACCGGCAATTCGTGGAAGCCGCTGCCGTGTCATTGGGATGTCGATTCGAGGCCCAGGTTCTGGAGGGTCTGCAGGAGCGTGCCAATGCGAAAGGCCTTGGGCTGGAGGCAGCCGCACGGGAAGCACGGTACGGTTGGTTCGCCGACGTGCTCGGGGAAGGCGACGTGCTGCTGACCGGACACCATGCCGACGACCAACGGGAAACCCGATTGCTGCATCTCATCCGGGGCGCCCGGCCCGATGCCTGGCGGGGCATGGACGCCTGGACCACGGAACGGGGGTTTGCCGTGGGACGGCCCTTCCTCGGCCTGTCCCGCTCCGTCCTCCTCGCCAACCTGAGGGAGGCAGGCGTCGCCTGGCGGGAGGACCCTTCCAACGCCGACCCCCGCCACCTCCGGAACCGCATTCGCCATGAACTCATTCCCCTGCTGGACTCCCTTCGGCCCGGGTGGGATGCGGGACTGGAACGGGCAGCTGGACTCGCTTCTGAATGGCGGGAAGCCACCTTGACTCTGCTGGAAAACCACCCGCAGGATGTCCTTCCGATCTCCGCGTTGGAGGCGGCTCCGTCTCCGCGCCACATGGTGTCCGTCTGGTCCGCCCGGCATGGGGCGACCGCAGGTCAACTGGATGCGCTGATGGAATTGGCCGCGCCTGAGACCGAGACCGGAAAGCGATGCGACACGCCCACCCACGGCATCGTCAGGGAACGGCAGGAATTGGTGGCCCGCCAGCTGGAATCCCTAGATCACCAGACACAGGTCTTTGACCCCCGAAACGAACCGGACGGAGAACGACCCACCCCTAGTGGGCGCGTTCGATGGACCGTGAACCACGCGTCGACCCGACCCGAGATCCTGGCTGGAGATGAGATTGCCCAGGTGAACCTCGGCGCCCTCAACGGACCCCTCACCGTCAGGCCATGGCGTGCGGGAGACCGGTTGGCTCCCCTCGGGATGGACGGCCACCAGTCCGTGGCGGACATCCTCACCCAGCGGAAGGTGGCCCATGGCGACCGGCCCTCGGCGCTTCTCCTCGAGGATGGGCTCGGGACGCCGGTTTGGCTTGTCGGCCACCGAATCGACCGCCGCGCCGCTCTGCCCGCTGCATGGCCCGAAGACGGCATGGAGGTCCTCACTTTGCGTTGGGTTGCCGAGTAAATTTGCCCCCCGATGACGCCGAATGCCTCCCCGGAACTGGCCGCCCCCAAGGCCCTTGCCGAACCCAAAGACCGGGAATTTGCCCTCGGCCTGTACCTCGTTCTGGCGGCCCTGTTCGTCTCGAGCCTCGTCACCTGCAACCTGGCCTTCCGCAAATTCTTTGCGTGGACCCTGCCCGGTCTCGACTACACCTTCGAAGCCAGCGTGGGCCTGTTGCCCTACCCCCTGACCTTTCTCGTCACCGACCTCATCAGCGAGGTCTATGGTCGCAAGCGCGCCGATGACGTGGTCAAAGCGGGCCTCGCGGCTTCCCTCCTGACGCTGGCCGTCATCACCCTCGCCGGTGCCGCACCAGCCACAGCCTGGTCGCCGGTGACTGACGGGGAATTCGACCACGTCTTCGGGCAGACCGCCCTTGCCGTGGGGGCCTCCATGGCGGCCTACCTGCTCGCCCAGTTTCTCGACGTCCGCATCTTTCACTTCTGGAAGCAACGCACCGGTGGACGCATGCTGTGGCTCCGCAACAACTTCTCGACCATCCCCTCCCAGTTCGTGGACACGATGGTCGTGCTGGTTCTGCTGTGCAGCGTCGGCGAAATCGAGTGGAGTCTGTTTGGGGCTCTGCTGATGAACGGATTCGGCTTCAAGGTCCTCGTGGCCGCCGTCGACACACCGTTGGTCTACCTCGGGGCCGGATGGTTCCGCCGCCGGTTCGGTCTCGAGCCGGGTCAGGAAATCGCCCTCTGATAAGACGACACCCTTCGCATGCATTGGCGTTCCGCACGGCGTCCGAGGGCCAATGCGGCATTATCTTCCCGCCCGCAAAGCAACGTGCCCGTGAAGCCCCTGCATTTCCTCTTCGCCCTGCTCCTCGCCTTCGGAGCCTCCGTCCCGTCCCCCGCCCAGATCCACGATCCGGTGACCTGGGACTTTGCCCTGTATGACAATGGAGACGGCACCCTCGACCTCGACTTCCACGCCACGGTCGAGCCCGGGTGGCACGTCTACAGCCAGTTCCTGAACCCCTTCGACGGGCCGATTCCCACGTCGTTCACCATCGAAACCGAGGGCGTGCAGACGGCCGACACCGCCGCCGCGGAGTGCGAGCCCATCCTCGAATACGACCCCAACTTCATGCTGGACCTGCTCTTCTTCGAGGAGGACGTGCATTGGGTCCACACCCTGTCCTTCCCGGGAGCGATTCCCCAGTCGGTCAAGGGCTATCTCACCTTCATGGTCTGCGACGAAAGCAAATGTCTGCCGCCGGAGGACATCGACTTCGACATCGCGTTGGCTGACCTCCAACCGGAGAGCGCCAAGCCCGACTATTGCGCGGGTGGACACACCGGCAGCCATGGCGGCGACCACGGTGCGTTCGGGATGGACGACGCCGAGGACGAGGCCCCCATGGGCATCTACGACCCGGTTCAATGGGACATCGCCCTGTACGCCACGGGGGACAATGCCGCCACGGTCGTCGCTACGGCCGCGATTGAAGAGGGGTGGCACGTCTACAGCCACGACAACGATCCGCTCGACGGCCCGATTCCGACCGCCTTCACCATCGCCTCGGAAGGCGTCGAGGTGGGCGACCTGCGCGAATGCACGCCCGAGGTCCACTATGACCCCAACTTCGACAAGGACGTCAAGTCCTTCGAGGGTACCGTGCGCTGGGCCCTTGACGTGAGTTGGACCGGAGACCGCCCCGAGAAGATCGACGGCCTGCTGACTTACATGACCTGCGACGACACGAAGTGCATCTTCCCGCCGGACGTCGAATTCTACCTCGCCTTGGACGAGGCCCGCACGGAGGCCGTTCCCGAGCTCTGCCCCGGTGACGCGGGGACCGTGAGTGAATCCGAAGAAGAGGAAATGGGCGACGGTCTGTGGGTCCTCTTCCTGCTCGGCATGGGCTTGGGCTTTGCGGCGCTGTTCACGCCGTGCGTGTTCCCCCTGATTCCCATGACGGTGAGCTTCTTCACCAAGCAGAGCAAAACCCGCGCGGAGGGCATCCGCAACGCCCTCATCTATGGCGCCAGCATCATCTTCATCTACACCGGGCTTGGCCTGCTGCTGACGGCCGTGTTCGGGGTGGACGTGTTGAACTTGATCTCCACGGACCCCTACTTCAACCTCTTCTTGTTCCTGCTGCTCATCGTCTTCGGCGTGAGCTTCCTGGGCGCCTTTGAAATCCAACTGCCCACCAGCTGGGCCAACAAGGTCGACGCCCAGGCCGACCGCGGTGGCCTGATCGGCATCTTCTTCATGGCCGCCACGCTCGCCATCGTCAGCTTCAGCTGTACCGGACCGCTGGTCGGCAGTGCGTTGGCCGGCGCCGCTACGGGAGACTTCGGCGGACCCATCGCGGTCATGTTCGGCTTCTCGTTGGCCCTCGCCATTCCCTTTGCCCTGTTCAGCGCCTTCCCGGGCTGGCTCAACTCGCTGCCCCAAAGCGGCGGATGGCTGACCAGCGTGAAGGTGGTGCTCGGCCTGTTGGAAATTGGCTTCGCCTTCAAGTTCCTGAGCAACGCCGACCTCGTCTTGCAACTCGGTTTGCTCAAACGGGAGCTCTTCATCGCCATCTGGATTGCGGTCGCCCTGTGCATTGCCATCTACCTCTACGGTGGACTGCGCTTCCCCCACGACAGTAAGCTGGAGCGCATGAGCGTCGGCCGCTGGGGACTCGGCACCGTGTTCCTCGTGCTCGCCATCTACATGATGCCCGGCCTGTGGGGCGCCCCACTCAAGATCATCGCCGGCTTCCCTCCGCCCATGTTCTACTCCGAAAGCAGCGGCTCCGTCGGCGCCTCTGGTGGCTCCTCGGACGGGCACGCCTCCGGCCACATCGAAGCCCGGTTCCGCGATTATGAGGAAGGCCTCGCCGCCGCCCGCGCGGAGGGCAAACCGATGATCCTCGACTTCACCGGGTGGGCCTGCGTGAACTGCCGGAAGATGGAGGAGCAGGTCTGGCCCGATGCGACGGTGGCCGAGTACCTCACCGAGAAGGCCGTGCTCGTGTCGCTCTACGTCGACGAGCGCAAGGCCTTGCCGGAAGACGAGCAGCGGGTGGAGGAATTCGGCGGAAAGGACTTCCGGATCCGCACGGTCGGCAACAAGTGGACCTACCTGCAGGCCTCGCGGTTCGGCACCAATGCCCAGCCCTTCTACGTCATGATTGACCACGACGGGGAAGCGCTGGGGGATGGCGTCGGCTACGACCCGGACCCGCAGAAATTCATCGACTTCCTCGACGAGAACTACGCCCGCTTCGAGGCGGGCAAGTGAGTTCAGATTCGCAGGCAAAGCCGGGAGCCACATCTACACAACCCGTGTGAGGCCGTAGCTTGCACTGTGCACCTTCCGGACATGGAACACGCCGATCGCATCCGCCGACATTTCGAAGAGGCCCAGGACGTCCAACAGGCGTTCCTTGGAGACCCCGCCTGCTTGGCGGCCGTCGCCGAGGGCGCCGACGCCATGGGGCGGTCCATTGCGGCAGGCGGCAAGGTGATCTCCTGTGGCAACGGTGGCTCCATGTGCGATGCCATGCACTTCGCTGAGGAACTGACCGGACGGTACCGGGACGACCGCAAGGCCCTGCCCGCCCTGAGCATTTCTGACCCCTCCCATTTGAGCTGCGTCGGCAACGACCACGGATATGAATTCGTCTTCTCCCGCTTTGTAGAGGCCATGGGCCGCCCCGGGGATGTTCTGCTGGCCATCTCGACGTCCGGAAATTCACCCAACGTGGTCCGCGCTGCTGAGGCGGCCAAGGAGGCCGGCATGACCGTTGTCGGCCTGACCGGCAAGGACGGGGGCACGCTGGCCCCGCTCTGCGACGTGGAGGTCCGCGTGCCGTGGTCCGGTTATGCCGACCGCATCCAGGAGGTGCACATCCAGTGCATCCACGCGTTCATCGACCACATCGAGGCGCACTGCGCCTGAGGACTGCACCCTGTGCTCGTCCGATTGAATGCCGCCGCCCTCCAGGGCGTCGATGCCGTGCCCGTCACCGTGGAGGTTCGGGTGGACCGGGGCATCCACTTCCTGATGGTGGGGCTGCCCGACAGTGCCGTCCGGGAGAGCCAGCAACGCATCAAGAGCGCCATCGAGCACCTTGGCTTCCGCTGGCCGGGAAAGGGCATCACCATCAACCTGGCCCCGGCCGGTCTGCGCAAGGAGGGAGCCGCCTATGATCTCCCATTGGCCCTGGGCATCCTCGCCGCTTCGGAACAGATCGAACTCGACGGGGTCGACCGCATCCTGAGCATGGGGGAGTTGGCCCTCGATGGAACCCTGCGCCCGGTCCACGGTGGATTGGCCCTCGCCCAAGCGGCCCTGGCCCCCGACATCGGCCCCGTCATCCTCCCGAGAGAATCCGCCGCCGAGGCCGCCCTGCTCGACGGTGTGACCGTGCACGCCGCCGACCACCTCCGGGAGGTCGTGGACCATCTGGCCAGGACCCGTCCCCTGCCCGTGCTCACTGGGGACCTGGCCCAACAGATGGCGGGGCAGGCCGACGCCGCACTCGAGCCTCTTGCCGCGATCCGGGGCCAGCCCAGGGGACTCGACGCCATTGCCCTCGCTGCGGCCGGGGGGCACAACCTCTGTATGGTCGGCCCACCCGGAGCGGGCAAGACCATGCTCGCCCGGGCCATGGTGGGGCTGTTGCCCCCCCTCAGTCTGGACGAGGCCCTCGCCGTCAACCGCATTCACTCCGTGGCGCGTCGGAGTGGACGCACCGACGCCCTTGTCCTTCAACGGCCCTTCCGAAGCCCACACCACACCATCTCCGATGTGGCCCTCGTGGGAGGTGGGTCCGACCCGCGGCCAGGCGAGATCAGCCTTGCTCACGCCGGGGTCCTATTCCTCGACGAACTCCCGGAGATGCCACGCCACGTGTTGGAGGTGCTCCGTCAGCCGCTGGAATCGCGCGAAATGACCATCAGCCGTGCCCGAGCCTCGGTGGTCTTCCCGGCCGACTTCCAGCTGGTGGCCGCCATGAACCCCTGCCCCTGCGGCCGGTATCGACCGGACGCTGTGCACCGGTCGCGGTGCACCTGCAGTCGCCACGCCCGAACCCGTTATCTCGAGCGCATCAGCGGTCCCCTTCTCGACCGCATCGACATCCACCTCTTGATCGAACCCGTCGACCCCAAGCTCCTGCTTCCGGAATCGGGGGCGAGGGGTCGGCTGGAAAGGCAACGCCGTTTGGAAGAGGCCCGCACCCTCCGCGACCAGGTGCTTCAGGCAAGAGCTGCACAATGGGCCCGCAACCCCAGTGGTCTCGCCAATCACCGCTTGGAGGGGAATGCCCTGCATGAGGTGCTGGCGCTCGGGCGAAAGGAAAAGGAGCTTCTGACCCTTTGTGCGGAACGGTTCAGTCTGAGTGCCCGGAGCCACAGCCGCGTGCTGCGGCTGGCCCGCACCATTGCCGATCTGGCTGGGTCGGACACCGTGAAGACGGATCACATCGCCCAGGCCCTCGCCCACCGACGGGCGGGACAGACGCTGGACGGGGAGGAAGACCAGGAATCCGACCGGACCCTGTTCTCGGGCTGAGCCCCATTTTCGCTCCATGGACGTTTCCACTCCCTCCCCTGTCGTGTTGCCCGTCCGGGGCCACCATCCGCGATTTGGCCGAGACAACTGGCTCGCCCCCAACTGCACGGTCGTTGGCGATGTCGTCACCGGGGATAACTGCAGCATCTGGTTCAGCGCCATCGTCCGGGGTGATGTCTGTGCCATTCGAATCGGCACCCGTGTCAACATCCAAGACGGGGCGGTGCTGCACGGGACTTGGGAGAAGACAGACCTCACCATTGGCGATGGGGCCAGCATCGGACACAACGCCATCGTTCACGGGTGCACCGTCGAGGCCGGGGCCCTCATCGGGATGGGGGCCGTCGTCATGGACCGTGCCATCGTTGGAGAGGGCGCTGTCGTGGCCGCCGGAGCTGTTGTACTGGAAGGCACACACATCGGCCCCGGAGAACTCTGGGCCGGGGTGCCCGCCCGCAAGGTCAAAGAGGTCGGGGACGCGCTGAAGCAGCACCTGGCCGCCACCGCTGTGCGGTACCGGGAATACGCCGGGTGGTTCGAAGAGAAGGAAGGGGGTCAGGCCCAGAGCGGGTCGTAGGCCAAATCGAGGCCATCCCCAAAGAACCGGGTGGCGGACCGCTCGAATCCCGGCGTCAGATCGCTGACCGAGAACCGGTGGTCACCGGCCGAGGGCCCTCGGTGGAGCAAGCCATCCTCCGCCAATTGCATGTGAACGGACTCGGCCACAATGCCGGGACCATCCACGACCTCGACGCCTTCACCGAGCACCCGCCGCAACGCCGCCATGGCCAGGGGGTAATGGGTGCACCCCGGAATCAGGGCGTCCAGGGCGCCGGCGGAGCCCGGGGTCCAGCCCGCGGCGTCGAGGTAGGAGAGCAGCACGGGGTCCATGAGCGTATGGTCCTGCCAACCCTCCTCGATGAGCGGCGCCAACAGGGGAGTGGCCCACTCTTCCACCACGCCGTCGCGGCCGGATTCCCGCAGTGCGTCCCGGAGGGTCCGCCCGTAGATGCCGCTGCCAATGGTCGCACGGGTCCCGATGACGCCGATTCGTGCGTGGCCTTGACCGGCCACAGTCCGGACGACTGGGGAGATCACGTCGATGACCGGAACCGCCGACCCGGCGAGGTCCCGTACGGCCCCGGCTGCAGTCGCTGAGGCCGAATTGCAGGCGATGACAATGGCCTTGCAGCCCTGGTCAAGCAGGTGCTCGGCGATGCGGACTGACCAAGACCGAACGAGCTCCGGCGACCGGTCCCCGTAGGGCATGTGGGCGGTGTCTCCGAAATAGGAAAGCCGCTCAGCGGGCAATGCCCGCGCGATGGCATGGGCAACCGTCAGGCCGCCGATGCCGGAATCGAAAATGCCGATGGGGGCCTCAGAGGCCAAGTTTGGCCTTGACGAGCCCGAGCACGTCCTCGCCTCCATTGTAGACCGTGGAGCCCGTGGACGTGTCGAAGATGTAAGTGAAACCCTCCTCGGCGCCGACCTGCTCGATGGCGGTCCGGGCGCGTTCGATCATGGGTTCCAACAGTCCCTGCTCGAGGATGGCCAGTTCCTGCTGCACCGTGGCGTAAAACTGCTCCAGTCCCTGCTGGTCCTGCGTGATGTCCTGCTCCTTCTGAGCGCGGATGGCGGTCGGCCACGACTCAGCCTTCTGCTGGTACTCGGCCAATTTGGCCTCGAGATCGCCCTGCATGCGGACGATTTCCTGCTCGTATTGGGCTGCAGCGCCCTCGATTTCGGACTGGATGGTGTTCCGCTCCGGCATGGACTCCAGGAGGGCCTGGGTATCGATGTGGCCGAATCGGGCTTCCTTGACCTGGGCCGTGGTGCTCGTGGAGAGGAAAAGGGTGGCCATCATCAGGCCGAGGGTGATCGTGGATTTCATGGTGTGAATCGTCATGTGGTGGAGTGCGGCCGGAGCCTCACTGCTTCGGGCGGCCACCGCCCTTGATGCCGGAATTGACCCGGTTGGTGACCTGCTCCTTGCGTTCGTTGAGTTTGTCCTTGCCCTTGTCGAGGGTGTCGTTCATCCGGTCCTGAAGGCTGGTGCCCTTCTCCCCGCCGTCCTCAGCTTCTTCGCCGCCGACGGTCTCGCCCGGGGTGTAGCCCAATTCCTTGATGACGCGGTCCGACACATCATACTTCGGGTTGGTGTACAGCATGTTGCTGTCCTTGGCCTTGTCGAAGATGACCATGTACTGGCGTTGGCCGGCCAAGTCCTTCAGCACCTGGAAGAGCTGTTCTTGGATGGGCTGGATCAGCTCCTGCCGCTTCTGGAAGAGCTCGCCCTCCACGCCGAACTTGGCCTTCTGCATGTCGGTCGCCTCGGTGCGCTTCCCGGCGATCTCCTCCTCGCGCTTCCGCCGCATCTCAGGGGTGAGCAGAACCCGCTCGGCACGGTAGGCCGTCTCGAGCTGGTTGGCGGCCTCGTATTTCTCCTCAATCTCATCGAGCCAGCCGGAGGCCAAGCTGTTGAGTTCCTTCTGGGCATCGGCATACTCCGGCAGGTGCTGGAGGATGTACTCCGTGTCAACGTAGGCATACTTCTGGGCGCCGGCCGTTAACGAGCAGGCGAGCAGGAGGACCGGAAGGAGGAATCGGAGGGAACGCATGGCGTGATGGTCAGCGAAAATAGGGTGCATCGGGGGCTCAACGTTCAACTCCATGGGTTTCGCACATGCGCTTACAAATCCCCAATGTTCATGCCCAAGGAGAAATGGAATTGGCCCCTCGCCATGGACGGGGCGGAGGGCACGTCGTCGAAGCGCCATCCGTAATCCAAGCCGAGCAGGCCGAACATGGGCAGGAAGATGCGCATGCCCACACCACCCGAGCGGTATACATCGAACGGATTGAAGCCGTCCCCGGTCTCCCACGTGTTGCCCGCCTCGAGGAACGCCATCGTATAGATGGTGGCACTCGGGTTGGTGCTCAGCGGGTACCGCAGCTCGGCGCCATACTTGGCGATGGCGCCCGCGCCGGTGTTCTGGTCCGGGGCGGTGAGAGAGAGGTTGTCATACCCCCGCAGGGAAATGATCTCCCGGCCATCCAACACGAAGCCGCTCAGGAACACTCCACCGAGGTAGAACCGCTCAAAGGGCGAAAGGCCGATCTGCCGGTTGTATTGGCCGATGATGCCCCCGCCGAAATACGTGCGCAAGACGAGGGATTTCGGGTTCTCCCCGCCTCCGGTGGTGAGCGGCGTGTACCAGTTGGCCACAAACTTCCATTTGTGGTACTCCACGAACCGGAAGCGCTCCTGGTCGTCGAGGGCGGCCCAGTTCCGGTCGGGCTGGAACAAGCTGTAGGGCGGGGTCGCCTTCACGTTGAGTCGGACTTCGGAGCCCCACACCGGGAAGATGGGGTCACTGACAGAGTTCCGGCTCACCACGAGGTTGAGCGCAATGTTGTTGGACTTGCCGTCCGTGAAGCTGAAGAGGCCGCTGTTGTATTGGTCGAAGTCGAAGTGTTGATAGCTCAGGCCCGCGTTGACCACGAACCAGTCGTCCGGCTTGTTCCAACGCTGGCCGATGGAAGCCGAAACCCCCGTGATCATGAGCGTCTGACGCAATGGATTGTCCTCACCTTCCACGCGCTTCGGCTGACCGTTGGACTGGATGGAGCGCCAAGCCGCCACCGTCAGGGCATTGGGCTTCTTGCCGCCGAGCCACGGCTCAGTGAAGCTGACGTTGTAGCTCTGGAAAAACAGGCCGTTGGATTGGGCCCGGATGCTCACGCGCTGGCCATCCCCCATCGGCACCGGCCGCCAGGCGCCCTTCTTGAAGGCCTTGCCCACAGCAAAGTTGTTGAAGGTCACACCGAGCGAGCCGACGATGCGGCCACCGCCCCAGCCGCCTTGGAGTTCGATCTGGTCGGTCGGCTTCTCCTCGACGACATACTCGATGTCGACGGTCCCGTCCTGGGGATTCTGGACCGGGTTGATGCCGAAGGCCTCCGGGTTGAAGTAGTTCAGCTGGTTGAGTTCCCGCTGGGTCCGGATGACGTCGGTCCGGCTGAAGAGGTCGCCCGGCATCGTCCGGATTTCCCGGCGAATCACGTGATCACTGGTCTTCGTGTTGCCCCGGACGTCGACCCGTCCGATGCGGAACTGCTTGCCCTCCACCAGGCGGATCTCCAGGTCGATGCTGTCGTTTTCGGCGCGCACCTCCACCGGGATGGCCTGGAAGGTCAGGTAACCATCATCGCTGTACAGGGTGCTCAGGTCGATGCCCTTCGGGTTCATGAAGAGGCGCTTCTCGAGTTCGGCCACATCATAGAGGTCGCCCCGCTTCAGGCCGAGCAGGCTGTCCAGCTGGCCGGTCGTGTACTTGGTGTTGCCGGTGAACGTGATCTCGCGGAGATGGAACTTGCCGCCCTCCTCCACGGACATGGCGATGCCCAAGTCCCCTTCGGACGTTCGGAAAAGGCTGTCCTGCACCACGCGGGCGTTGCGGTACCCCTTTTCCCGGTAGTGGGCGACAATGGCCTCGAGGTCAGCATTGAATTCCTCCTCGAGGTATTTGGATGCTTTGAAGATCCGCCACCAAGCACGCTCCTTGACGTTGCGCATCTTCCGCTTAAGCGACTTCTCGGGAACGGCTTGGGCACCCGCAATCCGGATGGCGCCCACCTTGACCTTTTCCCCTTTGTCGATGACGATGTCCACTCGGGACGCATTCTCGAGCAGGGTGTCACGCGTGTCGGTCACCGTCACTTTCGCATCGAAATGCCCCTTCTCGATGTAATGGTCCTCGAGGATGCGGCGCGTCGTGACCTTGAGGTTCTCGTTGACAATCTGGCCCCGGACGAGGTCGAGCTTGCCGCGCAAGGTTTCCTGCTCTCCCCGCTTCACACCGGTGAATCCGTACTTGGTGAGGCGGGGCATCTCGACCACGCGGATGACGAGGTAGACGTCATCGCCCCGGCGCTCGGCGAGCTCCACGGAGACGTCGCTGAAGAGGCGCTGGTCCCAGAGGTTGCGGACGGCATCGCTGATCCGGTCGCCGGGAATCGTGACCTCGTCGCCGACCTGCAGGCCGCTGAACAATTTGACGGCCTGGACGTCGGTGAACTCCGCCCCGAGGACCGTCAGTCCGGCGATGCGGTAATCCGACGGAACGGCCAAGTCGAGGCTGGTCTCCGTGGGCTGGGCCCATGCGGGACCAGCCGCTCCCAGCAGCATCACGAGGGCCATCCACCCCGCCTTCCAAGGCCGATGTGCCCGTTCAGTTGCCCGCATTCTGCGCATGTCTCAGTTGTTCTCCGGTCCGTCCGAAGCGCCGCTCCCGACCACGGAACTCGTGGACCGCGGCCCGGAAATGGTCCTCTCTGAAATCCGGCCACATGACCGGGGTGAAATGGAGTTCAGAATAGGCCAGCTGCCAGAGCAGGAAATTGCTCAGCCGTTGCTCTCCGCTCGTGCGGATGAGCAGCTCCGGGTCCGGCACATCCGGCAGGCCCATGCAATTCCGAAGGGTGTGCTCGTCGATGTCGTCTGCGGCCAAGCCCGAACGGACGATGTCCCGAACGGCTTCCGTGATTTCCCAACGGCCACTGTAGCTGAGCGCCAAAATCAGGGTGAGCCCTGTGCACCCCGCGGTCTGCGCCTCGACGTCCTGAAGGGCCGCACAACACGCCTCGGGCAGGCTGTCCAGCGCCCCGACGGAGCGCAGCCGGACGCCCTGGGCGATGAGCTCGTCCACCTCTCCAGCGAGGCTGCTCACCAACAGTTCCATCAGGGCATTGATTTCCTCCTTGGGCCGAGACCAGTTCTCCGTGCTGAACGCATACAGCGTGAGATACTCTACACCCAGTTCACCGGCCGCCCGGACCACGGCGCGGACACTGTCCACCCCATTGGCGTGGCCGAAAACCCGATCTTCTCCACGCTCTCTCGCCCAACGCCCATTGCCGTCCATGATGACGGCCACATGGCGGGGCAGGGGGTTGTTGGATGTGGCGGAGTCGGCCATGGTGTCAAATCGCGCCATTCGGGCCCGGCGAAGGTGGCCCGGAGGAACGCGCCCCGCAAGGTAATTCCCGGGTGGACGCCGGTCTTAGGGAGTTTTTCACCTAACCACCCCGGACGGTCAACGTTCCCAGCAGGTGGTCGGTGACTTGTCGATGCGGAAGGTGAACGACACGCTCATCACGGCAAACCGATCGTCCAGACCGCCGTAGCCGCGCATCTGGCCGATTGGATCTTCCAGATTGCCCTCCCGTTCGATTCTGGCTTCACTGAGCAGTTCGGACAAGGGCCCGGCCTCTTCCTCCAACACAGCGAGGCTGGCGTAGTAGCCCGCGACGTCGTCAAGGTGGTCCGTCCAGGTCCTCCGCATGCCCCACTCGAGGTTGAGGGCGGAAAACCGGCCGAGGTTCCATTTGAAACCGAATCCGAACGGAATGGCAAAGCCGGTCGTGGCATATCGACTGCCCCCGCTGGCGGATGTGGTCCCCTGGCCTTCTGTCCCCAGTGGCTGGAGTTCGTACCAAATGCCGTCGATCTCCGCCTCCGGCATGTGACTGTACAGAGAGAGCCCCGCGAAGAGATAGCCTGTGAAGCGGTCCTTCGTGTTGCCAATCTGGTATCGGGAGTAATTGAACTCGGCCACGACCGAGCCCTCCGTGATGGCATTTCGGAAGTGCAGATTGCGGTTGGCAATCCACGGGTCATTCGAATCGGCGTCGTAGTAGAGCAAATTGGTCCTGTGCACGGCGGCCCGCACGCCGAATCTGCGGGTCATGTTGAACCGCATGAAGCCCCCGAATCCCGGTTGGAATCGCCCCTTGAAGTGGCCGTAGGGGTTCATCTCCCCGAGGTAATAGCCCGTGCCAAGGGTGAAGCCCAACGTCTTGCTCCGCTCGAATTTGGTCTGGGCGTGCGCATTGAAACCCACATGGACCATGCCCAAGGCGAGGACGAGCGGGAACAGGGAGCGCAGTGGGGCAGACATGGTCGTCGGATGGGACATCAACGCGATCCGGGTCCGATTTCGTGCCCGCCAGCCCGGGAGGGCCCTTCCCGGCCATCGAGTCCAAGGTGGAGCTTGCGCCGGACGGTCTCGATGAAATCCACGTCAGGGAGCTGCACGAGCTTGAACGGCCGGTCCGCCGGACGGACGAGAAAACGCACCGGCGCCGCCACCTTGTGGGACCGGGTGTCGAGCGTCACCATCAGATGGTCATCCCGGCCCTCGGCCTGGATTTCGAGCGTTCCCTCTGCCGGAATGACCAGAGGGCGGTCGTTGAGGTTGTGCGGCGCGATGGGGTTGAGCACCAGCGCGTTGCTTGCCGGGTGGACAATGGGGCCGCCGCAGCTCAAGGAATACGCGGTCGAACCGGTCGCCGTGGACACGATGAGACCATCCGCCCAGTATCGGTTGATGAAGGTGCCGTCGCGGTGGACGGAAATCCGAATCATGCTCGCCACATCCCGGCGGTGCACCGTGACCTCGTTGAGGGCCAGTCCGCCGGGCTCGAAGTCCAGCCCGGGGAATTCCACCTCGAGCATGTTGCGGTCCTCCACGGCGTAGTTCCCATCGAGGATGCCCCCGAGGAGGGATTCGGCGTCCTCCAGCGGCACATGGGCCAGGAAACCGAGCCGCCCCGTGTTGATTCCAAGGACCGGCACGTTGGCGGCTCCCGGCATGGAGGCCGTCTCGAGCACCGTGCCATCGCCACCAAAGGAGAGCACCATGTCCGGATTGGGAGTCGTGCCCGGTTCGTGGATGCGCAGGCCGAAAGCGGAGCGGTCGAAGCCGTTGGCGTCCAACAGATCGGCGTAGGCCGGGCTCAACCACATGGTGGTCCCTCGCTCCCAGATTGCGGAAAAGATGCGCTCAATCCGCTCCAGCAGAGAGGCATCGAGGGCCTTGCCGTGGATGAGGACCGAATGAACTGCGGGTCGGATGGACATGGGAATCAGGTGTTCATGTACCGGATGAAGGCGGCCATCCGCTTTTTCATGTCCTCGGCGTACTCTTCGGCCCGGTAGAAGGCGCTCACGGCGTAGCCATGGCGGCGAAGCGAGTCAATCAGTGGCTCGATGTCGCGGGTGGACAGGCGCAGGGCCACTTCCGCATGGTCCGGTTGGGCACCGTCGCTGACGAGGACTTGCAAAATCTTGACTCCTTCGGACTCCACTCGATGCGAGACCTGGGCCAAGCTGTAATCGTTCCACGGGACCTCAAGGGTGAGAATGCTCCCCTCGCTGTACGGCGTGAGGCTGTGGTGGAACGCCCTCCACAGGTGGGCGCGGTCGATGCTGCCGATGAAACGACCTTCCTCCACCACGGGCACCACGCTCACATCGGCTTCGCAGAGGACATCGACGACTTCCAGAAAATGCTGGCCCGGGGCCACCATCACGGGCATGAGTTGCACATTGGTCAGGAAGGGCACCTCGCCCTCTTGATCGAGCAGGTGTTGCTCGGCGACGAGGCCCAGATAGCGGCCTTCGGCGCACACCGGCAGATGCTCAACCTTCAACTCGTCCATGGCGCGCAGCGCCTTGTCCAAGGTGTCTCCTGGGTCGAGCGAGATAAGCTCGGGGTTGGTGATGCTTCCTGCGTGCATGGACTTGGGTGCCCGGTGGGACGTGTCTTTTACGAAATTAGCGGCCCGGTGGACGTTCCGCCGCCCCCCGTCCATGGAAACTTTCCCAACGCGACTGAGTGTCAACGTCAACAAGGTGGCCACCCTCCGAAATGCCCGGGGTGGAACCGAGCCTTGCCCGGTCCGGGCAGCCGAACGCCTCCAGGAATGGGGCGCGGACGGCATCACGGTCCACCCCCGTCCGGATGCCCGCCACATCACGTATGACGACGTTCGGGCCCTGCGCCCGGTGGTCCACACCGAGTTCAACATCGAAGGCTACCCCTCGGAGGACTTTGTGGCCCTGGTGCTGTCGGTCCGTCCCGAGCAGGTGACGCTCGTCCCCGACCCGCCCGATGTCCTGACGTCCAATGCCGGCTGGGATACGCTCTCCGAAGCCGACCAGCTGCGCCCGATCCTGAATCGCTTCCGGCAAGCCGGCATCCGGACCAGCCTGTTCATCGAAACGGACGATGACCGCATCCAGGCCGCCGCCGACCTGGGAGCCGACCGCATCGAGCTGTACACCGAAGCGTATGCGGTCGCCCATGCGGCCGATCCCGAGGCCGCCGTGGCCCCCTTCGCCCGGGCGGCCGCCGCGGCCCATGCCGCCGGCCTCGGCGTGAACGCGGGACACGACCTCAACCTCGACAACCTGGCGCATTTCGCCGCTTCGGTTCCCCATCTGGAAGAGGTCTCCATCGGCCACGCCCTGATCTCCGACGCCCTGTATCTCGGGCTCCAGAATGCGGTCGGCCAATACAAGGAGGCCCTGCGGCCGCGCTCCTGACCATGGTGCTGTTCAACCGCATCCTCGGCGAACAACCGACGCCGGATGGCCAGCCCCCCCTTGTCGTACTGCACGGCCTGCTCGGCTCCTCCGACAACTGGCAGACTTTGGGCAGCCAGTGGGCGGCGCACCGCCCCGTGGTCCTCATCGACCAACGAAACCACGGCCGCAGTCCCCACCACCCCAGCCATGTCTACCCCGACATGGTCATCGACCTGCTCGACACCCTGGACCACCTCGGTATCCAGAAGGCCGACCTGCTCGGCCACAGCATGGGCGGCAAGACCGTCATGCATTTCGCTGACCGGCACCCGGCCCGCTGCCGCCGGATCATCATCGCAGATATGGCCCCCATCGCCTATCCGCCGCACCACACACCCCTGTTCGACGCGCTTGCCTCGTTGGACCTGACCCGATTTGACCGCAGGCAAGAGGTGGATGCTGCCCTGGCCCAGACCGTTCAGGAGCCCGGCATACGGCAATTCCTGCTCAAGGGGCTTCATCGGGCCGCACCAGACCGCTTCGCCTGGCGGTACAACCTGCCCGTCCTTCGACGCCACTTGGCCGACATGACCGCCTTCCTGCCCCTCGGCTCGGTGGACCTGCCGACCCTGGCCCTGTACGGCACCCGCTCGGACTATGTCGTGGGACGGGGCCTTGAGGCACTGCACGCCCACTTCCCCCAGCTTGAAGCCACGGGACTTGAGGCAGGGCATTGGCTGCACGCGGAACAGCCTGACGCCTTCGCGGAATGCGTGGAGGCATTTGTTTCCTGAGCCGCCAGGTAATCAGCCCAAAAAAGAACGCCCGACCGGCAGAACCGATCGGGCGCTCATGGCAATTGGAGGTGGAGGTCAGCCCTTGGAGCCGACCATGATGCTCACGCAGCCTTCATGCTCAATGACGGCATCCGAGCTGGGAACTTGGACGCGCACCGTCATCTGTTGCGTGTTGGCGACGCGGAAATCGAAGTGGTTGCTCTCCTTGTCCGTGCTGTCGTAGATCCCATTGCCGCGGCTGTCGAGGACCTGGAAGGTCAAATCGCCGAGGACGGGGTGTCCACACACGAGCAACCGGTATGCCCGGTCACCGAAGAAGGTGAGTTCCAATTCGGCCTCGTCCCCGGGGATGAGGACGGCCGTGTTGTAGTTGTCGTTCTGCACGTAGTCCTCCAGCTGGGGAAGGCAGCGCTTTTTCGTGAAGGTCCGGCATTGTGCATCCGCATCCGAGGCGCTGAAAAGCACCATCAGGAGGGAGAAAGCCGCGAGGGAGAATTTCTTGATCGCAGTCATGGCGTTGGACGATACGTTCATTGGGCGTAGAGGTTACGAATCTTGGCGACGGAAGCGGCAATTTCCTCCAGAGCGGCATCTTCGTACTGGACGCTCGGGCCTCCGCTGATGACCACTGTGCCGTCTTCGGCTGCCGTGGCCGCCGCCTCGTTTTCGGTCACGGTGACGTTGGCGTACGCCGCCTCGACGGAGGTCAAGACCTGCTTCATCTTGGTCAGGGCCTCGGTTGGCGGGTAGCTGTCGACCAGACCGAGGAGGTTGTCCAAGGTCATCTTCTGCTCAGCAATGCGCAGCTTGAGGTCCTCGGTCGAGGAGGACAGGTTTCGGGTGCCGAGGTACAAGCCCTCGATCCAGCCTCCTGCCGCCATCAGGCCGCTGACTTCCTCCATGCCATTCTCCCGGAAGCGGGCGTTGAGCTCGTAGAATGTCTCGGTGACGATGTGGACCAGAGAATCCCGGACATCGCGGTTGTTGTCCGCCCGGGCAATGAGGTCGGCGTCGATGATGTCGCCCACGCCGAGTCCGTCGCAGAGACGGCGGCAGGTGTTCAGATAGTCGACCGACTGCTGGTTCTGGTTGAAGATGACGCTGTAGCTGAGGTCACCGGCGTAGATGCCGAGGTTGACCGCCTGCGCTTCCGTGGTGGTGTAGCCCATCGCCTTGTCAATCGGATTCAGGGCCTCGGCGTCAAAGCGGATGCCACTGCGCTCGAGGAGCAGGGCCGTCTCAATCGGGGACGGAACGGCGTGGAAAATTTGCTTGAAGGCCTTTTGACGGCGGGCGGGCATCATGCCCTCGGCGTCCATTTCCACCTGAGGGGCCTCGTCGGCGCCTCCACTGGAGGATGTCGGAGCCTCTCCGCAACTGAACAGGAACAACAGGGGCAAGGCCAACAGGACGGAAGCATTCCGTCCGGGCAAGATTCGGTCATACACGCGTCTCATGGAGTATCGGATTCGTTGTAAAGACAAATAGACTCTGCACCGCGACGTTCGCGGGCGAGAGTCGGGAAAGTTATCCTCCCAGAGGGGTGGATGTTGTCGGCCCCCATCCGAACCATCGTGGGAATCGGCCGATTGACCGGGGCGAATCCGTCAATGGGCCTCCAGCCAATCCTGTCCGGTCTGGGCCTCCACCTCGAGCGGCACAGCCAGCTCGACCGCCTGCTCCATGTGGGAGCAGACCAGATCACGGACCGCCTCGACCTCCTCGGTGGGTACATCGAAAACCAGTTCGTCATGCACCTGAAGGATCATGCGCGCCTTGAATCCGCCCTCGTCCAGCGCCCGATGGATGCGGACCATGGCCATCTTGATGATGTCGGCCGCGGACCCCTGGATGGGGGCGTTGATGGCGTTGCGTTCGGCAAAGCCCCGAACCACCGCGTTTGCGCTCGTGATGTCGGGCAGCCACCGCTTCCGGCCGAGTACCGTTTCCACGTAGCCGTTCTCCTTGGCTTCCTCCACGACCTGGGTCTGGTAGGCCTTGAGGTCGGCGAATTCCGCGAAGTAGGCCTCGATGATGCCCTTGGCTTCCCGGCGGGGAATCTTGAGCGTCTCGGCGAGGCCGAAGGCACCCTGTCCATACAGGATGCCGAAGTTGACGGCCTTGGCCTGGCTGCGTTGGCCGCGGTCCACTTCTTCGGCGGGCACGCCGAACACCTTGGCTGCCGTGGCCGTGTGAATGTCTGCGCCCTCCAGGAATGCGGTGCACAGTCCGCGGTCCCCGCTCAAGGCCGCGACGATGCGCAGCTCCACCTGGCTGTAGTCCGCAGCGAGAAGGACGTGGTTCGCATCCCGCGGCACGAAGGCCTTGCGGATCTCACGGCCCCGCTTCGTCCGGATGGGGATGTTCTGCAGATTGGGCTGGGTGCTGCTCAAGCGGCCCGTCGCCGCCACGGCCTGCATGTATTGGGTGTGGATCCGGCCGGTTTCCGGGTCGACCAGTTCCGGCAATGGCCGGACGTAGGTGGACAAGAGCTTGTTCAGCTGACGGTACTCCAGCACCTCCGCCACGATGGGGTGGGTGTCCACGAGCTTCTGCAGCACATCCTCTCCGGTGGCGTACTGCCCCGTCTTGGTCTTCTTGGCCTTGTCGGTGATGACCAGGTGGTCGAACAGGACCTCTCCCAACTGACGGGGGGAGTCGATGGAGAAGGGAACCCCGGCATGGGCCTGGATGGACTCGGTCAACGTCCGAAGGTCCTCCTGCAGCCCTTCGGCCATGGCGCCCAGCACGTCCACATCCAGTCGGACGCCCTCCATTTCCATGTCGGCGAGCACCGGCACCAGCGGCATCTCCACCTCCTCCAGAATGTGCCGCTCCGGCGAGCCGGCCGGCATGCGCGCTTCGAAGACATCGGCCAACCGCAGCGTGATGTCGGCATCCTCACAGGCGTAGTTCACCACCTCCTCCGGCGGAATGTCCGCCATGGTCTTCTGGTTCTTGCCCTTCTTGCCGAGCAGATCGGTGATGGGAATGGTCCGGTACCCGAGCTCGTTCTCCGCGAGGACATCCATGCCGTGCTTCTGGTCCGGCTGTAGGACGTAATGGGCGAGCATGGTATCGAACACCTGGCACTCGACATCCACCCCGACCCGGCGCATCACCTTGTGGTCGTATTTCCAGTTCTGGGCCACCAGCACCTTCCCCTCTGCCGTCCAGACCGCTGCAAAGGCGTCGAGCACTTGACGAACAGCGTCGTCTTTCGACTGCGGGGCATCGAGTGACCCGAGCGGCACCGGCACATACCATCCCGTACCCGGTCGGGTCGAGAAGCTCATGCCCACGATCCGGGCCTTGCGGGCATCCAATCCTGTGGTTTCCGTGTCAAAGGCGAACCGATCCACCCCCGCCACTTCAGCGCACACCTGCGCCCAAGCCTCCGGGGTGTCGGCCATCCGGTAGTCCACCTTGTCAGGATTGAAGGCGTCCAACCCTCCTTGCGCGGTGTCTGCACCGGCTCCCGCGGCGTCTCCACCGCCGCCGAACATGTCCATCTGGGCGTCTCCTCCAGCCACGGAGGCTGAGGCACTCTTGCCGGCGGCGGGAGCGGCGGCCGGTGCAGCGGCATCCCCCAAGACCCGACGGGACAACGTCCTGAACTCGAGGGACTCGAATACGGCAGCTAGCTTCTCGGCATCCGGAGCCTCTACGATCATGGCGTCGAAATCCGGCTCCACCGGCACGTCGAGGGCGATGGTGGCCAGCCGCTTCGACAGCAGGGCCTGCTCCCGGAAATTCTCGAGGTTCTCTTTCTGCTTGCCCTTCAACTCCTCCGTGGAATCGAGGAGCACCTCCATGGAACCATAATTGCTGAGCAATTTGGCCGCCGTCTTGGGGCCGATGCCCGGAACGCCCGGGATGTTGTCGGCGCTGTCGCCCATCAGGCCCAGCAGGTCAATCACTTGCTCGGTTCGCTCAATGCCGAACCGTTCGCACACCTCGGCCGGTCCCCAAATCTGTGGCGGATTGCCGGACCGCCCCGGACGGTACATGCGCACCTTGTCCGTCACCAATTGGGCGTAGTCCTTGTCCGGCGTCATCATGTAGACGTCGAACCCTTCCTCCTCCGCCATGACCGACAGCGCACCAATGGTGTCGTCCGCCTCGTAGCCGGGAACCGTGATGGTGGGAATGCGCATCGCTTCGGCCACCTCGAGCACGCGGGGCACACTGGCCCGGATGTCCTCGGGCGTCTCGTCGCGGTTGGCCTTGTATTCGGTGTACTCCTCGTGCCGAAACGTCGGGCCCGGTGGGTCAAACACGACAGCCAAGTGGGTCGGCTTTTCGTTCTTCAGAACGTCCAACACCGTGGTCGTGAAGCCGAAAACGGCGCTCGTATTCTGGCCCTTGCTGTTGATCCGGGGGTTCCGGATGAAGGCATAATACGCCCGGAAAATCAAGGCGTAGGCGTCGAGCAGGAAGAGCTTCTTGTCGGATTCAGCGGTCAGCATGGGGAAGGCAAATTAGCCCGAAGGCCGCGCCAGACCTCTCTTTTCCGGCCCCTGGTTATCGCGACTTGTACACGGGGACCGTGCTGCACGGCTCGCCAAACATCAGCGATTTCACCACAGGCTGGAGCCGCTCCACAATGCGCATGGACGGCCCGGCGCCCGAAGTCAATCCGCAGCCCTTGACCACGACCCGCTTCCCTGCGTATTCCGCAGGGTCCAGTTCCTCGGCGATCCGCGCCAGCACCATGGCCTCGAGCTCCTGCGGTTCACAGTCGTGCACACTGCGCGCGACCCCCATGAGCCGGGAGGTCACCAGCATCCAGACCCACTCCGGGAGGATGGCCTCCGCACTGCAATGGATGGCCACGTCCGCTCCCTCGAATGGGGTTACGTCGAGGTCTTTCAGCCAGCTCCGGAACTCCTGTTCGCGGATGGCCAGCCCTTGCCACAGCTGTGGCGCGAGGTCCAGGTCGCGCAACGTCCGCTCTCGCAGCAAAGCCGACAGGTCCAATTGCACGAGGCCACTTTCCTCGACACGGTTGCGGATGGGGTCCTCCATGGGTGCGAAGGTCGCTCCACGGGCGGGGTTCGAACAAACTTGAGCTGGGGGATCAGCCGGCCTTCTGGGCACCGGCGCGGGCGCCGACCAAATTGCGGGCGGCGGCGGCGATGTCGTCGACGTTGTAGCCGCACTCGGAGTAGAGCTCGGACTGCGTGCCATGCTCGATCCAGCGGTCCGGGACACCGAGTCGCACCACGCGGGACGTGTAGCCTTGATCGGCAGCGAATTCCAGTACTGCACTGCCCATGCCGCCCTGAATGCAGCCATCCTCGATGGTCACCACCTTGTCGAATTTGCCGAACACCTCGTGGAGCAAAGTCTCGTCCAGCGGCTTCACGAACCGCATGTCGTACATGGCGGCGGAGATGCCCTCTGCCTCAAGCTGTTCTGCAGCCTGGAGGGCATGGTTGCCGAGGTGACCGATGCCGAGGATGGCGATGTCCTCACCGGTCCGCACGCGGCGGCCCGTGCCCACCTTGATCTTGCGCAACGGCGTCTTCCACTCGGTCATGACCCCTTGGCCCCGCGGGTAGCGGATGCTGAATGGGCCATGATCGTCGGCGGAAGCCGTGTACATGAGGTTGCGCAACTCCTCCTCGTTCATGGGAGCGGAGACGATCATGTTGGGGATGCACCGCATGTAGGCGAGGTCGAACACGCCATGGTGCGTGGGTCCATCAGCACCAGCCATGCCGCCGCGGTCAAGACAGAACACCACGTGGAGCTTCTGAAGGGCCACGTCGTGGAGCACTTGGTCGTAGGCCCGTTGCATGAAGGTGCTGTAGATGTTGCAGAATGGCACCAGGCCCTGCGTGGCCATGCCCGCTGAGAAGGTGACGGCGTGCTGCTCGGCGATGCCGACGTCGAAGGCGCGCTCCGGCATGGCCTCCATCATGAACTTCAGCGAGCATCCGGTCGGCATGGCCGGGGTCACGCCGACGATGCGCTCGTCTTTTTCGGCAAGCTCGATGATGGTGTGACCGAAGACGTCCTGGTATTTCGGCGGCGCGGGGGCCTTGGGCGCGACCTTGATGATCTCGCCGGTGTCCTTGTTGAACAGCCCCGGGGCATGCCACTTGGTCGGGCTGCCCGCCTCGGCCGGCGCATAGCCCTTGCCCTTGGTCGTGATGAGATGCAGGAGCTTGGGACCGGGAATGTCCTTGAGGTCGCGCAGCACGTGCTCGACTTGTTCCACATCATGGCCATCGATGGGGCCGAAGTAGCGGAAGTTGAGCGACTCGAAGAGGTTGGATTGCTTGAGCAGGGACCCCTTGACCATGTCGCTCACCTTGGAGGCAATGGTTTGGGCGTCCGGGCCGAATTTGGAGACTTTGCCCAGCAACTGCCACACCTCATCCTTGACGCGGTTGTACGTATGGGAAGTGGTGATGTCCGTGAGGTAATCCTTCAACGCCCCGACGTTGGGGTCAATTGACATGCAGTTGTCGTTGAGGATCACGATCATGTCGTTGTCCTGCCATCCGCCGTGGTTCAGACCCTCGAAGGCGAGGCCCGCGGTCATGGCCCCGTCGCCGATGACGGCGATGTGCTGGCGCTTGTCCCCCTTGAGCTTGTTGGCCACCGACATGCCGAGGGCCGCGCTGATGCTGGTGGAGCTGTGGCCCACGCCGAAGGTGTCGTACTCGCTCTCAGTCCGCTTCGGAAATCCGCTGAGGCCATTGTGGACACGGTTGGTGTGGAACCGGTCCCGGCGCCCCGTCAAAATCTTGTGCCCGTAGGCCTGATGGCCGACGTCCCAGACAATCTGGTCCTCGGGGGTGTTGAAGACGTAGTGCAGGGCCACTGTCAATTCGACCACCCCGAGGCTGGCGCCGAAGTGACCGCCCTTTTCACTGACCACATCCACGATGAATTGACGCAACTCGTCGCAGACCTGGGGAAGCTCCT
The DNA here is from genome assembly GCA_002862785.1 of Flavobacteriales bacterium. Lineage (GTDB taxonomy): Bacteria > Bacteroidota > Bacteroidia > Flavobacteriales_D > Sanyastnellaceae > UBA8752. The sequence continues at coordinate 30,544 of PKDZ01000029.1, forward strand.
CGACCCCGAATTCACGGCGCAGATCGGCAGGCTCGGTGATCTTCGAGAGGAGGGGGCCGGCGGCGTAAGGTTGGTCGGACATGGTGAAACCCGGTGAATGCGGGCGTGGGGTAGGAACAAACTTAACCCTTTCATGTTCCCGTCCACCCCCGGGAAGCGTGAAGGAAGCCGAAGCGCGGCAGAGTGGGGTCGGGCGCCGGAATCAGACCGCCGCTACGGCGGTGGAGAGGGCGGCAAGCATGGCCCGGCCATCGGTGTTGCCGAGGGCTTCGCTGCAAGCGCGCTCAGGGTGGGGCATCATGCCGAACACATTGCCTTCGGCGTTGCAGACGCCGGCGATGTTCTCGATGGATCCGTTGGGGTTGAATTCGTCGCCGATGCCACCATCCGGCCCACAATAGCGGAACAGAATCTGGTCTCCGTCCTCGAGGGCGTCGAGCCCGGCATCATCAATGGTATAGTTGCCTTCGCCGTGGGCGATGGGAATGCACAGCGGCTGCCCATCCGGCAGCCCCGCCGTCATGGGAGCCATGAGCGACTCGGGGCGCAGGAGCACATTCCGACAGATGAACTTCCGGCTCTCATTGTGGCGGAGGGCGCCCGGAAGGAGTCCAGCCTCGCAAAGCACCTGGAAACCATTGCAGACACCGAGGACAAGGCCGCCTCGGCCCGCGTGGGCCACCACCTCATCCATGATGGGCGAGAAACGCGCGATGGCTCCACTGCGGAGATAGTCTCCGTAGCTGAAGCCACCGGGCAGGACCACCAAGTCGACCCCCTTGAGGTCGCGGTCCTTGTGCCAGAGCCGCTCGACGTGGAACCCGAGTTCCGTGCCGAGGGCGTATTCCATGTCATGGTCGCAATTGGACCCCGGGAAGGTGATGACGCCAACTTTCACGCTGGCGAAGTTCGGCATCCCGGTTCAGATTCAGCGGGCCAATCGCCAAGTCTTTTGCCGGCCCGAGATTTCGCCCGACCAGCGGATGAGGGAGACCACTGGGAGAACCGACGGATCCAGCATCACCGGCTCTCCAGCGAAGCCTTGGACTCGGTGGACCTGGCGGCCCGTCAAGTCGAAGATGTCGAGGGAAAAGGCCTCCTCCGGGTGCAGCACGGACCAGCCGTCTGCCTTGCGTTCGAGAATGGGGTCGGTGCCCGTGGACAGGGAGCCCACGCTGCTGACGACCTCCACGGTCACCACCAGCTGGTGCGTGTCGGAGCAGTAATCGTTCCAAGCGTTCAGCCCCACCGTGTAGGCGCCTCCCGCTGTGTAGGCGTAGACCGGGGCCGCATCGGTGCTCGCTCCGCCGTCCCCGAAGTTCCACTGGTAGGCCGTCGCCCCGGTGCTCGTGTTGGTGAAGACCACTTCGGCCTCGCCATCGATGAGCGCAACCACCGCGTTGTCCACCTCGGCATCGGCCGTGACATGCGGCGCGGCGAGGACTTCCACCGTCGTGCTGTCTGCGCACCCGGCGGCATCCGTGATCACGGCGCTGAACACCCCGGCCTCGGTCACCTCGATGGAAGCGCCCTCGGCTCCGTGGTCCCACGCCACCGTGTAGGGGGCATACCCCCCGTCGATGTCGAGGCTCACGCCACCGTGGTCGTCATAGCAACCGATGTGGTCGGGCATGGCCACCACATCGAAGGGGGCGGTGCCCGATCCTCCGGCGCTGACCTCCACGGTCTTCACGATGTCAGCGCAGCCATCGGTGATGGCCGTGACGGTGTACGTGCCGACGGCCAATCCGGAGAAGGTACCGGAGGCGCCGTCTCCAGAGAAGGTGCCCGCCGGATCCCCGGCGGCGTCGACCAACGCGAAGCTGGTCGTGAGGTCCGGTCCGGCCACCGCGATGGTGCCGTCCTGGGCGCTCTCGCATGCGGCATCGGTGGACGCCGCCGTCAAGGTCCCGCCCACAATCAGGTTGAACCGATGGTGATCGGACCCATTGGTCGGAGAGAATTCATAGCTGAAGCCCGGCTCGATGCCGCCTGTCCAGCCCGTCTCGATGTCCTCTAGGATGAGGCAGAGATTCTCGGCCAAATCCGGCGCCTCCAGCGTCAACAGGGTGCCGATGCCCGCCTTGATCCAAATGGGAATCGTTTGCGCAACATCGCTCGTGCGGTTCACCATCACGCTCACGGAGTCCGCCGTCTGAGAATAGAGATCCAAATTGTTTCGGCCGCGGAAGGAAGAAGCAAACTGGGCATCCTCGTTCCAATTGAAGGCTTCTTCCCCTCCTCCGAGGACAATGGCACACTGCTCAACGAGCAGTCCGTTGCCCATCTCGAGAATCAGCATGGACTCAGGAATGGTGGTGGACTGCGCCTTCCACGTGCTGTGGTCCACCAGGCTTTCGTGACCAAATGACCAATTGTAAGCGGTATCGGCAATGGTCCAGAAGGCCTCTCCCGGCGCCACGATTCCAGCACGTCCAAATTGACCCACGCCCCCGACCTGGGCCACCCACGTCTGCAGAGAGTCGACCCAGTGATAGGTTGCGCCCATTGTTCCGGGTCCATTCGTCGCCGTGGCCCCCAAGTCAACGTATCCCGTGAGGGGATTGGACAACAGGTTCCAACCGCGCCAGGAGGCACTGCTCGCCTCGGCCGTCACGGGGATGGCCGTCTGCAGAACCGCCTCCCCGTCAATGTGGTAGCTGTAGGTGCCCGCGGGAAGGGAGCAGGTGAAGCCCTGTCCGTTTTCCATCTCATCCGTGCCCACCAGATTGAGGTAGGACGTCGTGGCCTCGGTCCAATCCTTGGCGTACACCGCACCCGGTTGATCCAGCATGACGCTCGCTTGCGCACCAGATACACCTGACCCCATCTGGTGGGTGTAAGGACTCGTCTTGGTCCAATCGAAGCGACGGGCCACGCCTCCGGAAAGGGAGCCTCCCGATGCCGTGATGCCCGCCTCGCCGTCGAGGACCAGCAGACCGCCGGTCACCACATCGGCTGTGGCGATGTCAAGGGTCTTCGTGATGGTCACCACGTCGGCCAAGGTCATCTCTCCTTCGCCACAATCCAGGTGGGCCAGCGTGGCCGGACCACAGGTGTGGGGGCCCTCGCCGACAAACACCACGCGTCCCTCCCCCTGGACCTCACCGGCCGAGGCGAAGGCCTCTGTGACTTCGAGCAGCGCATTCGTCGGCAAGCCGAGGGTGGCTCCGGCCGAGATGCCCAGCGTCTCTGCCCGGACCGTGTCCGTGCCGGCCACGGAAACCGAGTGGCCATCGAGGATGCTCACGTCATGAGAGGCTCCGGGGATGCAAGCGCAATCCCAAGTCGCGACATCGTTCCAGGCACCGGACTGCACGGAGGCAACCAGTTCGCCGGAAGCGGTGCTGCCGTCGCCCGTCTGGGCGAAGGCGGAAGCGGAGAAGACAACGAGAAGAAGGGTAATGAGGTGCTTCATGCGCCCCCATACGGCCTGCAATCGCAGAAGGTTTCATCCCCAAGACAGCCAGGGCCAGACGGCGCTGGCCATGGCCACCGCCACGAGAACCCAAGGCACCCATTGCGTTCCCTTCCACCGGGGAGGAAAACACCAACCAATGGTCCACGCACAGAACAGCCCTCCCGCAAAAAGAGCGTGATGGGACCAGTCCGGACCGGTCCTTTCCATGACGCCGAATGCGCTCAGGAGAAGGCCGCCTACCGCCACCCATTGGGTCAATCGCCTCGCAGTCCGTTGTCGGGCGGTCGCCCGGGCCAGCGACTGCTGCCGGAGCAACCACCCCGTCGCCCCGAACACCAGCCATGGGAGAACAAGCCATGGCTCCCAGGGGCTCTCGGGGACGGCCTCCCACAAGGGAAGCGGCGTTCTCAGCAACCAGGTCAAGGCGGGCAAGACACCCCACGACACGGCGAAACCCAGCAGAAGTGACAGCGTCTCCGCCGGACGGAATGGGCGCAAGCCCACACAGCCCAAAGGCAACAGGAGAGCCCACAGGGCCATGGAAGTCCAGAGCAGCCCGGCCACACCGAGGTGGACCCCCATCCAGAACAGGGCAGAATTGCGCCCCGACTCCTCCTCCGAAATCCGCAAGGCCTGGCGCAGGGCGGCCAACACGAAGAACCCCGACCACCACAGTCGGAAGGAGGAACTTGGCAGAAAGGGAATGGCCCACAGGACGAACACCCAGCCGGGAATGGAGGTCGGCCGCGTCCTCATCCGGGATTCCAGATGGGCCATGTGGATCATGCGGGCCGAAGCGAGGATGCCGAGAAACCCAAGCCCCTCCTCTACATCCGGTCCCGATTCGCCGACACCCATGGACGCCAGACCCCAAAGCAGGGCCGCCGTGAGGGGCACGATGACCCACGCGGCGGGTTGATTGGACTGGAGAAGCCGAAGCATGCCCAAAGGTGCCTATTTTCGCACCAGCAAAGCGAGCGCATGAACCTTCAGGACCTCCTTACCCCCGTCGGAAAATTCATCGAGTGGACCTTCGAGACCGTGCTGGTCCCGATCAGCAGCCCCTTCAACCTCGGTGTCATCGTGCTGGGCCTCGGAGGCATTGCCTTCTGGCTCCGCAAGCAGCGCCAGTACAGCGAAAAGGCGCGCCAAAGCGGCGACATCATCTGACGCCGGCCCTCCGGAAATCCCTTCTTCTTTTTGAATTAGCCCACCGTTCCGATGTCGGAACGCAGGGTTTTGCCTTCGTACTCGACTTTGTCGGCGAGGGCGTACGCTTTCTTCACGGCATTCTCCAGCTCGGCGTCAAAGCCGATGCAGGCGAGCACGCGCCCCCCGGCCGTCACGATGGACTCCCCCTCCCGTTTGGTTCCCGCGTGGAACAGGAGCTGGTCCTCCTCGATGTCCGCAGCGGCAGGAAGGGTCATCGGGATGCCCTTTGCGTAGCTTCCGGGATAGCCACCGCTGGCGAGGGTGATGGTGGCCGCTGCCTTCGGCGAGAGGGCCACGTCAATCTCGGAGAGCAGGCCGTTGGACAGGCCGTCCATCAGGTGGAGCAGGTCGGTCTCGAGCAGGGGCAGGATGATTTGCGTCTCGGGGTCGCCGAGCCGGCAGTTGTATTCGATCATATAAGGATCCCCCTGGACCTTCATCAGACCGAAGAAGAGGAAGCCGCGGTAGTCGATGCCGTCCCGCTGGATGCCCCGGATGGTGGGAATGACCACCTGGTTCTTCACCTTCTCCATGAACTCGGGGGTGACATGCGGAACGGGGCTGATCGCCCCCATTCCCCCCGTGTTGGGACCGGTGTTCCCCTCTCCGATGCGCTTGTAGTCCATCGCGGAAGGCAAGAGGCGCCAGGCCTCCCCATCGGTCACGGCGAACATCGAGACTTCCACCCCCTTGAGGAATTCCTCAATCACCACCTCCTTGCCGGCCGAACCGAAGGCCTCTCCCTTGAGCATGCCCCGGACGGCCTGTTCAGCCTCTTTGAGGTCCTCGGTGACGATGACGCCCTTGCCGGCGGCCAGACCACTGGCCTTGACCACGTAGGGCGCCTTCATTGTCTTGAGAAAGGCGAGCGCATCCCGGGTCTGACCCTTGCCGAAGGTGCCGAACTTCGCGGTGGGGATGCGGTGCCGCTTCATGAACTCCTTGGCGAACTTCTTGCTGCTCTCGAGTTGGGCCCCCTCCTTGCTCGGCCCAATGACCGCGACGGATTCAAGGCCCTTTGCCTTGGCAAAGTGATCGACGATGCCCGCCGCAAGGGGCGCTTCCGGACCGACAACGACCATGTCGATGCCGTGTTCCCGGACGTGCGCCTCCACAGCATCGAAATCGAGGGGATCGAGGTCGCAATTGATGCCGACCTCCGCCGTTCCTGCATTGCCTGGGGCAAAGTGAAGCGCCTCGAGCAGGGAGCTGCTTGAGATTTTCCAACCGATGGCGTGTTCCCTTCCGCCGGATCCAAGTATCAATACGCGCATGGCGCCTCAAAACTACCTTCGCCACGGACCCGGTGACGGCCATGTTTTCAACACGGCGTGGCCATTCCTCACCAATCCGGTCCCCGACCCGTCCCGATGCAACCCGATCCGACCCCTTCGGACTCCTCGTCCACGATGCGCCTCAGCGTGGTCGTCATCACGCGCAACGAGGAGCGCAACCTCCCGCGGCTGCTCGATTCCGTGCGGGATGTAGCGGACGAAATCATCGTCTTTGATTCGGGCAGCACGGACGCCACAGTGGCGCTGGCGAAAGCGGCGGGAGCGAGGGTCGTATCCTGCGACTGGAAGGGATGGTCGGCCACGAAGAATGAGGCCAATGCGGAAGCCCGGGGGCAATGGATCCTCAGCCTCGATGCAGACGAGGCCCTCACCGCTCGGTCCCGGGCCGCGATACTGAACCACATCGACGGCCCGATTCGGACCACCAACGGGGCTTGGCGCGTGGGGGAAATCAACCGATTGACGAATTACTGCGGGCGTTGGGTGCGGTACAGCGGTTGGCACCCCGACCGCAAGGTGAGACTCTGGCCCTCCGGAGCCGGCCGCTGGCACGGCGCCATCCACGAACAGGTGGCGTTCGAGGGGGCCGTGGAGGTCATCCGGTTGCACGGTGTGGTCGAACATCACAGCTATCCCACCGCCGCCAGCCATCTTGCCCAGATTGAGCGGTTCGGTCAGGTCTGGGCCGAAGACCGCCATGCCCACGGAGATCGCCCATCCCGAACGCTGGCTTGCCTCAAGGTGGCGGCCCAATGGATGAAGACGTTTGTCGTCAAGCTGGGGGTCCTGGACGGCCGTACCGGCTGGGTCATCGCCCGGCGCAGCGCTTGGGCCACCTGGCGAAAGCATGCCCGCCTGCGGGCCCTGAACGAAGGTGGCATTCCCCCCGCGCGCCGGGTGCTCGTCACCCGCACGGACGCCCTGGGCGACCTCGTCGTGACCCTGCCCATCGTCCGAGCCCTCAAGGAAGCCCATCCCGCGGTGCAAGTGGATCTGCTTGTTCGTGGATACGCGGTTCCCTTGGCCATTCAGGCCATCGGAGTCGACCGGGTCGTGGAATGGACGGCCGACATGGCTGCCCGGCCCGGCGGAGCGGGAGCGAAGGCCCTCAGGAAGGGTGAGTACGATGTCTCGATTCATGCCTTTCCCGATGCGGCCGTCCTGAAAGCGGCCCACCAAGCAGGCATTCCGATGCGCATCGCCACGGGCCGCCGTTGGTCGGGATTGCGGCATGCCAACCATCGCGTGTGGGACAGCCGAAGGGAGTCCGGTGGCCACGAAGCGTGGCACGGGCTGCGGCTGCTCCTTCCGCTCCACATCGACCCGGACCTTGGGTACCGTACAGCCTGTGGTCTGGAAGCGCCTGAGGCCGACCCCGACTTGCGCGCCCAGCTGGACTCCATGGACCGTCCGCTCGCTCTCTTGCACCCGGGATCACATGGCAGTGCGGGCAACTGGCCTCCTGCACAGTTTGCGGAACTGTCCGCGCGTCTCGCCGATGCGGGCTGCATCGTGGGCCTCACTGGCACCGCAATGGAGCAGGAGGCCTTCTCCCGGTTCCGGCCTGTCCGGGAGGATGTCATCGATTTCGGAGGCCATTTCGATTTGACCCAATTGATGGCCATCCAGGCCTCGGCTGCCTTGGTGGTGGCGTCGAGCACGGGACCACTGCACACCGCCGCCGCCCTAGGCACACCCTGCGTCGGACTCTATGGCCCAGCGGCCCCGGAATGGGCCGAGCGGTGGGCCCCGCTGGGTCCTTCGGTGCGGGTGTGCACGGCCGAAACACAGACTCCGGATGGGGCGCTGGACCTGTCGGTCGAAGACGTGCTGGAGGCCTGTCTCAGCCAGCTCCGGCGCGTCCAGTAGAACTGAACAGGGCGGGAAGCACGAGCACCCACAAGGCCAGCGTCACACCCGCTTGGGTCTCCAAAGTGTCCTCGAAGCAGAAGGACAGCCACAGCACCATGATTCCTGGGACACCCCACGGCCGGCAAAGGACAGCCCACCCAGCGGAGATCAACAACAACAAACCGATCCAGCCCTGTTCCAGCCAAAGGCTAAGCCATTGGTTGTGCGGCCGGTGCCGCATGCTGACCGGCCAATTCGGTTGTTCCATGTCATAGGCCTTTTTCAAAACGCCCCGGCCACTCCCGGTGCCCACACCCATCACATGGGCGCTCCACGGCAAGGTGCGGATGGCGGACCAGGCCGTCGATTGGTAAACCTGCCTCGCCAAAAGGCTCGCATTGCCGGACCGGACTCCGTCCAACCATTGTCCCCAATTGAAACACATTCGGTTCCAACGTCGGGTCCATCCCACCTCACGCCACTCCACCACCGACGTGGCACCAGCAGCAATCGCCTGAACCTCTTCATCCGAGAGGGCCTCGACCCCCGCTTGATCCTTGGGCAAACCCTTGGAGGCGAGAAAACGGATGAGCCTGCCGTTGACCTCATCAAAGGATCTGTCGTCGCGGGACCGCCACGCGGCGGACAACTCGCCCCACGCCACTTCGGTCCACACGAAATGGCCGTTTTCCGTCACCCGTCGCTCCGGATGGTGGTAATATTGCTCCCCGTTCTCCGTGAATTCCGGCAGGACATCAAGGTCAGGGTAATCGGACGGCAGGGCCGAATGCAACCCGATGGCGAGGCAAGCGAGCAAACCGGTCACCGCAGCGAGCCCGAACCGAACCTGACCGGAATCTGGCCATTCTTTTCGGCTCCCCGCCCGATGAAGCACCATGGGTCCCCACCATGCCATTGTGATCAGACCGCTCAGAAGACCGCTCAGTGATTCAGTCCAGAACCAAGTGAGACCGGCGAAGGCCACGGCCAACAAGGTCCACGTTCGGGACAGTCTGGCCGCAACCAGAGGAAGCAACACTGCCCACCAGAGTCCGAATCGGATGTGGGAAATGAACCGTGAGGCACTTCGACCACCGAAGGGGGGGCCATCCAAGAGGTCGAGGACCACGACGGTCACCGAGGCGGCGATGGCACTGAAAGCCGCGCAGCGCAGAACCCGATCGAACGAGCGGGCCGACAGGAGGGCCGAACCGCGCGCGGCGAGCAACACCAAGCCCCCCACGGCGAGCGGAAGCTTCACGCGCACATCGCGGAGGGCGAGGGCTCCGTCCAAGCTCCAAAAGGAAGAAGCGCCCGAAAGGGCCACCAGCGCCACCAGCGCGAGGCCGGAAAGCCTCCAGAACCTAGAATCGGGGAGGCGGCGCAGGGGCTGTGCGAGTTCGAAAAGGGCCACAAGGCCCAGCAGGGCTGTGGCCACACTCATGAAAGAGTTGGACCACGGAAAGGAGAGGGCCACGGCGCACCAAGCTGCCGTCCACATCTCTTCTCTGGCCCCCCCTCGGCCCATCAACGTTTTTCGCTGGGTTCCTGAGCCTCAATCTGGCCCATTCCGATGATGGACTCCATCTCCTTGCCGAAGGCCGCCAGGGCACGGAGCACGGTCGGGTCCTCGGTCAAACTCCGCTCGACCATGCCGGCCGCGAGGTGGAACCGAAGGACCACTTCCTCCTCGATGGCCTGGCGGATTTCCGCTTCAAACAGGCCGAGGTCCCGGCCCAAATCCGGCTCGAGGGCGGCCTCGAGGGCGGCCATCGCCTCACCGGAAACGCCATCGTATTGCTCAATGTCGACCACCTCCTTCAGGTCTTCCAATACCGCCATGCTCTCTGTGGAGTAGGTGAAGCCTTTGTCCCTCAAATGGGGCTCGAACCCCTGCCAATCGGCTTCCGCCAATGAATAAGACACGGGGTCCGGCACCTGCGCACTGTCGAGACGGGCAGCCACCGCTGTGGCGTAATCAAAGAGGGCATACTCGTCCAGAAGGCGTTCGAGCAGCGTGGACATGAAGGGCGTTTCCACCTCGATGTCGGGCTGGATGCCCCGGCCTTCGATCACCGGTCGTCCCAAGCGCGTGTTGAACGTCCGCAGCAGCGAGTCGGAGACGGCCTTCGCCTTGCCTTGAGCGTCGCGGTTCCCCCCGTAATCAAGGCGTTGGATGCACCGTCCGCTCGCCGTGTAGTATTTGGCGACCGTCACCTTCAGCCGGGTGTTGAAGGCCATGTCCTTGGTCTGCTGAACGAGCCCCTTGCCGAAGCTTTCCATGCCGATGATCAGAGCCCTGTCGAGATCCTGCAGGGTGCCGCTGACGATTTCCGAGGCGCTGGCGGATTGTCCGTCAATGAGCACCACAAGCGGCATGTCTGGCGCCGTCGGTCGACCCAGCGCGGTGTACGACTTGTTCCACTTGTCGGTCTTGCCCCGGGTCGAGACGATTTCCGTGCCTTTGGGAACAAACAAGTTCACGATGCTGACGCTCTCATTGAGCAGCCCGCCCCCGTTGCCCCTGAGGTCCAGCACAAGCTGTTCCATGCCGGCGGAATCCCGAAGGGCCATCAGGGCCTTGCGCACCTCCCCAGCGGAACCGCGGGTGAATTTGGAGAGGTAGATGTAGCCCGTGCGATCATCAAGCATGCCGGAATAGGGGACGGCCGGAATGCGAACTTTGGCCCGATTCACTTCGAATTCGAGTCGCCCTCCCCCATAGGGCCGGTCGATTCCGACGGTCACCGCACTGCCGGACTCCCCCTGCAGCAGGTCGGAGACGGCCTGGGTATCCATGTCCACCTCCACCTTCCGACCATCGATGTCGAGAACAATGTCCCCCGGACGCATGCCCGCCTGCTGGGCCGGATATCCCTCGTAAACCTCCACAATGGTCATGCGGCCATCCATCGGCTGGACGAGGGCGCCGATGCCCCCGTATTCGCCCGTGTTCATGAACCGGATGTCCTCGATTCTGGATTCGGGATAGTAGATGGTGTAGGGGTCCAGCTCGTCCAGCATGGCGTCGATGGCCACGCGCATCAGCGTACCGGGCTCGGGCTCCTCCACGTAGAATTCGTGTACACCTCGGAAGACGGAGGTCAGGATTTCGAGGTGCTTGGTGACCTCGAAATAGGTCCCGGAGGGCAGGGCTGCCCGGAGGCCGAAAACAGCGAGGGCAACGGCCACGAGGATGGCGGAAAGGCGGATCGTTCTAGGGCGGGTCATGTGGGGTCGTGCAGGGCGTCGTTCATCCGGGACAGCAACCGGTCCATGGCCCGGTCGACGTGCTCCTGAGAAGGCAGATCCTTCCCCACAAAGATGAGCACGACGGCATACTGGACACGTTCCGGAAGGACATCCTCGAAGACCGAACGGCGATTCCGCCAACTTTCGCGCATCAACCGCTTGATTCGGTTGCGGTCTACGGCCCGGCGGAACCGCCGTTTGGACACAGTGAAGGCCACCCTCGTCGGAGCCGGGCCATCCATGGGCACCTCAGCGAAGCGCGCAATCAACGGAAATCCCTTGGCTGTATGGCCGTCCGCGAACACGCGGTCCATGACCACCTTCCGCTTGAGGCTTCTGTCCCGGCCCTGGCCGAGGTCCTTGCTGGGTTCCCGTTCGTCCAGAGCGATCAGTCCTTGCCGAGAATGTGGTTCTCGATGGCCATGCTCATCGATGGCGCCTTCGGATGGGGCGCGCCGATGTCAATCCGCAGGTTCTTGACCTCCGCCGCCTTGCGCGTCGTCGGGCCGAACACAGCAATGCGGGTCTCCCCCTGTTCGAAATCGGGGAAATTCTTGTAAAGGCTTTCAATGCCCGACGGGGAGAAGAACACGAGCATGTCGTACTTCACGTCGGACAGGTCGGACAGGTCGCTGCACACCGTCTTGTACATCACCGCCCTGGTGAAGTCGATGCCATTTTCCTCAAGGAGGGCAGGAATGCTCGGCTTGAGGATGTCCGCGCAAGGAAGCAGGAACTTCTCCTTTTTGTGCTTCTTGATGAAATCAATCAGCTCGGTGAAACGCAATTGGCCGTGGAAGATTTTGCGCTTCCGGTAGACGATGTACTTCTGGAGGTAGTGGGCCGTGGACTCGCTGATGCAGAAATACTTCGTCGAATCCGGCACCTCGTGGCGCAGCTCCTCCGCCAACCTGAAGTAGTGATCCACGGCATTGCGGGATGTGAAGATGATGCTGCCGTGCTCGCTCAGGTCGATGCGCTCCTGACGGAATGTTTGCACGTCCACCCCCTCCACATGGATGAAGCTGCGGAAATCAATCTTCAACTTGTGCTTGGCCGCCAAATCGAAATACGGGGACTTCTCCGTAGAAGGTTTGGGTTGCGAAATGAGAATGGTCTTGACCTTCTTGCCCATGTGCTTACCCCTGCCAGATGCGGAAGAGGACCGCGACCGGGAGGATTTCGAGGCCGCAAAGGTAAAGAATCCCATGGAGGGGCTGTTTTCTGAACAGGGGATTCTGGGAAACCCCCCTTTGCTGGCGGAGGAGCCAGCCCACGACCCAAAGGAACATGGCCACCCAAAGTCCGAATCGGCTCGCTTCTGGCCCCCATGTCGAGCAGACAAACCCCACTGGAGCGATCAGCCACGCGGCGGACTCCATGTGGAGTCGATGATTCAAGAAGAACGCGTCCCCGAGGTGGTGGTCTCCCGCGTGCAGGTCCCAAAGCAGAGCTGTAACCCAGCGCAAGAACAGCAGCAGAGCCCAAACCAACATCCCCTTCCACACCCATGGCCAAGAGGGAATGGCCGACTCGGAAACTGAACCCATGCCCACCATGGACAGGGAGAGGGCCAGACCGGCCAGCACACAGGACAGCACCCACGTCAATTGGACCCGCTGACGATCGGCAAGTTCCAGCACCAGCAACCGGTGATCCGTCCATGCCCACCACATCCAACGCCGGTGAGCGGGTTGTGCCCGATGGAGAAGACCCAGACCCAGCGCGAGCAGGAACCAGCTGGACCACCAGCCAACCGGCATCTCCTGGACTGTGCGCAAGGCTCCCTCGAACATGACCGCAAGGTCGGTCAACCGCCTCCACGATAGAAGCGCCTGGGATTCAACGGTGGCCGGGCACGCGGATGAGTTCCCGAAATCGACCCCGGCATGTCCTGCCCCACCACCTCACATCCCAGATCAATGCTCCAGGCGGATCGGGATTTCCGCTGGAATCCACTCCTGGCCATGTCCATTCACCCTGCTGTTCGGCCAGGTCCAAACCTTGGGTATTGACCAGCGTTCCGTCAGGCCAACGGACCATGCGAAGAAGGACGCCATGCCCCGCCGAGGGAAACCGCCAACGCAACGCTGGCATTCCGTCGACCCCGACCACAATGGAAATGGGAGCATCGTGACCGGCACAACCCACAGGCTCGGAATGACCGACTTCACCTGGCGACCCCCCATCTGCGGAGGGGGTCCAATCCTGGGGTTCTGGACCCCCTCGAATCCAGGACCATCCGGTTTCCTCCCACCACCAGGGCCCCCGCATCGCAGCGTGCCAGGAGACCGAGTCCAAGGGTTCGGGCCCCTGCGAGGGCAGTCGAATGGCCAGACGGCCGGCTTCGTCAGACAGGGCAAACCAGGACTCCGCGGGCCAGCAGGCCACGCTCCATCGGGCAATTCCCGTTCATGTCCATTCCAGGACAGCACGAGTCCGTCCGTCCGGCAGGCGCCTCCCCCGGTCAACGAATCCGACATGGCGTACAAAGCGATGTACTCGCAATCAGGCGCTCCCAAGGGCGGTGTCGGATCGGGATGGAGCGATGAAATCACCCATCGGGTGGATGGAATGGTCTGAGCCTGAACGGGTCGTGCCTGGGCCCCCAGCGCGGCAAGCGCGGCGGCCGCCAGGGACCCCAGAAACCGGCGATGGACATGCATGCCGCCAACCTCGTACCTTTGCAACAGCGGAATCCTCCGCCCACAAAGGGATTGGAGCCGTTTACGAATCGAAGAGAGAGCAGCTCATGGCATCCACGCACGGAAGGACTCTGGCCGTTGTCGGCGCCACAGGATTGGTGGGCAGAACCATCATCGAGGGATTGATTGCCCGGAAGTTTCCCATCAAGCGCCTCCTTCCCGTGGCCAGTGTGAGATCCAAGGGAAAGACCGTGGACTTCAAAGGGGAAGCCATCGAGGTCATGACCATCGAGGAGGCCATCGAGCAGAAGCCCGACCTCGCGCTGTTCAGTGCAGGTGGAGACATCAGCCGACAGTGGGCCCGGGCCTTTACCGACATCGGATGTTCCGTCGTGGACAATTCTTCCGCTTGGAGAATGGACCCCGATGTGCCGCTCGTCGTGCCGGAAGTGAACGCCGACAGCATCACGGACAAGGACCGGCTCATTGCCAATCCGAACTGCTCCACCATTCAGCTGGTCATGGCACTCAAGCCCCTCCACGACCGGTTCCTGATTCGCCGGGCCATTGTGAGCACCTATCAGAGCGTGACGGGGACGGGACAGGCCGGCATTGCCCAATTGATGGAGGAGCGAAATGGCGGCGAAGCCAACCGCGTCTACCCGCACCCGATTGATGGCAACTGTCTGCCGCACTGTGACGTGTTTCTGGAAAACGACTTCACCCGCGAGGAGATGAAGCTTCACCATGAGACCAAGAAGATTCTGGATGACGCCCACGTGGAGGTAAGCGCCACCGCCGTGCGCGTTCCTGTTGTGGGTGGACACAGCGAAAGCGTTTACCTCGAACTGGAGCGCCCCTTCAGCGTGCCGGACGTCCGCGAGGCCCTGCAATTGATGCCGGGGCTCATCATTCAGGACGACCCCATGGGCAATCAATATCCGATGCCCCTGCACGCCGAAGGCAAAGACGAAGTCTTTGTCGGTCGAATCCGCCGGGACATTTCCCACGAGCAGGGCCTTCACATGTGGGTCGTGTCGGACAACCTGCGGAAAGGCGCGGCAACCAACGCCATCCAAATTGCCGAATACCTGCAACGGACGGGGCGTTTCCGCAAATGATCCGGTGCGATCTTCTTCTGATCCTGCTGTGTTGCGGATTCAATGGCGCGGCCCAGGTGGAGGCCTGTCTGCTTGAGCCCGACCCCGGACCTTGCGAAGCCGCCATTCCCGCTTGGCATTTCGATCCGTTGACGCAGATGTGTACCGAATTCACCTGGGGCGGGTGTGAAGGGGTGGTCCCATTCCCGACGCTGGCGGCCTGCCAGGCTTCCGGTTGTGTCGGGGACACGTTGTCCTATCCCATTTGCGACTCCATTTCCGTGACAGCCCTGTCCTTCGGAACATGGCCCAGCGGGGTCGACCACTTGGCCATCCTCGTCGAACCCTTTTTCACATCGATGGTCTGGGTCGCCTATTGCGGATTTGCCTTGAGCGATGCGAATGGCCACCTCATCGCCGCCGAAACCAACGAGACCGCACCCAATTTCTACGGGTTTGGGAGCGCTCCTGGTTATCCCGAAGAGCGGTTTCTAGACCTCGAGCCCGGGGTCGACCTGCAAGGGTCACCCCCCCCCTTGCCCTGGACCCTTCGCCTCTTCGAGGGGTGGATGGCCGGTGGTGGTGGCGACCTCGTCTGCGAATGGACCTGGACAGAGCTCGACCTCGCGTCGGACGTCCGGACCATCCTCCCCACCGAACAGGTGGCCAAACCCATCTATTTTGATCTGCTCGGTCGTGAGCGCTCTCCAGAGCCCGGGCGCCTCCTGATTCGACGAAGCTCCAACGGGGGGGTCAGCAAAGTGTGGATCAGCGAATGATGTCGCCCGGCTCGGCGCCCTCCTCGGGGGTCACGAACCGCAAGCCGCCGTCTTCGGTGGAGGCCATCAGGACCATGCCTTGGGAGACGACGCCCCGAATCTTGCGAGGCGCGAGGTTGGCGAGCAGGGTGACCTTTCTTCCGACAACGTCCTCCGGGGCGAAATGCTCGGCGATTCCGCTCACCACGGTCCGTTCATCATAGCCCGTCCGGACGGTCAACTGCAAAAGCTTGTCCGCGCCCTTGACCTTTTCGGCTGCGATCACTTCGGCCACCCTCAGGTCGATGGCCTGGAAGTCGTCGAAGGTGGTCTGGGCCTTCTCAGCCTCGACCTCCCGCATGCCTTCTGCATGGCCCAGCTTGCTCCGCTGTTCCTCCACCTGCTCGTCGGTCACCTTGTCGAAGAGGATGGGCAGGGAACCAAGGGGCTGACCAGCCGGCACGAGGTCTCCGCCGGCGGCGTCCCAAGGCAAGTGGGCCGTCCCCAGCGCCGAGGCGATCCGCTCGGACGTCCTCGGCAAGAAGGGAGACAGGACGATTGCGGCATTCGCGGTGACCTGAAGAGCGAGGTTAAGGATGTCCGCCGTGCGCTGCTCATCGGACTTGATGACCTTCCAAGGCTCCTCCTCCGTGAGGTATTTGTTGCCGGCCCGGACGAGTCCCATGGCGTGTTGCAGCGCATCCCGGAATCGATACTTCTCAATGGAATCGCCCACGGATCCGGGCGTCGAGGCCATCAGGTCCCGCAGGCCCAGATCCGTCTCCGTCCAATTCCCGCTCGCGGCGGGCACCTTGCCGCCGAAGTATTTGGACGTCAAGACGATCACACGATTCACGAAGTTGCCGAGCACATCGGCGAGCTCGTTGTTGACTCGGGACTGGAAATCCTCCCAGGTGAACTCGGCATCCTTCTGCTCCGGCATGATGGACGCGAGGACGTAGCGCATCTCGTCGCTCCGGCCGGGAAAATCATCGATGTACTCCTTCGCCCACACCGCCCAGTTCCGCGAAGTGGAAATCTTGTCGCCCTCGAGGTTCATGAACTCGTTGGCGGGCACATTGTGCGGCAACAGATATCCCCCGTGTTCCTTGAGGAGAATGGGGAAAATGATGCAGTGGAAGACAATGTTGTCCTTGCCGATGAAATGGACGAGGCGTGTGTCCGCGTCTTTCCAATACGGCTCCCAGTCCACCCCCTTCTTCTCGGCCCAGTTCTTGGTGGCCGTGATGTAGCCGAGTGGCGCATCGAGCCAAACGTAGAGGACCTTGCCATCCGCCCCTTCTACGGGCACGGGGACGCCCCAATCGAGGTCCCGGGTCATGGCCCGGCTCTGCAGACCGCCGTCCACCCAGCTCTTGCACTGTCCGATGACGTGGGCCTTCCACGTTTTGGGGTCGTGATGCGGGGCTCCATCCAACTGACCCTGCTCGAGGTACTCTCTGAGCCAGTCCTCGTGGCGGTCCATTGGGAGGTACCACAATGTCGTTTCACGCCACTCCGGCGTCGCCCCGCTCAGGGTGCTCTTCGGGTCGATGAGCTCTTCGGGGGACAACGCGGATCCGCACTTCTCGCATTGATCACCGTAGGCTTTGTCATGGCCGCATTTCGGGCAACCACCCTGGACATACCGATCCGCGAGGAACTGCTTCTCCACCGGGTCGAAAAACTGTTGACGCGTTTCCTGTGTGAAGGCTCCTTGGTCCAGAAGGGTCAAGAAGTACTCTTGGGCAAATCGATGATGGTCCGGGCTGGACGTGCGGTCGTAGTGGTCGAAGGCGATGTCCAGTCCGGCAAAGGCCTCCTGCATCTCCTCGTGGTAGCGGTCCACAATGGCTCTGGGGGTGGTGCCCTCCTTTCGGGCACGCAGCGTGATGGCGGCCCCGTGCTCATCCGAACCGCAGACCCAGACGACGTCCTGCTTGCGCAAACGCAGGTACCTCACATACACATCCGCTGGGAGGTAGGCACCGGCGATGTGACCGATGTGGATTGGGCCGTTGGCGTAGGGCAACGCGGAAGTGACCAGGGTCCGGGCAAGGGTCGCGCTCATCCCGGCGAAGGTAGCCACCACACCCATGGCCCGAACTGCGGCCCGCGAATTGCGATATTGCCGGCACAACCTTGTCCGTTGAAACACATTCTTCTCCCTGTCTTGCTCGCCCTCACGTCCATTGTGATGGGCCAGACTCCGGAAATGAGAAAGGGTCGAGAGCTAAGGGTGGATTCGTTGAAACACATCGACAATCCCCGTTGGTGGTACCCTGGAGAGCCCATCACCTGGGCTCCCGATGGTGTGCTGGACTCGCTCTTCGCCATGGAACTGGATGGGTTCTTGGTCTTCACTGAGTCGCCCCGCTCGAAGAATTACAACAAGGCCATTGCCTTCTCCCGCTCCCCGGAAGGCCGGGAGGCCCTGTTCATTCAGGGGGACTGCCGCTACATCAGCTACGATCGCGGAAGGACCAATTCCAGCCACAGCATAGTCAATGGCCACAACCATTATTCCAGCTCTTACTGGAAGGAGGGCACGCTGTACTTCCAGAGCGGCCATGCGAACTGGTTTCGCCACACCCAACGGCTCTATCATTCACAAGAGACCCTCCAGATGGAGCGGTACAAAACCGAGGATGCCCCGGAGCGCTTGGAGATTGCCGCCGTCTTGCCCCTCCAAGATGGATGTGCTTTCCTCTATCCCATGAGCGAGACCATGACCCGGTCGGAGGTCGTTCCTGCCTATTTCCTCGCGCACAACTCCACCGAATTCGAATGGTGGGGACGGGTGAACCCTGCGGTGGGCAATGTGAACAATGAGTTGACGATGTACCCGCTGCAAGACTATTCGGTCATCCGCAATGGCTCCAGCTTGACCGTCATTCGAAGGTCAGACTTGAGTTTCGTCAATGTTCCCTCCAAACTGGCCAGCCGCATGGAGGCCAATACAGGATCCATCCGTGGGACTTGCTCCGGTTGGAAGGGCAATGTCATATTCCGGGAATTCCCTGATGGCGAGGCGGTCATTGAGGACCTGGATTCACTCGTGATTGGAGCCGCTTGGTCCCCCTTGATTCTTCCAGCCCAAGCTCCGACCAAGCAAGAGGATCAGCAACTCGACTCCACGTGGGGCTGGACGTTGGCTGTCATCATGACCTCCGCCTTCCTCCTCCTCCTCTTTGATCGTTTGACCTACCGCGGCCGGATCCGATTCGTCCCCATCGATCCTTCCGCAGGGGGAACGAAGCCCATCGCTTTGTCGCAGTGGACAGAAACGATGTTGGCCCATTCCGGGCGCAGAATGGGATCGGATGCCTTTGACCAGATCATCGGGCTGGGGCAGGTGGAATCCCCCGAAACAAGGCGATCGAAACGCAGCCGCTACATCCAATTGGTCAACGCTGAGGCACAGGCCCGATTCGGGCGTGACCTGGTCGTGCGGGTTCGGTCGGAGGAGGACAAGCGGGTCATGCTGTACCACATCATCCGGCTGGATGAGGACCATGATTGACCGGGGACGCGTCTATCTTCGTCTGCATGTACGGTTCAATGAAAGATCACCTGCGGCAGGAGCTGGAGGCGATTGAGCAGGATGGCCTGTTCAAGAAGGAGCGGGTCATCACCTCGGTGCAGGATGCCGTCATCCAATTGGAGGATGGGAGTGAGGTGCTCAATTTCTGCGCCAACAACTACCTCGGACTGTCCTCCCACCCCCGTGTGGTCGACGCCGCCAAGCGCGCCATCGATGACCGCGGGTTTGGCATGAGCTCGGTGCGCTTCATCTGCGGCACTCAGGACATCCACAAGGAACTGGAGAGGACCATCGCCGAATTCCACCACACCGAGGACACCATCCTCTACGCCGCGGCATTCGATGCCAATGGTGGGGTCTTTGAACCGCTGCTGACCAAGGAGGACGCCATCATCTCCGATGCGCTCAACCACGCGTCGATCATCGATGGGGTCCGGCTGTGCAAGGCGGCGCGCTACCGCTTCGCCAACAACGACATGGCCGATCTCGAGAAGCAGCTGCAGGCGGCCAACGCGGCCGGGCATCGCTTCAAGGTCATCGTGACCGACGGGGTGTTCTCCATGGACGGATACGTCGCCCAGATTGACCGCATCTGCGACCTCGCGGACCAGTACGACGCGCTGGTCATGGTGGATGAATGCCATGCCACCGGGTTCATCGGACGGACCGGGCGGGGCTCCATCGAACTGCGGAACGCGCTGGGCCGCGTGGACATCATCACGGGTACGCTCGGCAAGGCCATGGGCGGCGCCATGGGCGGATTCACCACAGGCCGGGCCGAAATCATCGAGATGCTTCGTCAACGCAGCCGACCCTACCTCTTCAGCAACTCCCTTGCCCCGAGCATTGTGGGGGCCAGTCTCGAAGTCTTCCGGATGCTCGACGAAACCACCGAGCTGCGCGACCGCCTCGAGGAGAACACCCAATACTTCAAGGACGGTCTCCGGCGGATTGGCCTCGACTTCAAGGATGGAGAGAGCGCCATTGTTCCGGTCATGCTCGGCGACGCGCGATTGAGCCAGGTCATGGCCGACGCCCTTCTCGAAGAGGGCATTTATGTGATTGGCTTCTTCTACCCCGTCGTGCCCAAGGGCCAGGCGCGCATCCGGGTCCAGCTCAGTGCCGCCCACACGAAGGACCACCTCGACCGGGCCCTCGAGGCCTTTGAAAAGGTGGGCAAGTCCCTCGGCGTGGTGGCCGAAGCCGTCTGACATGCGCATCCTGGTCGTGGGCCAGGGATTGGCCGGCACCCTCGTCAGCCACGCTGCGCTCCGGCGAGGGTGGGACTGCCACGTGGTGGACTCCGGACAACCGTCCGCCTCTTCGGTCGCGGCCGGCATGTTCAACCCGATGTCATTCCGCCGCATCATCGAAGTGTGGGATGCCCGAGCCCACCTCGATTCGATGACCGCCACGTACCGTGCGTTCGAGGCCGAACTTGGTGAGCCTTTCCTCCATTTCCTGCCCATTCTCAAGCAGATTCCCAACGCTGAATACGCCAAAGAGTGGAACCGCAAGGCCCTCGATTCCCCCTGGATCGAACCCGTCCGGTCCGATGCGGAAGTGGTCCAGCGGTTTCCCGATGCCGTTCCCTCACCCGGCCATGGATATGGCATCGTCCAAGGAGGAGGTTGGCTTGACCTGCCCCGACTCATCCACACATGGAGGGGCCAACTTCAGAGTGAAGAAAGATTCTCTGTAGGCCAATGGACGGCCGCACAGGCTCAACGATCCCACGCCGACGGTTGGGACGCCATCATCGACTGTCGAGGGTGCGCCACTGTACTCGACCCCACTGCAGTCCCATTGGACATCCGGGCCAACCGCGGGGAAATCCTGACGGTGCAACCAGATGGGAATGAGGGCGCCCCCCTGCCAAGCACGCACATCCTGAACTTCGGAAAATGGACCTTGCCTGCGCAGCCGGGGTCATGGCGTCTCGGGGCAAGCTATGAATGGAACCGCACCGATCTCGACCCAACCCCCGAGACCCGAGATTTCTTGATGGCCTCCCTCAGCCAAGCCACGCCCAACACGGAGAAAAGCAAGACTGTCCGTCACGATGTCGGATTGAGGCCCGTCTCAAAGGATCGCCGTCCCGCCGTTGGACCCCACCCCACCATTTCCTGTCTGCACGTGTTCAATGGCCTGGGAACCCGCGGGGTTCTGATCGGACCTCGTTGGGCCCAACTACTTTGTGATTCTCTCTCAGGAAAAACACAACTCCCTGATATCGTGAATCCTG
>PKDZ01000003.1 GCA_002862785.1 Flavobacteriales bacterium
ACACAATGGCCATCGGGGTGGACGCCGTCCCGCATTTCCTTGAAGAGGCGCAGGTTCTCCTCCATCGATCGGTCGCGGTGGGGGCTGTTGGTTCCAGGTGAGGTGGGCGTCCCTTTCTGCGCGACCATCTCTGCGGCGGTCTGATGATCCACATAGGCCTTGCCGAGTTCGATGAGCTTCACGGCAAAGCCGTAGAGCTGCTCGAAATAATCGCTGGTGTAGAACTCACCGCCATTCCAGTCATACCCGAGCCAGGTTACATCTCGACGGATGGCGTCCACGTATTCCTGGTTCTCCTTTTCGGGATTGGTGTCGTCGAAGCGGAGGTTGACGAGTCCATCGTATTTCTCGGCGAGCCCGAAGGAGAGACAGATGGCCTTGGCGTGCCCGATGTGCAGGTATCCATTGGGCTCCGGTGGGAATCGGGTGTGGATGCGTTGGTGATTGCCCGATTGAAGATCGTCGGCGATGATCTGCTCAATGAAATGCAGGGAGGCTCCCTCCTCTTTCTTCCTGGACGTCGTCGTGCGCTTTTCGGCCATGGTGCAAATTTATCCTCTCCTGAATCCCGGTGGTCCCTCCAGTCGGTCATTTCGTGCTGAATGGTGAACCGGACTGCGGTGGAAAGGTTCCTTGTTTGTGAAACCTCAAATCCTGACCCCCGTGAATGAAGTGGTCCGCTACCGGCTTCGGCGTGGTGACCGCATCGTGGGGTGGATGCGCGAGGAGGCGAGCGGAGCCCGGTTTTTCAGCCGGGAAGGGCTGTGGTGGTCGGGTCGTCCCATCCAATGGGCGCATCGGGACAGGTGCTGTGGGCTGCAGGACATCGACGACCGCTGGCTTCACGAGGGAGACCTTCTGTACGAAGTGGATGGCCCCTGGTGGCGGCGACGTCGTCCCTGGCTGGTGCTGTGCGATGACCGCAGCGGCTGGACGTGGATACGCAAAGGACTAATTCAGGGCATGGTGACCATGAACGAACGGGAGGTAGAAGGCAAGCGATGGCGCTGGGCCGGAGTCGGCTGGCGCCGCTGAGCGATTCGTTAGAGAAGTTGGATGCGCTTCATAAGCTCATCCTTGTACGTCCGGGAAATCGGAATCTCGTCCTGATCAATCTTGATGACAAACTGGAACGTGTCAATATGGGTGACCCGGTCGATGTTGATCACAAAATTCCGGCTAACCCGCACGAAATCTTCCTGAGGCAACTTGAGCAGGAGGTCCTTCAAACTGGCCTTGACGTTGTACTTCCGTTCGCCCACGTGAATGGCACTGTATTTGCCTTCCACTTCAATGAACCGAACGTCGTTGAGGTGGATGCGGCGGAGCTTGTTGCCTACTTTGGTGAAGAAGTGCTTCGCTCGTGGGCGATTGGAGGCCAGCTCCTCTAAAGCCGCCGTAACGGCGGTCTCGAGACCTTCCGGATTGGCTTCGACCTCACCAGTGGCTGTGACCAATTCCCAATCCAGGACCTGCAGTTTGTTCTGCGCCTTGAGTTGATCGACAAAACCTTCCACGCCATTGGGCTTGGACGTCACAAGAATCAAATCTGGTGGGGTGAACAGGCAAAGCCCTGCGGCTTCGGCCGTCTTGTGGGCCGTGCGGATGTCACAGCCCAACTCTTCGAGGTGGGCTTGTGGTCCTTGGACCGTGTTGGCGGATCCGAGAATCAAAATGCTGGGTTTACGTACCATGTTGACAAGAGAACAGAGCCTTACCCAGTTTGTTTTGAAAATCAAATAATTGGGTACAGGCTGCGCTTTTGGGGTTATGGCTGTTTGAGTTCAGTCATGATGCCCGTCCGGTGTGGCGGTTAATTTTGACGACATGCAGAACATCCGGATGACGGAAGTCGAAGAAGATACGCTGGTCGATGAAGACGTTGCGTTGGACGAGGCGGTGTCCGGAGGATGGCACATCGTGCTGTACAACGATGACCACAACACCTTTGACCATGTCATCGATTGCCTCATGGCCTATTGCGGCCATGAAGTGCTTCAGGCGGAGCAGTGCGCCCTCATCGTGCACACGAAGGGGAAGTGCTCAGTGAAAAATGGGGATTACGACGAGCTCGAGCCCATCTGTACGGCGTTGACGGAACGGGATCTCACTGCTGAAGTCGAGCCCACTTGAGTGGCCATACCCTCCCTCCTGCTATTTTCGACCTTCATCCCGTGTTTCCACCCGTGCGCTTGTCCTCTCTGTTGTTCCTGGTCCTCGCCATGGTGTCCGCTGTGCGGGTCCAAGCCCAGTGGCAGGATGTGACGGAGGTCTATCTCCTCGAGGCGACCACCCAAGCCAGTTGGCTGGGTTGCGGCATGAGCCTCGCCGACTTCAACCTCGATGGGCTCGACGACTTGACGTTCGCCAACAGCGATGGATCCGTGGTGGCCTACGCCCAGCTCCCCGAAGGTGGATTTGACTTGGTGCACAGCTTCCAGGGAGATGCGCAGGCGCAAGGGTTGGCGTGGTTCGATGCGGATGGGGACGAAGACCTCGATTTGATGATCACGCGGCGCTTTGCTCGCATGGAACTGTACATGCGATCAGGGGATGTGCTCGTTGAAGAAGCCCCAGACCGGGGTCTGCCCATCAACTCCGATTGGGAAGGTCGCGGCCTGAGTGTCGGCGATTACGATTTGGATGGCGATCTCGATGTCTACGTGTGTCTCTACCATGATGGTACCGGGTCGACCCACGAAAACCTCCTGTTCAACAATGATGGCAACGGGTTTTTTACGGATGTGACGGAATTGGCCGGGGTGGGGAATCAGGTGCAGCACTCGTTTCAGGCCATTTGGTTCGACTACAACCAAGACGGATACGAGGATCTGTGGGTCATCAACGATCGGGACATCTTTCCCAACGCGCTTTACGAGAATCAGGGCAATGGAACCTTTGTGGATGTGGCGGAGGATGTGGGCGCCGCCCAGGCCATTTTCGGCATGACCGCCACAGTGGGCGATTTGGATAACGATGGCGTGATGGAACTGTTTTGCACCAACATCGAGAATGAACCCAATCTCATGCTGGACCGCATTGGCCCAGTCTATCAGGAGGTGGGCCCCCAAATGGGGGTCGATGGATCCCGCTACAGTTGGGGTGGGTGTTTCGTGGATGCGGACGGGGACATGTGGAGTGACCTGATGGTGGCGACCTACCGGTTTCCGAATGCCCTTCCCTACGACAACTATTTCTATGAAAACGCTCACCCGGAATACGGATTTGTGGATGTGACGGAGACGTCTTGGCCCATTGAACAGACGCAGCTGTATTGTGTCGGCGCCTGCGACATCGATCAAGATCTGGCCCCGGATGTCATCGGTTTCGGCAACATGCCCTTTGTCCAGGTGCTCCGGAATACAACGGCAGACGACGGTGGCGGCCCCGGAAGGCTGGCGGTTCGGCTGTGTGGCACCGAAACCAACCGATGGGCCATTGGTGCCGTGGTCGAGGTGCACGCCGGCGGGGTGGTCCAAACCCAGTTCGTCAGCAACGGGTCCGACTTCATGACGCAGCAGACCTGCACCCGGTACTTCGGATTGGCCGATGCTTTGGTGGTGGACTCTGTGGTCGTCGAGTGGCGTGGTGGGGACCGGGAGGTTTGGTATGACGTGGAGCCCAATGCGACTGTGTCCTTCATCGAGGGGAGCACAGACGCCCAGATTTCAGTTCAGGGCACGCCCTGCGGAGATGAGGTGGCGACGGCGACAGCCCCGTTTGATGCGCCCGTCATCCGGTGGAATGGAGAGGTGGTGGACTCCCCGATCTTCCCGCTTGTCGAGGCGGGTCCGCATGTGGTGGAGTGCGAATGGATGGGGGGACTCTTCACGTGGACGGACAGCATCGAATGGGTGCTTCCCGAACCGCATGGGTTGACAGTTGAATGGACCGAGCCCGAGTGTCACGGTGAACCTGGCATCCTCGGTTGGGTGGCCGCTGACGGCCTGATTGTCGACCATGCCGGTCTCACTTGGGATGCGGTGGTGACCAATCTAGGCAGTGAGGCGGGTGAGGTGATTTTCCTGACGACGAGCCCCGAGACAGGGTGCGTGGAGTCGCACGAATTCATCCTCCCGGAGCCTCCGGAACTGGGTGTTTCCCTAGACTACTCCCCGGCCCTGTGCCACGACGATGTGGCGCAAGTGCTGGCCTCAGGATATGGAGGGACACCCGGTTACTTGGTCAATTGGAGCGGCGTGGACCCGTCCAATCTGCCCCCCGGTGACGTGGGGTTCACGCTGACCGATGGGAATGGGTGCACCTTGGATTCAAGCCTTCAGGTGGTCATGCCTGATCCGTTGACCATTGAGATCCAGGTGACCAATGAGGATGCTGGAGAGGATGGCAGTTTGTCCCTTTTGATTGAGGGAGGAACACCGCCGTACAACGTCCTCTGGAATGATGGGACGCAAGGCGATACCATCCTGACGAATCTAGGACAAGGAGTTTACAGTTGGGTGGTGGAAGACGCCAACGGTTGTCTCCTGCTTGGTTTGCAGGACATCATCAACGTGGGCACACCTCTCGGGCCTCATTCCCCGCAGAGATGGTCCTTGGACATGACCGGAACGGAGTGGGCACTGTCCGGAGAACCGGCCGAAGGAGACCGCATCGAAGTGTTGTCCCTGTCCGGTCAGTTGGTCTGGTCTGAACCCACGTCTACGGGGCAGGTCATCGGGTCGGAGAACCCAAACCTGCCTCCCCACGGCGTGGTCTGCGTGCTGGATGTCGAAGGCCGTTTGGTGTTCGGTTCGGCTTATTGAACCAAAGCCGTCCCGGCAGCCTTGAGCACCGCGACTTCCGCTTCCGGATCCTCCGCCTTGAAGACCGATGATCCGGCCACCAGCACATCGGCTCCAGCGTCCACCAGAGATGCCGCATTCTGGCGCCCCACTCCCCCATCGACCTCGATGAGGAATTCGTGCTGCCCCTCTTTTCTCAGGGCACTGAGTCGGCACACTTTGTCCGCGGTCCCTTCGATAAACTTCTGGCCCCCGAATCCGGGATTGACGCTCATGATGCACACGAGGTCGAGGTTGCCAAGGACCTCCTCGATGCTGTGGAGAGGCGTGTGCGGGTTGAGGGCAACGCCGGCCTTCATTCCGGCTTCGCGGATGGCGGCCAGTGTCCGGTGCAGGTGGGTGCAGGCTTCCACGTGAACCGTCAGGACCGCGGCGTTCAGGTCGGCAAAATGCTGGATGTAGCGATCGGGCTGCTCGATCATGAGGTGCACATCCAGCGGTTTGCTCGCGTGTCGACCGATGGCGGCGATGACGGGCATGCCGTAGCTGATGTTCGGCACGAAGAGCCCATCCATCACGTCGATGTGGTGCCAGTCGGCCGAACTCCGCTCGACCATGGCCACATCGTTGGCAAGGTGGGCGAAGTCAGCGGCGAGCAAGGAAGGGGCGATGAGGTGAGCCATGGTGCGAATTTGCCACGGTTCGGCGGAAGGAGCCGAATATTGCACCATGCCTTTTTCGACAGGAAGTGCTGCGAATGTGGACAGCGTGGATGGTCTGCGGGTCATCGGCCTCACCGGGGGCATGGGGGCCGGCAAGTCCGTCGTGTCGGGCATTCTCCGTTCGTTGGGGCATTCCGTGTACGATGCGGATTCCGCTGCGAAATCGCTCTATGACCGGGATGATGGTCTTCTCCAGGCGGTCCGTAGTCGATTTGGTGACCGCATTCTGACGCCGGATGGACGGCTCGACCGGGTGGCGTTGGCCTACGTTGTGTTTGCCGATTCTAGCGCGCTGAATGACTTGAACGCCTTGGTCCACCCAGCTGTGGCTCGAGATTTTGCCGGGTGGCGGGACGGACTGGATGCCAAGGGTGTTCGCCTTGTTTTCCGGGAGGCCGCCATCCTATTCGAGTCGGGATCCCATCGGGATTGTGACACGGTGTGGGGGGTGCAGGCGCCAGATGGGCTTCGGATTCAACGGGTCCGGCACCGATCGGGGTTGTCGGAGGCAGAGGTGCGACAGCGGATGGCTTGGCAATGGTCCCAGGTAGACGTGATGGCGGCGTGTGATGCCGTGATCGTCAATGACGGTGTGGAGCCGCTTGTGCCTCAGGTTCAGTCCTTGCTGGATAATTTGTAGTTCTGAAGGCAACGGTCGGGGATTCGAACCGTCTACCCTGTGCCTTACCTGAGCACGATGTTTCATGTTCCTTTCCCTGCGCTGCGCATGGCAGTGCTGTGTCTCGCATTCCTTGTGTCCGGAACCGCCGAGGGGCAGTTGGAGGACGTGTCCGTCGGCCACCTCGTTCAGGCCTCGACGGCGGCCAGTTGGTTTGGCTGCGGGTTGAGCTGCGCCGACTTCGACGGAGACGGTTGGGACGATGTCACCGCCGCCACGTCGGATGGTCCCATTGAACTGTATTGCGGAGGGCCAGATGGTCTGGGGCACCATGCGTCCCTCGACCATGAAGTGGAGTCGAAAGCGGTGCTGTGGGTCGATGTCGACAACGACGGGGACCTGGACCTTGTGGCGGGTGTTCTGGGTGTCGGGTTGTTCCTGTACATGCAACAGGAGGATGGCAGTCTCGTGGAGGATGGCCTCAACCGTGGAATGCCCCTCTGGCCTGGATGGGATGTTCGCGGAGTCTCGGCTGTCGATTACGACGAGGACGATGATCTCGATTTGTTCGTGGCCAGCTACCACGACGACATGGACACCGTGACCTATGAGAACCTCATGCTGCGCAACGATGGCGGTGGGTTCTTTTCGGACCAGACCCTGGAGACCGGCGTGGGCAACGGACTGAAGCACACGTTCCAGGGCGCTTGGTTCGATTACGATGAGGACGGAGATCAGGACCTCTGGGTCATCAACGACCGCGCGGTCTTTCCCAATGCCCTCTACCGAAACATCGACGGAGTGTTCTACGACATCGCAGAGGATGTGGGGGCTGACGTGGCCATCGAGGCCATGTCCGCCACCTTGTGTGACCCGGACAACGATGGAGATTGGGACATGTACATGACCAACATCGAGGACAACCCCAACGTTTACCAGCGGAACGATGACGGGATGTTCACGGATATCGCCCAGTTGGCGGGTGTGGCCTCCCTCCAATAT
The DNA here is from genome assembly GCA_002862785.1 of Flavobacteriales bacterium. Lineage (GTDB taxonomy): Bacteria > Bacteroidota > Bacteroidia > Flavobacteriales_D > Sanyastnellaceae > UBA8752. Next base: position 7,089 of record PKDZ01000003.1, read on the forward strand.
GGTTGGGGGACCCTCGCCATCGACCTCGATGGGGACATGATGCAGGATTTGATGGTGGCGACCTATCGCTTCCCGAACTCCAATCCTTATGACAACCACCTGTACATGAACAATGGCAGTGGGACGAGCTTCACAGATGAAATCGAGAATTGGCCCAATGAGCAGTACCAATTGTACTGTCTGGGTCAATTGGACCTCGACAATGACCGGACCCCCGACATCATTGGACACGGCAATGCGGCGCACGCCCAAGTGTTGCGCAACACCAACGAGGATGGATCGTCCCGATTGACCCTCAAGTTGGTGGGCACCCTCTCGAACTCCCATGCCGTCGGGGCCCTCATCCACGTCTGGTCTGGTGGGGTGCAACAAATGAGGCAAGTGGCCGCCGGGTGCGACTACATGACCCAGCACAGCTACACGCAGTTCTTTGGGTGTGGGATGAACCTCGTTGTCGATTCCATTCAGGTTCGCTGGCCGAGTGGTCTGGAGGAGAAGTGGTATGGCCTGCCGGCCAACTCGGCTTTGACCCTCGTCGAAGGGACACAGGATGCGGCCCTGACCGCGATTGAAGGCGAGTGCCCTTGGTATCCCGATCGCTGGGTGGTGCCTGCCGTGGCGACTGAGGCGGAATTGACATGGAACGGGGAGCCCTTTACGGGAGACACCTTGGTGGCCGATACCACGGGGACGCAGGTCTTCGCGGCCACGTGGTGGGATGGAGTAGCGACGTGGACGTCGATGGTCGAAGCGGAATTCGGCGATGAGCCCAACATCACGTTAGAGGGGCTGGATCCGGCCTGTCATGGAGAGCTGGGTTCGTTGGTCTGGTCGGCGCCGGAGGCAGAATTTGTCCTGTGGCAAGAGGATTCGCTGACGTCCTCCGGACAATTGGATTCAGTGGGGCTTGGGGCCCATCTGCTCGTGGCCCAGATTCAAGAGGGATGCACCGTGGAAGCCTCAACGGAAATCCAGATACCGGACAGCTTGGCCATCCAGATGGTGGTCCATCATCCCGACTGTTTCGGAGAAACCGGAAGCGTGGTCCTCACCTCGACAGGAGGTACCGGGCCGGTGGTGTTCGATGCGGGTACGCTGGTGTTCGACGAAGCTTTGCCCGGGGTCTATGGGGTCTTGGCCACGGATTCATTGGGATGCATCCGGACGGACAGCGTGGTGGTGGTGGAGCCGGATTTCCTCGTGTCCTCCTTGTCATACGGATTCTTCGGCATTGGTGATTCGGCGCAGGTTGACCTGCTGGTGGAGGGAGGGACTCCCCCCTATTCCATCATGTGGTCCGGTCCGATTGATGCTGAGGGCGGTGTGCTCGCCCCGGTGTCCCTAGGTTGGCTTGTGGAGGATGCCAACGGATGCCTCGATCTGGGGGTCGTCCAGATTGCGTCGAATCCGCTTGCCGAGGTCCCCGACGCCGAGCTCGAACCTTGGCGTTGCCGTCGGAATGCGGAGGGCATTCGGATTGATGCTTTCCGCCAGGGAAACTGGCTCGTTGAACTGTGGGGACTGGATGGCCGTTTGCTCCACCGGCAACAGGTGCTGGGGTCCACGTTCCAGACCGTGTTGAGTGTTTCCGCTCCCGTGCTCATCCGGATGCGGTCCGAGGCCACCGGTGAAGAGCAGGTTTGGGTCCGCTGAGGCCTCAGGAGTGCGGTTGGACTCCTTGATTTCTATCTTGTCCTTCCGTTCCAAATTGGCCTCGATGCACTTTCGTTTTGTTCTTCTTGCCTTGGGTGTCCTGCTTGGATTGAATGAGGCATCTGGACAATTGGAAGATGTCTCCGCACAGTACATCGTGAGCGGTTCTGCCGGGGGCAGTTTCTCAGGGTGTGGATTGAGTTGTGCGGATTTCAATGGCGACGGTTGGGATGACATTACGCTCTCCGAGACCGAAGGCACGATCAAACTGTATGCGGGAGGTCCTGCCGGCCCGGAGCTGACGCAGACCTTGACCGGAACCGGGGAAGGGCGAGGTGTTCTCTGGATCGATGTGGACGAAGACGGGGATTTGGACCTGTGGGTGGCCCGTTTTGAGGGAGCGCTGGAGCTCCACATCCAAGGCCCGGATGGCTCCTTGACCGAGGAAGGCGTGGCGCGGGGATTGCCCCAGCTCGAGGGATGGAGGCCCAGAGGACTGAGTGCCAACGATTACGATCGGGATGGAGATCTGGACGTCTACATCACCACCTATCACATCGATGTCCAGGATGCGTTTTACCCCAACCTGCTTCTCCGGAATGACGGCATTGGATATTTCGCCGAAGTGGCAGAGGATGCGGGGGTTGGGAACGGCATCCAGACGACCTTTCAAGGAGGTTGGCTGGACTACGACGACGATGGATGGGACGACCTCTGGGTGATCAACGACCGGCTTCTCTTTTCCAATTCCCTGTACCGGAATTTGGGAGACGGGACGTTTGAAGACGTGGCCCCCGATTTGGGACTCGATGTGAACCTCGATCCGATGACGGCCACCACTTTCGACCCGGACCAAGATGGGGATTGGGACCTGTTCAGCACGGACGTGGTCAATTTTGCCCACCAATTCTTTGAATGCACCGACACGGGATATGTCGATGTCGCGGATGCCGTGGGAGTCTCGGGCATTCCTGATTACGGTTGGGGCGGCTGTGTTGTGGACATAGATGGCGATCGACGAGAGGACCTGATGGTGGCCACGAATTTTTTTCCTTCTGAATCCCCCTCCGACAATCGGGTCTACATGAATGTCGAGTCGGGTTTGGGCTTCAATGAGAATTCAGCCCTCTGGCCCAATGAGCAGTACCCCCTATACAACCTCGGCCGCTTCGATTTGGATCAGGACCGGTCCCCGGACATTGCCTGCCACGGTTCGCTTCCCACGGTCCAGTTGCTTCGGACGACCAACGATGGAGGCGCCTCAAGGCTTGCGCTCCGATTGGTTGGGACGGAATCGAATTCCCATGCGGTGGGCGCTCGCATCAAGGTGCACAGCGGTGGCAAGGTCCAGATGCAGCAGGTCGACGCAGGGGCAGATTACCAGACCCAACACACGTTCACCCGCTTCTTCGGCATGGGCGATCTGGTGTCCGTCGACTCCATTGAGGTTCGGTGGCCTACCGGCATCACTGAAACGTGGTATGGACTGTCAGCGGACACGGCCGCGGTCTTGATCGAAGGCACCTCGACAGCGGCTTTGGTTGAGGTCGAGCGAGAATGTCCTTGGGAGCCTCAAGGTTGGGTCTTGCCCTTTCCGTCGGATTCGGTGGCGATGATCTGGAATGGCCTGTCCGTCGACGCGGATACGGTCTGGGCCACAACATCCGGCCTCCATATGCTGGAAGCGACGTGGTGGGATGGCCGGTTCAGCTGGACCCAGACGGTGGGGGCGACGGTCGAGCCCATTCCGACACTCGCGGTGACGGTCTCTCTGGCCCTGTGTCCTTGGGATTCGGCACTGGTCCAATGGGTCGCTCCGGATTCGGGCATGGTCACGGTCAATGGGGAAATTCCATTTGACGGTGTTTGGTGGGAGTCAGAGACGTTGGATTCGCTTTCACTGGTGTGGATGCACCCCGATGGTTGTCTGCTGGATTCAGTGGTGTCGGTGGTGATTCCGGACCCAGTGAACATTGAGTGGACTCTTCTGGATGCGCCCTGTGCGGGTGAAGTGGGTGAGGCTGCCCCCACCCTCTCGGGCGGAACTCCGCCGTGGTCTGTGGATTGGATGGGATTGGAGCCCGATGCCCTTCCTGCAGGGGACCATTCTGTGCAGTTCACCGACGCAGTCGGGTGCGTCGTCTTGGACACCATCGCCATCGGCGAGCCCGATTCCTTGGAAGTGGACATCAGCCTGTCCTATGCCGGCCTGTCGGATACTGCACAAGTGACCCTCTCCGTTTCAGGGGGCACCCTCCCCTACTTCGTGGACTGGTCAGGGGGCTTTGGCGATGGTGCCTTGCTCGCTCCGGGATTCCTGGGGTGGCTTGTGGAAGACGCTCAGGGATGCCTTGCGTTTGGTACGGTCGAAGTGTCATCCAATCCCCTGCAATCCGTGGAGGCGCTGGCCTCGGTTCATGGTTGTGTCCGGGAGGAAGGGGCCATTCGGTTCATTGGCCCGGACGTCTCAAGCCTCGACGTGGAGCTCCATGACCTCAGTGGACGCCTCCTTTTCCAAGGAAAAACCAAGGATTCCGGCCGCATTCCCTTCACGGCGGAGGGCGCTGTCCTGATTCGGGTGAGGGATTGGCTGGGCCGATCCTCGGTATGGGTTCGCTGAGCCCTGTTCAGGGTTCGAGGACATCCGTCGCAAACAAGCCCACGGCCGGCGCGCCATCGGAACGCAGTGCGCCCCGGAACATGCCTGGCGTGTTCATGCTGAAGGTGGGGTTTCCCACTCGGTCCATGCCGACAATGCCACCATCGCCACCGAGGGCGCCCATTTCGTCTTGAATGGTCCGCTCTGCTGCCTCGTTCAATGTCTCACCACCATGCAACATGCGGGCGTGGATATCGTGTGCGACAGCGGTCCGGATGAAGTACTCTCCCCAGCCTGTGGCCGAAATGGCGCAGGTTCGGTCGTCGGCCCAGGTCCCTGCGCCGATGACCGGGCTGTCGCCAATGCGCCCGTGGCGCTTGTAGGTCATCCCTCCCGTGGAGGTGCCGGCTGCGAGGTGTCCCTCCCGGTCGAGGGCCACGCAGCCCACGGTGCCGAATTTCTCTCGGGTGGTGTCGCGTTCCAGGGCCTTGAGATACCGGTCATGCGCTTTTTTGGTGTCGAACCAGCTGGCATCTGCCGGTTCGGCCCCGACCGCACTGGCAAACTCGCCGGCTCCATGCCCGCTGAAGAAGACGTGTTCGGAATCCTCCATGACGTGGCGGGCGACCTCGATGGGGTGCCGGAAGCCCTGAAGACCGGTGATGGCTCCACAGTTGCGGTCGGCTCCGTTCATGATGCTCGCATCCAACTCGTGCGCACCGGTGGCCGTGTAGACGGCGCCTCGACCGGCATTGAACAGGCTGTCGTCCTCCATGATGGAAATGGTGGCCACAACGGCATCGATGGCGCTGCCACCAGCCTCGAGGACCGCTCCTCCTGTGTTCAAGGCCAAGGTCAGGGAAGCTCGGTAGGCCGTTTGTTGTTCGGGACTCAGGCGCTCGGTGTCGAAATGTCCGGCACCGCCATGGATGGCAATGGACCAATTCGGTGCGGAACCCCTCTCCATTTCGTTGGGAGAAGGGGATTCGGCGGTTGGTCCGCAGGCCAGGAGGAAGAGGGAGAGACCGAAGAAGGAGGTACAACGCATGGGGCGAATCTACCCATCCGGCCGTTGCCGTGTTCTTGGACTATTTTCCCCTCATGATGGAGCATTGGCATTGGTGGACGTTGATCGTGCTGGTCCTGTTGATCGGTGAGGCGTTCGTTCCGGGTCTCGTGCTTGGCTCCTTGGCTCTTGGGGCTCTGGCCGGCGGATTGGCCAGCCTTGTGACCGACTGGTGGGAGTATCAGTTTGTCGCTGCGTCTGCAGGGGCCGTTCTTTCCCTCCTTTTCCTGCGTCCTTTGGCCATGCGCAAATGGTTCAGCGGAGATTCCGTCGGGACCGGAGTGGATGCCCTTCCTGGAAGGAGTGTCCGGGTCACGGCGCCGTTCGATCCCCAGACGGGCCGCGGGCGGGGCCGTGTGGACGGAGATGATTGGTTGATTGAATTTCCTCGTGATTGGGCCGGACAGCGCAACGAAGGCGAAGCGGGTCTCAATGATCCTCGCAATGTGACCGTCGGGGATCTTCTCGAAATCGTCCGTGCCGAATCCAACGTGCTCATCGTCATTCCACCCAGCAAACCCTGAATCTCATGGAAGGCTTTTCCTTCATTTCCATTGCCCTGCTCATCCTCGCCACGGTGGTGGTGGTCCGTGGCCTGCGCATCATCAAACAGAGCGAGGCCATGGTCATTGAACGCCTTGGGCGTTACCGCACCACATTGACGGCGGGCATCAACATCATCATTCCTTTCATTGATCGTCCTCGCCCCAGTGTGTGGCGGTATGTCAAGGAAGACGCGATGGGCGGCCGGGTGGCGGCCTTCAAGATGCTGGAGCGCATCGACCTCCGGGAAACGGTCTTCGATTTCCCCCGTCAAAGCGTGATCACCCGGGACAATGTGGTCACCGAGATCAATGGATTGATCTATTTCCAGATTGTCGATCCGGTGAAAAGCGTCTACGAGATCAACAACCTGCCCAACGCCATCGAGAAGCTGACGCAAACAACCCTGCGAAACGTGCTCGGTGAGTTGGAACTCGACGAGTGCTTGTCCAGCCGGGACACCATCAACACCAAGCTTCGCGCCATCCTCGACGATGCCACCAACAAGTGGGGTGTCAAGGTGAACCGCGTGGAACTGCAGGACATTAACCCGCCTCAGGACATCAAAGAGGCGATGGAGAAGCAGATGCGCGCCGAGCGCAGTCGCCGTGCCCAAATCATCGAGGCCGAGGGAACGAAGACGGCTGCCATCCTCGAGGCTGAGGGCCGCAAGGGGGCGGACATCAACAAGGCGGAGGGGGAGCGTCAGGCGGCCATTCTCGAAGCCGAAGGCCAAGCTGAAGCGCGCCTGAAAGTGGCTGTTTCCGAGGCGGAAGCCATCAAGAAGATTTCAGAAGCCGTGGGCCACACCAAAGCGGATCCGACCCAGTATCTCATTGCTGTTCGCTATGTGGAGGCATTGGAAAAGATGATGGCCACATCCAATGACAAGTCCCGCGTTGTCTTCATGCCATACGAAGCGAGTGGGATGCTGGGCAGCGTGGGCAGCATCAAGGAATTGCTGAAGGATTGACCAACGAGGAACTGACTTCGGCCTTTGAGGCCCTTCGGTCGGCCCATCGCGAACAGCCCGCCTCCACCATGCGTGAGCGGAGGGCCTTGTTGGCTGACATGCTGCGGGGCCTCCGCGACCATGAGGATGCCCTCTTGGACGCGTTGCACCAGGATCTCGGGAAGCCCGAGGCGGAAGCCCGGCTGACGGAGTTCTTCCCCACCCGGAAGGAGATTGCCTTCATGCGGAAGCACCTCGGGGATTGGATGCGTCCCGAACGGCGGCCGACGCCCATTCAACTGCTGGGAACCCGCTCGGAAATCGCGAACCAACCCAAGGGTGTCGTGCTGGTCATTGCGCCGTGGAACTTTCCTCTCCTGCTGACGATGAAGCCTGTAATCGCCGCTTTGGCCGCGGGCAATCGGGTCATGGTCAAGCCGCCTGAGCAGGCGCCGGCCACCTCCGAGGTCATGGCTGAGTGGATGCAAGCCTCGCTTCCTGCGGACCGGGTCCAGGTCTTGTTGGGCGGCCCTGAGGAAGCGGCGCACCTCACGACCCTGCCGTTCGATCACATCTTTTTCACGGGCGGAACCGTCACCGGCCGCAAGGTCATTCGGGCCGCCGCAGAACATTTGACTCCGTTGACCCTCGAGCTGGGTGGCAAAAGCCCAGCGATCATCGACGGCACCATGGACCCTGACCTCGTGGCCGGTCGTGTGGGGTGGGCCAAGACCTTGAATGCGGGTCAGGTGTGCATCGCGCCGGACTACCTGCTCATCAAGGATACCGCCGTGGAGGACCTGGTGGCCGCGCTGGTTCGCCGGTGGAACGGCTGGTTCGGTGAGGACAAGTCCACTTCTGATTCCTATGGCCGCGTGGTCAATGAGGACCAGTTTGATCGGCTGGTGGAAACGTTGGAGGATGCGATCTCCCAAGGCGCGACCGTCGTGCATGGAGGCCAGCATCACCGTGAATCGCTTTTCATGGAACCGACCATCCTGACCGGGGTGACTCCGGACATGCGGGTCATGCAGGAAGAGGTGTTTGGTCCCCTGCTTCCCGTGTTGACCTGGTCGGACCCCCTCGAGGTGCCGGGGATGGTGGCGGATGTCAAAGACCATCCCTTGTCCCTGTACCTGTTCTCCGCGGACCGCAAGCGTGTTCGGCAGTGGCTGGCGGCCACGCGTTCGGGTACGGTCGGAATCGGGGAGACAGTCGTTCAGATCGCCAACCCGGACCTGCCCTTCGGTGGGGTTCAGGCGAGTGGCGCGGGACGGTCCAATGGGCGAGCCTCCTTCGATGAATTCTCCAACCGGAGGAGTGTCCTCAGGAAGCGGTTGCCCTTGACGGCGGTGCCCCTCTCCTTCCCTCCGTTCGGTCCGGCCAAGGAGGCGTTGGCCAAGTGGATATCCCGTCACCTCTGACCCCTGTCCTGCCGTATCTTGGGCGGCGATGCTCGTCCAGACGCATTTTCCCCGCAAGTTGGCTCCCCAGCGCTACGACCAGTATCTGGCGTCGGGGTGGTTCCGCGGCAGCGTCATGTTGTACAAGGTGGACTTGCTCTGCATCGAGTCCGGCATCTTTGGCGTGGTCAACATCCGCATGAACCTGGACCGCTTCGCGCTCAAGAAGAGCCAGCGCAAGCGGTTGGCCCGGTGTGACCGGCGCTTCACCTTCAGCATCGGCACCGCCAAGCCGGATGCCGAAAAGGAAGCTCTGTATGCCTTGCACAAGGATCGATTCAAGGGATTCATCCACCCTACCCTCAACGAGTATTTGACGAGCGGTTTCCATCGGACGGTCTTTGATACGCGCGAAGTGTGTGTGTACGACGGCGACCGACTGGTGGCGGTGAGCTATTTCGACATGGGCGAACGGTCCATGGCCAGCCTCATCGGGCTCCAGCATCCGGACTATCGTCAGTACGGGTTGGGCATCTACACGATGCTCAAGGAAATCGAATTCGGCTGTTCCGCCGGGTTCAAATGGTACTATCCGGGGTACGTCCTCGACCTGCCATCCGACTTCGATTACAAGCTCTCCTTGGGGGAGTTCGAATGCTACACGCCCACCAAACGGTGGGGCTCCTACCGGAATTTCGATCCGTCCATGACCACCGGCCATCAGGTCCGCACGGCCATGCAGGAATTGAAGGAAGGGCTCGCCGCCTGTGGGATTCCCTCGACTGAGCGGTACTACCCCTATTTCTCGCTCGGTTTCATGACTCCGTGGCAGCTCGAGTTCCTGACGATGCCCCACTTCCTGGAACTCGCCGAGGTGGACGGCCGGCGGCTCATTGTCGGCTATGAGCCGCTGCTCAAGGAGTTCCGTCTGCTCGATGTGGGACAGACCGACCAATTCAGCCATCTTGTGCGGATGGACCACAGTGCAGGGTTGTCCAACGAGGGGCAGCACTTCATGGAGATGCTGCAGGTACGCCGGGTGGTGTCGCACTCGACCGAGCTCAGCCCTCTGCTGGGCCATCTCGTGGCCAAGGGCTGGGGCCGCCCGCCCGGCATGGCCTGAAAGTGCTGTCGCTGGGCGAGATTGCGCCCATGAAACTCGGCACCTGGAATGTGAATGGCGTGCGCGCCGTCGTGAAGAAAGACTTCGAAACGTGGCTGGCCGGCAGTGGACTGGATGTCCTCGGCCTGCAGGAAACCAAAGCGCAGGACGATCAGGTTCGAGAGGCCCTGTTCGGATTGAGTGGTGACTGGCACATCCACAGTTCCAGTGCGGTGAAGAAGGGTTACAGCGGGACGGCCATCTTGTCCAGAAAGGAGCCCGAGTCGGTGACCCACGGCATCGGCGGCGACGGCATGGACGACGAAGGCCGGGTGACGGCCGCGGATTTCGGCAGTTTTCACTTTGTGACGGTGTACACGCCCAACAGCTCTTCCGGACTCAAGCGACTGCCTTTCCGCAAGGAGTGGGACGTGGCGTTCCGCGCCTACCTGGAGAAGTTGGCGAAGGCGAAGCCGGTGGTGTGTTGTGGGGATTTGAACGTGGCCCATCAGCCCATTGACCTCGCCCGTCCCGAGCCCAACTACAACAAGACCCCGGGCTACACCCAGGATGAAATTGATGGGATGACCGCCTTATTGGACGGAGGATTCACGGATGTTTGGCGGCACCAGAATCCAGACCGGATCCAGTATTCCTGGTGGAGCTATCGCGGAGGGGCCCGAGAAAAGAACGTGGGCTGGCGCCTGGACTACTTCCTGGCCTCACAGGAGGCCTTGTCCCGCTGCGGACCTGCGGAGATTCTGACCGGGGTGCACGGGTCGGACCACTGTCCTGTGGTTCTGGACTACCAGGCTTGATCAGTTCCGGAGCAGGGTGATGCTGCCCGCTTCTGTTCGAAGGACATACCGCCCCGATGAGGGGAGTTGCAGGATGAGTCGCCCTTGGGGACACTGTCCGGACTCCACCAGTCGACCGGTGGCGTCGAACAGAACATAGCGTCCCAATGCCTGAGGGCTTTCCACCTGAACCCGACCGTTCTCGGACGGGTTCGGCCAGGCGGTCATTTCCATGTCCATTTGCTCTTCCACGCCGTCCAGGATGGCCTCGATGGTGATGTCGGCAATGCGTTCGGGCAGGGGTGCGAATTCGGAGTACAATTGGCGGAAGCCATCGATGAGGCTGTCTCCCTGGAGTTCGAGCATGGGGGCCACCCACTTCGGGGGAATGGCCTGATACCAGACGGTGCACTCCACGGTGAGTATGGAGTGTTGGTTCCATCCTTCAGGCAGGAGATATTGGATGCGGTCGGACCCGCTTCCCTCCTCGCCTTCTGAATCGAGGTTGAAGTTGGGATCTTCCAGGGCACCTCCAACGATCGCGGTGGTGTCATACACGGCATGGGCGGTGCTGAAGCCGCGTGGGGTCATCCGGTTGTCCTTGAGGTGCTCATGGGCCCGCTCGAGGAGGGTGGTCGGGTCGCCATTGACGTCACCGAGCACCAGTTCATAGATGAGCACGTCAGCAGGGTCTTCGATGATGTCGTGGTGAGGCTCCCAAGCCACGTCTTCCTGGCCAAGGATGTGGCCGGTTTCGGGATTCCAGGCTCCGGAATGGAAGAGGGATTGTCCGTCATCGCCACTGATTTCGACTTCGACCCACGCGCGACGTGCCGGGTATCCGGAGGGGAACTTGTGTCCGGCCTTGTTGGTCAGAAGCAAATCGACCCGGGGCAAGCCATCGTCGAGGATGAGTTCGGCCTCAAGGTCAAGGGTCTGCTCCTGGAGCATCGTCAGGGTGCGGTCGAGGGTGCTGTCGAATTGGGCTTCCGAGGCAGAGAGTCCGAGTGAATCGACGTTGTTCCGCAGCATGCGCAGCATGTGGGTGTTGGCTCCGACGAAGTAATGCAGGCTGTAGGGTGACCGGGGCTGGAGCCAAGCGTAGCCGCTCGCAATGCCCACTGGACCGTCAATCTGCGGCATGTGGCACCCCTGACACTCCTGCTGTTCTGGTCCGGATTCATAGACGGAGTTGACCCATTCGTGGTAGGTGGCCTGCTCGATGACGGTGGCCCCGGTGTACTCCCCTTCTAGGTCGACGCTGGAGGTGACCAGACTGTGGCAGGCGGCACAGCTTTCCGAGCGGGTCATGTGCTCGCCATAGACCGGCATCAGCCCGACGAAATTGAACATGGGTTGCCACTGGATGGGGTAATCGTCCTTGCCACCCCCGTATTGGCCGTAGATGGTGTCTTCCACGAAGGTCATGTCGCCGCTAAACCGGGTGCCAATGCCATCGGCATCTTGCTGGTGACAGACGGCGCAGCTCACCCCATCGAGTGCGAGGCTGTCCGTCAGGGATTCGAGCAACGAATAGTATTCCGCACCGTCATGGTGGGCGGCGAAATGACCGACCGGCGCATGACAGCTCGTGCACTTGTCCTCCAGACCCGCGGCGTGGGACGGGTTGGTGATGACCTCGTGGCGCACCTTGGCCCGCCAGAAGGGATCCTTGGTGCTGTTGGCCATCAGGGAACTCCGCCAGTCGTCCACAACGTTGACGTCCCACCCGTCAGGCATAGGCTCCATGGGAAAGGTTTGTCCGGCGATGGAGGCCAATTCATTGGGGTCCTCGGCGTGACATCCGGCGCATTTGCCCGAGCCCTGAAAAAGGGAATTCAGGGTGTCCGGCAAACCGCCGAGCAAATCATTGTACACCACGCCCTCCAAACCATGGTGATAGGTTGCCTTCTGAGCATCATTCGCCGTCAGGCTGACCAACGCGCTCGTTGAGGCGAGGCCAAGCAACAGAAGAACGAAGCCGGCTGGACGGGACATGATGCGAAGGAAAGAAGAACCCCGCACCGTTGCCGGGCGGGGTCCTTGAATCGGTGGATGGAGATCAGCGGAGGACGATGCGCGCCGTGGCGGTGCGGCCTCCTTGCGTGAGCTTCAGGATGTGAACGCCCTTGGGCAGGGTCGAAAAGTCCAGGGTGCCAAGCAGGTTCGGTCCAGCAGCTTCCCGTTGGAAGAGCAGTCGGCCGGAGGCATCGATGACCTCACAGCGCACGGCGCCAGTGGCCACTTCCCATTGGAGTTGGACTTGCCCTTCCGTCGGGTTGGGATACACCTGAAGGCCGCCGTCCAGTACGGTGAGGTCGGCGACGCCACTGGTGGTCACGGTGACCGTCACGGGCACACGGTCAGAGGCGCAGGCGATGCCCTGGGTGCTCACTGTCCAATCGTAGAAGAAATAGTAGTAGTTGGTGGCGTTGTTGGGGTTGTTCACGCTGCTGGAGGTGATGGTCGCCAGATCGCCAAGTTCGTAGGGATAGTCGAGGTTGCTGCCCTGTCCGTCGCGCCACAACTGGGGGTTGCCATCGAGGCTGCGGAGGCCATGTCCCGTTCCGGCGGGAACGACGAGGCCCAGTTCCACAATGCTCTCGCCATCGGGAATGGTCACCGTGATCTGGTCGAGGACGTTGCCGGCGCCGTCGATGGCGGCGATGGTCCGATCCTCTTCGCCATTGGCAAACACCTTGACGCTTTCGATCACGAGGTCTTCATAGGCGTCGAAGCGGAGCCAGTAGTTGCTGTTGTTGTGGTATTGACCGTCACTCTGTGCGGACGATCCGCCCATTGCGGTTTCGAGGCCGTGGTTCAAAACGTCCTCCACCCAGAAGGTGGTGGTTTCGCTCAGCACGTCCGTGGTGTAGCTGTTGCCGACGAACACGGGGTTCTCTGCGGTCTCGCTGTCGTACCAGTGGAGTTCGGACCCCGTGAACTCCAGCGTCGTGCTGGCCGGGGCGGGAATTTCGGTGTCTTCCACGGTGGGGTTGCCGGGCACGTCGTAGACCTCGACCACGACATTCTCGGAGGCGGTGGGCTCGGCGCATTCTCCGTCGATGGCCACGCTGTACGTGCCGGCCTCGGAAATCTGAATGCTCTGGTCCGTGGCGCCGTTGCTCCAAGCGTAGCCCGGGGCAGCGCTGCAGATGAGCGTGACGGTTTCCCCGTCACAAAGTTTGAGGTCGCCGTCGACCGTGATGGTCGGAACCTCTGGCTCGTAGACCTCGATGGAGATCGGGTTGGAGATGCCGGCGCAGCCATCTTGGTCATAGACGAGCACAGTATAGTTGCCGGTTTCTCCCACGGTGATGCCGAGGGCCATCTCGCCATTGCTCCACTCGTAGGTAGCGTAACCCATCGGAGCGTCAATCGTGACGGTCTCTCCCGGGCAGATGACGTTGGCCCCGGTCAGGGTCAGGTCGAAGGCGCCGATTTGGCACGGAGCTTCGATGACGTTGTGGTAGGTGTCGATGGCGGGATCAATGAGGGTCGTGGTGAATCCGCTCGGGAAGTGCACCACGGCGCTGTCGATGTGGTCGGCCTCGCCAAGACCGAAGTGCGGGTGGGTCGTGCAGGTGATGCCGTAGCTCTCGCCGGCACGGACATCACGGAGCTGAACGCCCCAGGGTCCATAGATGGCGACCTGGGCGCCCACCGCATCGGCGTTGGATTCGATGCCCTGCAGGTCGAAGCACACCCAGTGGTGATCACTGCCATCGTTGATGTAGAGCTGGTCCGGGTTGTTGTTGTCCGGGCTCACGTACACGCTGCCGTGGCTGGCAATCAGGTCCATCTGGCCGTCGCGGCTCACGTCACCGGTGGCGAAGCTGAGCATGGCGTCGCCGTAGCTGAATGGCCAGGCGAGTTGCTCGAACGTGCCGTCGCCGTTGCCCTTGAAGTAGTAATTGGAGCTGTTGTCTCCGGAGGTGATAAAGTCGAGGAAGCCGTCGTTGTCGAAGTCCTCAAACTTGCTCTGGAGGAAGAAACCGCTGACCTCCATGCCACTGCCGGCGGTGATGTCGGTGTAATGGCCGGTGCCGTCGTTTTCGAGGAGGAACAAGGTCGTGCTGTGGTTCGTCACGGCAAGGTCCATGTCGCCGTCGTTGTCGATGTCACCGAAGTCTGCCGTCCAGCTCTGCTCGAAGAACACGAGGCCGCGGTCGGCCGCCTCCTCGGTCCATCCTCCCTGGCCGTCATTGACCCAGAGTTGGTTGATGCGGCGCGGGTCTTGAGGGTCGCTGACAAACTGGCGGCACTTGGCGATGTACAGGTCGACGTCGCCATCGCTGTCGAAATCGCTGAATACGGTGCCGTAGTTGCCGCTGTGGTCGGTGTTCGGGTAATCGGTATGGTCGTAGCTCATCAGCGGCATCAGGTTCTGGTCGTTGACCGGAGGGCCGGTCTCGGAGCCTTTCCACATGCGGCTGAGGGCGTCGTCGTGGCAGCCAAAGGCGTCGAGGACGCCGTCGTTGTCGAGGTCGGCCATGTTGCAGGCCTGCATGAACATGGAGCCGTTGTCGAGGTCGTTGAGCTCGAAGGTGCCTCCGGGACCGATGGCCATGAAGTGAACGCCGTCATAGCTGCCGCCGGCGTAGATGTCCTTGAAACCGTCGTTGTTCATGTCGCCGATGCAGGCGCCCCACTGGTTTGCGGTGCTGACCTGACCGTAGTGGACCTTGCTGAATCCGGTGGCGGTCTGGTAGAGAATGTTGACGTCGTCGCCCTGGTCGAAGAGCACGAGGTCATCCAGTCCATCGTTGTCGACATCGATGAAGCCGATTGGGCCTCCGCTGTGGAAGGCGTCGCCGAGCAGATCGGTGGACAGGGTGAAGGATTGGGTGAATGCGGTGACGCTGAACAACAGCATGGCAGTCAACGCGGAAAGGCGGGTTTGGTTCATCCTTGAAGGTTTGCGGAACGGCAAGGTAAGCACTCACGTGCGCACGTGTCCGTCGATGGTCATAACCGCTCAATGGGCCTCGAGGTTGCCCGATTAATTTTGTGCCATGGCAAACCATGGCCGCGTGGCCTTTGAGACGCTGGGCTGCAAGCTCAATTTCTCCGAATCGAGCGCCCTCCTCCGTGGGCTCACCGATGCCGGCTACGCCAAGGTGGCCGTGGAGGATCGGCCGGACGTCGTGGTGGTCAACACCTGCAGCGTCACAGACCACGCCGATGCCAAATGCCGCAACATCGTGAGGCGCGCCAAAGCGGCCAATCCTGAATCGTTTGTGGCGGTCATCGGTTGCTATGCTCAGCTCAAGCCCAAGGAGATTGCCGACATCGAGGGCGTGGACCTGGTGCTCGGCGCGCAGGAAAAGTTCAACCTGGCCGGACACTTGGAGTCCCAGCGTGCCCGGAAGGCATCCGGAGACGATACGGCCGTGGTGGAGCGCGGGGAGATTCGCGATGTCCAGGCCTTTCACCCCGCGGTGAGCAGTGGCGACCGGACCCGCAGTTTTCTCAAGGTGCAGGACGGATGTGATTATTTCTGTGCCTTCTGCACCATTCCTTTGGCCCGCGGGCGCTCCCGCTCAGCGGACATTGCGACCACCCTCATCGAGGCCCGCAAGTCCGCTGAGGCCGGGGCCCGGGAAATCGTCTTGACTGGCGTGAACATCGGCGACTTCGGAAAGGCGCAGGGGGAAACTCTTCTCGATCTCTGCCGGGCGCTGGAAGACGATGCCGGTCTCGCGTCGATCGAGCGCTACCGCATCAGTTCGATCGAACCCAACCTCCTGGAGGCCCCGCTGATTGATTTCGTGGCGGATTCGCGGAAATTCCAGCCCCATTTCCACATTCCTCTTCAAAGTGGAAGTGACGCCGTTCTGAGCGCCATGCGTCGTCGGTATCGGACCGATCTCTACCACGATCGTTTGGCCCACATTGTGGACCGCATGCCCGAGGCCGGCATCGGCATTGACGTCATTGTCGGATTTCCGGGCGAGACGGAAGTGGAATTCGCCAAGACCCGGGATTTCCTGTTGGAGGCGCCGGCCTCCTATCTCCACGTGTTCACCTACAGCGAGCGGCCCAAGACGACGGCGTTGCGCATCGACGAGGTGGTGCCTGTTTCGGAGCGCAAAGCGCGCAACAAGGTGCTGACCCAAATCAGCCTCAAAAAGCAATGGGCCCATGCGGCCCGATTCGAGGGCGCCACCCGCCCGGTGTTGCTGGAAGGTGAAGTGGACGTGGCGGGCGCTCGGTCGGGTTACACCCCAGAATACGTGCGGGTGGCGGTGGCCGATTCCGCGAAACTTGCACCCGGCACGGTGGTCGACGTGGCCTTGGGCGGATTCCGTGAGGGCCGGGTTCAGGGGACCTTGGTCTGCGCCTAACTTGCCGGCAGATTCGCGCCGCCGTGTACCCCAATCTGTACTTTCTCTTCCAGGATCTGTTCGGCATCGAAATCGCGGCTTTGAAGCTCGTGAATTCGTTTGGCCTCATGGTGGCCCTGGCCTTCGTGGCGGCGTCGGCTTTGCTGCGCCGTGAGCTCCAACGAAAGGAGAAGGATGGCGTGCTGCCGACCACGGAGAAAACGGTCTGGGTCGGAAAGCCCGAGGGGCCCTTGGCGTGGGTGTCCAGCGGTCTGCTTGGATTCGTGCTCGGTTGGAAGGTGCTTTGGCTCCTCGTCAATGCCTCCGACCTGTTTCAGGGTGGCGGTCCGCCTCAACAACACCTGTTCAGCGTGGCGGGATATCCCGTTCTCGGTGTCCTGGTGGGCGTGGTCATGGGCTGGCTCCGTTGGAAGGAGGATGTCAAGCAACAGCTTGAGACCCCGGAACAGAAGACCGTCACCGTGCATCCGTGGGAGCGGACGGGCAACGTCACGCTGTATGCGGCCGTTGGTGGTGTCGTCGGGGCCAAACTGTTCCACCTGCTCGAATACCCGGATGAGCTGGTGGCCTTTTTTCGCGAACCCTCTTTGCAGAGCTTTCTGGGTGGATTGACCATTTATGGTGGTCTCATTGTGGGGGGATTGGCGGTCGCCTGGTATGCCCGTCGCGTCAAGATTCCTTTCCTCCATCTCGCGGATGCCACGGCGCCCGGGTTGATTCTGGCCTACGGCATCGGACGCATGGGCTGCCAGATCAGTGGAGACGGCGACTGGGGCATCCCGAACGTGAACCCCAAGCCCGATTGGCTCTCGTGGGCGCCGGACTGGGTGTGGTCGTATTCCTTTCCCAACAACGTCAACGCGGTCTACGGCCCTCGTCCCGCTGGATACACGGGCAAGCTGATCACGGAGAATGACCCCTGGCCCATTTTCGAGGGCTTCGGCACCTACCTCGACCCGGGGGTCTACCCCACGTCTTTCTACGAGACGATGATGGCCACGGCCATTTTTGCCTTCCTCTGGAGCATGCGCAAGCGCTGGACCGCGCCGGGCTTTCTCTTTGGGATCTACCTGATGTTCAATGGCATCGAGCGGTTCTTCATCGAGAAGATTCGAGTCAATGCGGAGATGGACTGGTTGGGCATGACGTTCACCCAGGCCGAGCTGATTTCGACGCTGACTTTCCTCGGCGGCCTCGCCCTGACCATTTGGGTGTCCCGACGCCAAAAGGGTTGACCCATGGATTCCAAGGCTTCTCTCCCCTTCGATGCTGCAGTGCTGACTGCTGATGCCGTTGCGGTCATTCGTCCCGTTGGCAATTACTTGGTCGAGCAACAGGTCGCCGAGGCCGACATTGAAGTGAAGGGGTTGAATTCCCTCGTGAGCCATGTCGACAAGACGGCAGAAGCCAGGCTGGTCGAAGGACTGCAAGCTCTGCTTCCTGAGGCTGGCTTTCTGGCCGAGGAGGGCACGGCCGGCGCGTCAGACGACGCCCGCTTCCGCTGGGTGGTGGATCCACTCGACGGCACAACCAACCTCATTCATGGTCTGCCGGTGTTTTGTGTGTCTGTCGCCCTTGTCGATGGCCACCAGCCCGTTGTCGCCATTGTGTATGACCCCAACCGAGACGAGTGCTTTACGGCTTGGCAAGGTGGAGGCACGCACCTCAATGGTCGGCCGATTCGGTGCGCGCGACGAGATCGATTGGCCGATGGACTGGTGGCGACGGGCTTCCCCCACTGGGACTTCGACCGGATGGACGACTACCTCAAGGCCTTGACCGTCTTTGCCCGAGGATCACGCGGCATCCGCAGAATGGGGTCCGCGGCCATTGATCTGGCCTATGTCGCCTGCGGCCGGTTTGACCTCTTCTTCGAATACAGTCTGCAGCCGTGGGACATTGCGGCGGGCCTTCTGCTCGTTCAGGAAGCCGGCGGCATCACCTGCACCTTTTCTGGACAGGACGACGCGGAGGCCATGCTGTCTGGGGCAGAAACCTTTGCCGCCGCTTCCGGCATCGCCGATGAAGGGTTGGCGGTGATCCGTTCAGCCTTTGGTTAAACGCTCCGGTGTGTGACCCGTTCCTTTGGGGAACGTGCGATCCGCTTCGAAGAACACCGCCCCGCCTGATTTCGCCACCTGGATGCGTGAACATTACCGCTTGGTGCTGTCCCAAAGCCGGCGCATGCTGGGCGTGACCGAGGATGCGGAGGATGTAACCCAAGCCGTGTTCGTGAAGACCTGGAAGGCGTGGGACGGATTTGAAGGCAATGAGGCCCAGCGCCGTGCCTGGCTCCTCCGCATCACGCGCAATGCCACGGTGGACGCCGCCCGAAAGCGGAATCTGCGGCGCATGGCGCCACTCGACATCATGTTGGAGGAACGAACAGCGGAGGCCTTGGACTCTCCCGATTTTGAAGGAGACGCCATCTTGGCGCGGCTCCATGCCGCAATCTCCACGCTGCCGCCCAAACAACGCTGGGTCTTTCAGGCCCGGTATTTTGACGATCGCCCCTATTCGGACCTCTCCTCAGAAACAGGCACATCTGAAGGTGCGTTGAAAGCGTCCTATCACCACGCCAAGAAAAAGATCGAGTCCATCCTCCAAAAAGAGGCGGAATCCTGGTTCCATTAAACCCGATGTTCCACTGCGCGTTGTCTCCCATGATGTCCCACTCCCCTTCCACCGGTCCGAATCGCAAAGACGATGGTTTCCGCATTGCGGATGCCGTCGTGGAGCGGGCGATTCAGGATGTGATGGCCACACCTCGGCATGGCCGCGTGCGCCGTCTGATTCCGATGGTGTCCATGGCGGCGTCCATCGCCCTCATTTTTGGACTCGGTGTTGCGTTCAGCGAGGCGATGAAACCGGAGCCTTGTGTGACGTTCGCGTGTCAACTTGAGGCCATGTCCGATGAAGAATTGGCCGGGATGGTGGAACTGATGGAGGAAGAGTCTCTCATCGAATTGGAGGCGGAGTCTTGGACCACACTGTATTGAACATGAAACTGATGAACGGTATGAATATCATGAATCGTCCTTCTCTGATGGTCCTGTCCAGCCTGCTGATGGGACTCCTGTTTTCTTCGAATCTGGTGGCCCAACCGGATGGCCGGCCAGGTGGAGTGGACCGAGAAGCGCTTCGCGAACGCATGGAGGTCATGGCGGTGGGGTTCCTCACGGATGAGTTGGATTTGGATGCCGAGTCGGCCCAGGTGTTCTGGCCCATCTACAACGCCCACAAGGAGGAGTTGGACCTCGCCAGCCGCGAGCTGAAAGCCATCCAGCAAGACCTGAACAATTTCGAGGGCGGATCAGACGATGAGTTTGATGGTCTTCTCGATCGCCTCGAGGCAGCCGAATTCGGACTTCCTCAATTGCGCGCTCAGTTTCTCCGGGATGTGTCCGCTGAATTCGGACCTGATTTTGCGGTCCGGTGCATCGCAGCCCAGAAGAAGTTCAAGGAAGTGGTCCGCAAGCGCATGCAGCAACGCATGTCCGGTCAGAATGGCCGGAGGCTAGGTGGACGACCAAGGCGCCCCTGATGTTCAGTTGGCTTCCGGGCGGAAGGTCAGACAGACTCCATTGACGCAGTGCCGCGTTCCCGTCTCGGTCGGTCCGTCCGGGAACACATGTCCGAGGTGAGAGTTGCATTCCGTACACCGGATCTCCACCCGAATCATGCCGAGTGAGGTGTCCCGGATGCGGGTGACCCTCGCCCCGTCAATTTCCTGATCGAAGCTGGGCCAGCCACAGCCGGCGTCGAATTTGGCGGTGTGGGCAAACAGGGCCGTGTCGCA
The DNA here is from genome assembly GCA_002862785.1 of Flavobacteriales bacterium. Lineage (GTDB taxonomy): Bacteria > Bacteroidota > Bacteroidia > Flavobacteriales_D > Sanyastnellaceae > UBA8752. The sequence goes on from PKDZ01000003.1 coordinate 27,350, forward strand.
GACTTTGCAGTGATAGTTCCCCTGTCGAGTCTCACTGTTGAGTTGGCTGGTGAATGGACGCTCCGTCCCGTTCCGGCGCAGCACGCGAAATTCCTCGGGCGTCAGTCGGCCGACGAGGTCGGCGTCATCGTACTCGGCCATGGTCAGCCTTGGGGTTGGCTTCCACCTTGCTGACCGCCATCTCCGCCTCGCCGCTTGCCGTTGCGGTTGCGGCGGCGCTTCTTGTTGCCGCCTTCACCATTGCTGTCTCCTTGGTTTTGGCCTTGCGGACGGTCTCCACCCCCGCCTTGGCCTCCGCGGCCCCGGCGACGGTCCCCGTCTCGTCCACGGCCTCGACCGCCTCCGCCTCCGCCGCCACGGCGATCACCGCCACGGCCACCACCACCGCCACGTCCGCCGCGTCCGCCGCGTCCACCGCGGTCAGAAGGAGCATTGGGGTCATAGGTCGGTCCTTCACCGAGCTCCTCAGGCAGACGTTCCTTGCGGACCTCCATGTCGATGAGCTTCTCAATCTTGGAGAAGTTGCGCATCTCCCCCGGCGTGATGAGCGTGATGCCGATGCCACCCCGGCCAGCGCGGGCCGTCCGGCCGATGCGGTGTACGTAGTCTTCTTCGTTGGGCGGCACATCGTAGTTGATGACCATTTCGATGTTGTCGATGTCGATGCCTCGGCTCACCACATCTGTGGCGACGAGCACATTGACCTTTCGATTGCGGAACCGGCGCATCACGTCCTCCCGGTCTTTCTGTTCCAGGTCCGAGCTGATGGAGCCCACGTTGAGTCCGGCCTTGGAGAGCGAGCGGGCGATGATGCTGATGCTGCGCTTGCGGCTCGAGAATACGATGACGGATTCGAGGCCGCGGTCCTTCAAGAGGCTCACAAGGAGCTTGGGCTTTTGGTCGTCGTGGACCGGATAGGCGACCTGCATCACCTTCTCTGCGGGCCGGGACAGGGCGATCTGTACGGTTACTGGATCCTTCAACATGGAGGTGGCCAGTTTGCCGATGCGGTCGGGCATCGTGGCGCTGAAGAGCAAGGTCTGGCGCTCGGGATTGCAGTGCTCCGCGATGCGGTTGATGTCTCCGAGGAAGCCCATGTCCAGCATGCGGTCCGCCTCGTCGAGAATGAGGACGTCGAGTTTGCTGAGGTCGACATAGCCCAAATTCATGTGGCTGATCATCCGGCCCGGCGTGACAATGGCGATGTCGACCCCCGTGGTGAGGGCGTTCTTTTCGCGGTCGAAGTCACTGCCGCTGCCTCCACCATAAATGGAAACGCTGGAGGTGCCGGAGAAATATCCAAAGCCCTCGCAGGCTTGGTCAATCTGGAGTGCGAGCTCTCGGGTTGGTGTGATGATGAGGCATTTGATGTGGTCACCGCCACCGGCCTCGTAGATGTTGTGCATCGTCGGAAGCAGGAAAGCGGCGGTCTTGCCGGTTCCCGTCTGGGCGATGCCGATCAGGTCGCGCCCTTCGGTGATGGGCGGGATGGCCATGGTCTGAATTGGCGTGGCGACTTCGAAGCCCATGGCGTCGAGGCCTTCCTGCACCGCGTCGCAGAGGGGCAATTCCTTGAAAGGGAGTTTGGGGGGTTCCTCGGGTGCCGCTTCGGCTTCGGAGGATTCGTCTTGGGCGTCCCGGGTCGGCGCGTCCTGCGCCTCGGCTTCTTTGTGGCCCGAATCGGGCTGGGACGCATCGGGGGTGGCCAACGGTTGGTCGGCGTCGTGCGTGTCAATCATGTAAAAGAATCCACGTGTGGTGGATGTGTCAAAGTTCGCACAACACGCCGCCGCTTCGACACGGATGCAGGAACTTTGTGAGAACACGCAACCTGAAGCCCTTCCAGCCGTTATTCAATCAGACCTGTCCATGACCGCTCTTCATCGACTCTGCCGCGCCGGCTTGATGCTGGTCTTGCTGGTGATGGTGTTGCCCTTGTCCGCAACGCACATCGTCGGTGGAGAGATCAGCTACGAGGATTTGGGCGGCGGGTCCTACCGAATTCGGTTGGTGGTCTACCGGGACTGCGGTCCGACCAACCAGAATGGGACCGGTTTTGATGATGCCGCCTCGGTCGGGATTTTCAATGCCAATGGTCAGTTGGTCAATTCCATCAGCATTCCCCTCTCCTTCCAGAACGTCAATGAGGTTCCTGTGACGCTCGAGAATCCGTGTGGGACCCCGCCTCCCTCGGTGTGTGTGGAACAGGCGGTCTACCAGCAAATCGTGGACATCGGGGAATCGCCGAATGGATTCACGTTGAGCTACCAACGTTGTTGCCGGAACCCGTCCATCATCAATCTGACCAATCCGGATGATGCTGGGGCCACGTTCACCACCCAGATTCCCGGCACGAACCAAACCGAGGAGCCCAACAGCAGCCCCGTCTTCAACAGCCTGCCCCCGGTCGCTCTCTGCGCGGGATTCGATTTCTTCTTCGACCACAGCGCGACCGATGCGGATGGAGACAGCCTCGCCTACACGTTCTGTTCTCCCATGTTTGGTGGCACGCCGAACCAGCCGGCCCCCAACCCGCCTAATGGTCCGCCGTATACCGATGTGAATTGGGCTGCAGGGTATTCGGCGACCTACCCGATTGATTCAGACCCGGCCCTGGCCATCGATCCTGTGACGGGCTTCATCACGGGTCAACCCACGGCCGCAGGTCAGTATGTGATTGGCATCTGTGTGGAGGAATGGCGGGACGGCATTTTGCTCAGCACATCCAACCGGGATTTCCAATTCAACGTCACGGTGTGCGATCCGAACATCACCTCCCAGGTGGCCATCCAGACTGGAAGCCAGCTGTGCATCGGCGAGACCATTGATTTCCAGCAATTCTCAATCAATGCGACCTTCTTCCATTGGGATTTCGGCGTGCCGGGCATCGAGTCGGATACGTCGAATCTGGCTTACCCGAGCTACACCTTTCCGGAACCCGGAACCTACACCGTGACGCTGGTGGCGAACCCGGGGTGGCCCTGTGCGGACACGAGCACCTCCGTGTACGACGTTTTTGAGCCTGTCAACCCAGAGTTGGAAGTGACGGGGTTCGACTGTTCCACAGGGACGCCTGTGTTTGATTTCGGAACAGCAGAGACCTACAACGGGGCCGACTTCACGTGGGACTTCGGCAACTTGGCTTCCAGCGGTGCCAGTACGCTGGCGGCTCCGGATGGAATTGGATTCCCGGAGATCGAAGATGTGGAGGCCGAACTGACCATCGTGCAAAACGGATGCGTCGGCAGTGGCGTGCTCGATTGGACGCCGCCCCCACCGCCTACAGCAGCCATTGGGCCTCAAGAGGACTTCTGCACCGGCTTCACCTTGTCCTTCGACAACAACAGTGTCGGCGGGTCCGGATACGTTTGGGAGTTTGGGGAGCTTGGCAATGAGGACGTGAGCTACGACGCCTTCCCCACCTGGACCTACGATGGCCCCGGAACTTATGTGGTGCAGTTGGTCACGCTGGCCGATTTTCAATGTCCCGATACGACGTCGGAAGTGTTCGAGGTGGCGTGGCTGCTCGAGCCGTTCTTCGAGACTCCCGACCCTGAATGCTTCCAAGAGCACAGTTTCAGTCTCGAGGCCATCGGGGTCACGGACCCCAATGCCACGTTTGAATGGAACTACGCTCCGGGCAATGCGGCCATCGAGTCGGGCGGCGTTCTCCAAGGGCTCACCTTCCCGGAGCCCGGCCTGTACACCGTCGAGGTCGTGGTCACGGCTGAGGGATGCGAACGCGACTTCGAATCCGAGGTCGAGGTGCTCTTCGACCCCTCCATCGGGTTTGATGGTGGTCCGGTGACGGGCTGTCCGCCCTTGCCGGTGAGTTTCGAAAACCTCTCCGTCACCGAGACTGCGGCCGGCTACACCTGGTATTTCGGGGATGGCACCACCTCTTCCTCCCCCAATCCGACGCACGTCTACGAGGTGCCCGGCAACTACACGGTGACGTTGGAGATGAGCACGAGCGGATTCTGCGTGCAGGAATTGGCGGAGACCAAGACGGCCTTCATCGAGGTGTATCCGGAGCCTTCTGCGGGTTTCGACATCGAGCCCAACATCGTGGACATCCTCGAGCCGCTTGTGACTGTGGAAGACCTGAGTTCCGGGGCATTCCAGCATTACTACAACTTCGGGGACGGAGGATCGAGTGACGAAAGTGATCCGACCTATGTGTTCACCGGAGCCGGAGTGTTCAATGTGAGCCAGACGGTCATCAACGAATACGGCTGCACGGATGTGGCGCAGGGGGAGGTTGGCGTCAATGGAACGCTGTTTTATGCTCCCAACAGCTTTTCCCCCAACAACGATGGCATCAACGACGTCTGGCAGCCGGTGACCACCGGCACGGCGGCGTACCGGTGCACCATTTACAACCGCTGGGGCGAGATCATCTTCGAGACGGAGGATCCCGATGGCGTGTGGCAAGGTGAGGTCCATGGAGGGGACCACTTCGCAGCAGACGGGGTCTACCTCTACCAAGTCTACCTCGAGGACCAGCTCCGGATTCCGTTTGAATACGCCGGACAGATTCAACTGTTCCGGTGAATCCGGACGGGATTGTCTTACCTTTTCCTCCAACAACCAGGAGACATGTACGGCGATCGCAAGCAGGATTGGGGACGGAATGACCGTCGGGAGGAGGATGTCCACACGTTCTCGGTCAAGGCCGGGAAACGGACGTATTTCTTCGACATCCGGGCCACCCGGGCCAAGGATCTCTATCTCACCATCACAGAGAGCAAGCGGCAGAACCACGCCTCCGGTGAGGTGACCTACAGCAAGCACAAGCTGTTCCTGTACAAGGAGGATTTCGAGAAGTTCAGCGACGGCCTTCGGGACAGCCTGGAGAAGATTGCCGAGTTGCAAGGCACCGGAGAGTACCAGTCCGGTGAGCACAATGGACCCCGCGGCGGCGATGCCGAGAAGGCGGATGACGGGGATGTCCGCTTCGAAGATTTGTGAGCCTGTGAATGCGCATGGAACGGGGGTTCCGTGTGGATAATTCCTCCCCCTTTCCGGACAGGTGGCCGGCTATATTTGAGCCTCACCCGCATCCGTGCTGAACATGGGCAAAATCATCTCCATCGCCAACCAGAAAGGCGGGGTCGGCAAGACCACGACCGCCATCAACCTCGGTGCCAGCCTCGGCGCGCTCGAGTACCGGACCCTCCTCGTGGATGCGGATCCGCAGGCCAACAGCAGCAGTGGCGTGGGAGTTGATCCCAAGGCGGTGACCGCGGGCACCTACCAATGCCTGATCAACGGACTGGATGCCCGGGAAGCGATTGTCGAGACCGGCAACCCGAACCTCTGGCTCCTGCCTTCCCACATCGATCTCGTCGGGGCGGAAATCGAACTGATTGGCGAGGCCGAGCGTGAGCACCGGATGCGGGCTGCCCTTGAGCCCCTGCGCGATGAATTCGACTTCATCCTCATCGACTGTTCCCCCTCCCTCGGGCTCATCACGCTCAACGCCCTGTCCGCTTCTGACAGCGTTGTGATTCCCGTGCAGTGCGAGTATTTCGCATTGGAGGGCCTCGGCAAATTGCTCAACACCATCAAGATTGTGCAGGGGGGATTGAATCCTGAACTGGCCATCGAGGGCATCCTGCTCACCATGTACGACACTCGCCTCCGTCTGTCCAATCAGGTCGTCGAGGAGGTCCGGATGCACTTCCGGGAGCTGGTCTTCGACACGCTCATCCACCGGAACACCCGATTGGGTGAAGCGCCGAGTCACGGGGAGACCATCGTCATGCACGACGCCTCCTGCAAGGGTGCCATCAATTACCTGAACCTCGCCCGGGAGATCCTTCAGAAGAACGACCTGACCAAGGTGCCGAACGCCGAGAAGTTCCTCGATGCCGACGGTGGCCTGGGCATCGAGTCTAATCTGAACTGATTCCGGCGCGATGGCGAAAAAGGGAAACAAGAAGCCCGCCCTCGGCCGTGGGCTCGGCGCCCTGCTCGAAGCGCAGCAGGCCGGACAGGACGCCTCGGCTCCAGCCAAGGCCCCGAAGGCCCGCAAAGGGGTTGAGGATGCTGCGGTCGACATGGCCGGTCGCGTGGCCCTGTTGCCAATCAGCGTGATCGATGCCAATCCAGACCAGCCACGGCGGACTTTCGAGCCGTTTGCGCTCAACGAATTGGCCGACAGCATCAAGACCCTCGGCATCATCCAGCCGCTCACCGTCCGGCGGGTGAGTGCGGCCAAATACCAATTGATTTCCGGCGAACGCCGCTTCCGGGCGTCCCAGCTCGCCGGACTCGACCGGGTCCCCGCCTATGTGCGGGAAGCCAACGACCAAGAGATGCTGGAGATGGCGTTGGTCGAGAACATCCAGCGGGAGGACCTCGACGCGATCGAAGTGGCCATCAGTTTCAAGCGCCTCATGGAGGAATGCGCCCTGACGCAGGAGGAATTGGCGTCCCGGGTGGGAAAGCAACGCTCCACAGTCTCCAACTACATCCGTCTGCTCGGTCTTCCGGCCAACATCCAGCAATCGGTGGCGGCCGGGCATCTGAGTTTCGGTCACGCCCGTGTGCTGGCTGGACTTCAGGAGCCGAAAAACCAGAAGGCCCTCTTCCGCCGCATCCTCGACAAGGGATTGAATGTGCGCCAGACCGAGCGCGAGGCCAGCGAAATCGTGGGCCGAAAGCCGACCAAGAAGTCCAATGCAGCGGCCCTCAGCCTGCAGATGCAAACCATGCGGGCCCATTTGCGCAGCCGGTTCTCCGGCCGGTCCCTCGACATGAAGGTCCGCAGCGATGGTGCCGGGCGCATTGAGCTGTACTTCCAGGACGCGGAGGATCTGCAGCAGCTCCTCGACGAGCTGGGCACCCAGTGATGCTCCGGTGATGCGCGGGTGGTTCCTGACGGTCTTGATTCTGATGGGGGTGGCGTTTCCGCTGTTTGCCCAGGATGATGCCGAGCAGGAACGGATCAAGCGGACCACGTGGCACAGTGCCGTCCTGCCCGGTTGGGGTCAGGTGAACAATGGCAAGTGGTGGAAGGTGCCCCTCGTCTATGGGGCCCTTGGAGCCAGTGGCTACTACATCCAGACGGAGGGCGCGATCTACAAGGAATACCGGGATGGATACATCGCCTTGACGGATGATGATCCCGAAACCGTCTATGTCACCAGCCTGAGCTCTTCGGATGTGCTCGCCGCGCGGGATTTCCATCGGACCAACCTCGAGCAGAGCGTGCTGACGTTCGTCTTGATCTGGGGGGCGCAAGTGGTGGATGCCCATGTGGATGCCCACCTGCTCGGATTTGATGTCTCCGAAGACCTCGGATGGCAACCCGGCATCGGGCCGACCTTTGGACTGCGCTTCTCTCGGTCGATCACGCCTTCCTCATGCACCACTCGATGACGACGATGAAGATTCTGGTCTTGGGCAAGGGCCGAATGGGCCATGCGGTGAAGGCGGCGGCCGAGGGCCGGGGCCACACCGTGGTGGACCTCTGGGGTCGGGAAGCACTGGCCGCGGGCGATTGGCCCGAAGCGGATGTTGCCATCGATTTCACCCTTCCCGAGTCGGCTGTGTCGGTCTATGCGGCTTGTCGCAATCGAGGCCTGCCTCTGGTGAGCGGAACGACCGGGTGGCTGGACGCCTTCGATGCGGTGGAGGATGCGGTGAAGGATGCAGGGCATCCAATGGTGTGGGCACCCAATTTCTCGGTGGGGGTCCACCTGTTCCGGAAGGCCATGCGGCAGGTGGAACAGGCGCTGGAGGGTCACGGGTTCGAGCCGTCCATCACCGAGACCCACCACACGGGCAAGGTGGATGCGCCCAGTGGGACCGCCCTCGCCTTGGCTGGCGATTTGAAGGCGGGGCGGAACGAAGAGATTCCAGTTCACGCCGTTCGCCTTCCTGGGGTTCCCGGCACCCACCGCATTGACTGGGATGGCGGAGTCGACCGGATTTCCCTCGAGCATTCGGCCAAAGACAGAACGGGCTTTGCTCTGGGGGCCGTTCGAGCCGCAGAGTGGTTGCTGGAGCAGCCCGGTCCCTTCACGAAGATTTTCACCTTGGACGACGTTTGGGGCTGATATTGCGGCTCTTGGATCCACACGCAATGAACCTGCCGCTTCTTCTTCTCGCCATCCTCCCGGTCTTGCACATGGTGACCTTGCCCCGCCTTTTCCAGCGGGCGGGCCTCACCGCATGGCACGGAGCGGTTCCCGGGCTCAATTATTGGATTTGGTTGGGCATGCTGAAGCGGCCGAAGCATTGGCTCCTCCCCTTGTTGTTCCCGGGGCCCAACCTGATCATGATTTCCATCCTCCATGTCGAGACGGGCATTGCCTTCGGGAAGCGGGGCACGGGCCAGCAGTGGTTCATGGGCGCCCTGCCCTGGGCGGGCATGCCTTGGTTGGCGTTCGCGACGCAGGATGAATTCCAGGGCCCGCGAAACTGGGAAAACGTGAAGAAGGGCATGATTCGCGAATGGAGCGAGGCCATCCTGTGGGCGACGGTGGTGGCGTCCTTAATCCGGGGCTACGTTTTCGAAGCCTTCACGATTCCCACGGCATCCATGGAGGACAGCATGCTGGTGGGAGATTACCTGGTGGTGAGCAAGATGAGCTACGGTCCGAAAGTGCCGGAAACCCCGCTCTCCCTTCCTTTCGTGCACAACGCCATTCCCGGGACGCACCTGCGGTCGAGCTACCTCGACTGGGTGACCATCCCCTACACCCGTCTTCCCGGTTTCGGCGAGGTGGACCGCTACGATGCTGTGGTGTTCAACTTCCCCAATGGCGACACCGTGGTGGTGGACAGCTACCTCGCCGGACATGACTATCACGCCCTCCTCCGCCAACGGGCCATCGGATATGCCGGTGGGGATCCCGTTGCTTATGAGCAGGACAAGGGGCGGTTTGACGGGATGGCCCGTCGCGAATGGAGCCGGACCCATGGCATCAAGGCCCGGCCGGTCGACAAGAAGGAACACTATGTGAAGCGGTGTGTCGGTCTTCCCGGGGAGGATCTCGCCATCGTCAATCGGGAACTCGTGATCAATGGCGACGTCGTGGAGTCCCCTCCGGGCTTGCAGTTCAATTACATGGTGAAGCTCAAGCGCGATGCCGACTTGCGGGTCATCAAGGAGCGATTCGGTCTGACCGACATCGACATCCAGGGCCAAGCTCCTGGGGGACGGGTGTTCATGGCCTTGCGCGAGGATGAGGCCGAGACCCTCATGGTGCAGGGATTGGTGGAGGCCGTCGAGCCCTACGACCCGACGTCCCGTCGGGGCACGTTGGACATGTATCCCAACACCAACCGCTTTGACTTCGCCAGTTGGGACCTCGACAATTACGGTCCGATCCATTTGCCGGCCGCTGGGGAGACCATCGAATTGACCCCCCGGAACCTGGCGCTCTACAATCGGGTCATCACCGCGTACGAGGGCCATGATGTGGTGGAGCGGGATGGCCAGGTTTTCCTCGACGGTCAGCCGACAGAGGAGTACACCTTCCAGCAGGGGTACTATTGGCTGATGGGAGACAACCGACACAGCTCGGCCGACAGCCGATACTGGGGATTCGTTCCGGAAGACCATGTGGTGGGCCGGGCGGCCTTCACTTGGTTCAGCAAGATGAACGAGGCCCAGCATGGGGAGTCTGGTATCCGCTGGGACCGCATGTTCAAGTCGGTTCGTTGATTCCGTTCACGTGATTCTGCCCCTCTGCCCCTTTCCGCCCGTCGGATGGTGGCGTGCGGCCCTGTCCGATGGCGCGTTGCTCGACGCGAGAGAACACTATCAGAAGCGCTCCTTCCGGAACCGCATGGTGCTCATGACCTCCAACGGGGTCCAGACGCTGACCGTTCCGGTCGAGCGCCGCGGCGGTGTGCCCCGCGCGCAGGATGAAGTCGCCTTGGCGCTGGGAGCGGACCGGGGCAAGTTGTGGAGAGCGGTGATCACAGCGTACGGCTCGGCGCCCTTCTTTGAGGAAATGGCTCCGGACTTGGAATCGCTGTTCCTCAGCGGGCCGGATACGTTGGGATCATGGAATCGGAAAAGCCTGGAATGGTCTTCCGGATGGATGGGCATTCCGGTTCCGGAAGAAGTCACCACGGCATCTCAAGGCCTCGTGGATCACGAGGCCAACCTCATGGCATGGAGCGATTCAGAAGCGGGCATCACAAGGTGGCCCAACATCTGGGATGATCGAGGATTGGACATCCCCCATCACCGCTTGTCCTGCTTGGATGTCCTGTTGCACTGTGGACCGGAAGCCCGTGGCAGGGTCAACCCGCTTCCACCGAATGGATCTCCGCGTCGAGGATGACGTCCAGCACGATCACGCGGCGCTCTTCTACGAGGTAGTAGATGCGGTGATTGTGGGCGAGAACGCTCCAAATGTCCTCGGCCACAGTGTCGAATTTGGCTTTTCGGGCATCGGCTGGCATGGCATTGGACCCGAGGCTCCGAATGCGGGCGATCATCTCGTCCTTGGCCCGTTCAGCTCCGATGAGGGAGGCGCCTTGGAGTTGACGGATGATCCGTTCGATGGAGGTGGTGGCCCGGTCGGCCAGAATCACGTCGCGTTGCACGGACGCAATTTCGTCAGACGGGGGCAAACGGGGGGATAAATCGCAGGATTCCTTTGGGGACGGGGGCCGGGAGCCCGCCTACCTTTGGTCTATGGAAACTCCTGCTGTCGCCTTGGTCCGCACCCCGCTGTATCCACTGCATGTGGCCGCAGGGGCCAAAATGGTCCCCTTTGCGGGCCACGAGATGCCCGTCCAGTATTCGGGATTGCGCAAGGAGCACGAGGCCGTTCGGACGGCCGTCGGCCTGTTCGACGTGAGCCACATGGGCGAACTGTGGTTCTCCGGAGCGGGGGCCAAGGACTTCCTGCAACATCAGCTGGCTGGTGACCTGGACAAGGCCGCTCCGGGCCGGGCCTTGTACACCTGCCTGCTCAATGAACAGGGCGGCATTGTGGAGGACCTGCTCGTCTATGGATTCGAGGACCGGTTTCTGTTGGTGGTCAATGCCTCCAACCGAGAGACGGTGGTGCGGCGGTTCGAGGCGGCGCTTCCTTCAGACGTTGCGTTCGATGATGAGAGCGACCGGACGGCCCTTCTTGCCTTGCAGGGGCCGGCTTCCGATGCCGTGATGCAGGCGGTCGGGTTGGATCTCCGGCAGCTCAAGTATTACCACCACCGCGAAGCGTCGCTCTGCGGTGTCCCGGTCCTGATTGGGGCGACCGGATATACCGGAGAGCGCGGGTTCGAGCTCTACGTGCCGGCTGACAAGGCCGCCATGGTGTGGTCCATCCTGATGGAGGCGGGCAAGCCGCACGGCATTGTTCCCTGTGGCCTCGGTGCTCGGGACACGTTGCGGCTCGAGAAGGGGTTTTGCCTGCACGGCAACGACATCGATGCCGACCACACTCCGGTCGAGGCCGGACTGGGCTGGACCGTGGGTTGGAAGACGGACTTCATTGGAAAGGACGCCATCGTGGGACAGAAAGCGGCCGGGCCCGAGACGCGTCTGGTGGCCTTTCGGATGAAAGGCCGGGGCATTCCCCGGAACGGATACGCCATCGTCAATGAGGTCAGCGAGGCCATCGGCACCGTGACCAGTGGAACCCAGAGCCCTTCCCTCGGCGAGGCCATCGGGCTGGGTTACGTTCCTGCTGCGGCTGCGGCGAAGGGGTCGACTCTGTGGATTGCCATCCGGGACAAGCAGATTGAAGCTGAAGTGGTTTCTCTCCCCTTTCTTTGACTCTCCCCCATGAGCTCCACGGATACATCCAAGGTTGAACGCCACGAACGCCGGGTCGAAGTCTGCTTCTCTCCCAAGCAGTTCGAGCTGTACAAGGAAGAGTTTCACACTTGTGTTGTGATCGACGTGCTCCGGGCGACGTCGGCCATCTGTGCTGGCTTGGCCAATGGCGTGGACCGAATCATTCCCGTCCCGACGGTGGAAGAGGCTCGGGCCTTGCAGGCTGAAGGATGCATTGCCGCTGCGGAGCGCAACGGACAAATTGTGGAGGGCTTCGATTTCGGAAACTCTCCCCGCTCCTACCTCACCGATGAGCTCGTGGGCAAGACGGTCGCCTTGACCACGACCAATGGGACCAAGGCCATCGCCATGGCCCAGGACATGCCCCTAGTGGCCATTGGCAGCATCAACAACCTCGATGCGATTTCGACGTGGCTGATGCAGCAACCAGGCCATGTGGTGTTGCTCTGCTCCGGGTGGAAGGACAAGTTCAATCTGGAGGATACCATTTGTGCCGGCGCCATCGCGGATCGGCTTATTGACATTGCCCGATACAAGAGCATTGAGGACAGCACGATTGCGGCCAAGCACCTGTTCCTCGGGGTGCGGGGCAACATCTTCTCCTTCCTGAAGGCCTCGTCCCACCGTCGCCGATTGCGGAACCTGAACCTCGGTGAGGACATCAAGTACTGCCTCACGCCCAACACGGTCAACGTGGTGCCCGTCTTGCACGAAGGCGCCCTGGTCGACTCCCGGACCCTTCAAGTGGCCGAGGCCGAGGGTTGATTCGCCCCCTTCTTCTCCCCCTTCTCGTTTTTCTTCCCCTGTGTTGCGGTTCATGGGGGTTCGCCGTGCATCGCGACATCAATGGGGCGGCGGTGGATGCGTTGGAGGAGCCCCTCCGGAGTTGGTTGGCCCCCCACCGGTCATGGTTGTCCGAGCATGCCGTCGATGCGGACAAGCGCAAGCGGATGGTGGAGCGGGAGGCCCCACGGCATTATGTGGACCTCGATGCTTCTGCCTTGGCCTGCTTGGACTCGTTGGATTCCGCACCGTGGTTCAGCAAGGCAGTGGAGGCGTGTGGGGAAGATTCCCTGTGGGCCTATGGCGTGTTGCCTTGGAACATCGAATGGGCACAGGCGAGGTTGGTGGAGGCCATGGATGGCCGGGACCGGGAGGCGATCCTTCGGGCGGCTGCGGATCTTGGACATTATGCGGCCGACGCTCATGTGCCCTTGCACACGACGCTCAATTACAACGGTCAGTTGACCAATCAGGATGGGATCCATTCCTTGTGGGAAACGCGGCTTCCGGAGCGGTATGGTCATGGATACTTCCTGGCCGTCCCGAAGCCGGAGGTGGTGTCGGATGTGGGGAAATGGGCGTGGGAGACCATCCGGACCAGCCATGCGGCGGTGGACAGTGTCCTTGGATTGGAACGGGAGCTCGTTGAGGGTTGGGAGGGCGATCTCGTGGTGCGGGAACAGCGTGGACGCACCATGCAGCTCCAGCGGGTTCCGGCGTGGTGCGATGCCTACCACGCGGCCTTGGATGGCATGGTGGAGCGGCGTTGGCGTCAGTCCATCTATGGTGTGGCCAGTCTCTGGACCACGGCTTGGGTCGAGGCCGGCCAGCCTGATTTGAGAAGGACGCTTCGGCCGGAGTCGAAGGGGCTCATGGGGTGGTGGGGGCGATGGCGTGCCCGGAACACAGAAGGGCCCGACGAGTGAAGCCGAGCCGGTAACTTGGAAGCGGATGAAGCGACTCGCCCTCCTCAATCCCTATTCTTCCGGAAGCCATGCGCTGTGGGAACACGGCCTGTCCGAACACCTTCCCCTCGCCGCTCGGTCCGATGGAGACGAATTGGAGATTCGGGTTTGGAGTCTGCCCGGTCGGCATTGGAAATGGCGCATGCATGCCAGTGCCCTGACCTTGGTGGATCGAATGATGCAGGACATCGGTTCCGACTGGGTGCCGGATGCCTTTCTCGTGACGGACATGATGGATGTCGGACAGTTCCGGGCGGCTCTGCCGGCCCGGCTTCGGCACATCCCCGTGGTGGTGTACTTCCACGAGAATCAGCTCACATTCCCCGATCATCCTGAGCGTCCTGCCAAGGAATGGGACCGGCATTATGCCTTTCTGAATCTGACCTCGGCGCTGCTGGCCGATGCCGTGTGGTTCAATTCGCAGTACCACAGAAGGGTGTTTCTCGATGCCATTCCCGGTTTTTTGAAGGGTCTGCCTGCGCCTCGGCCTTACCATGCCATGGAGACAATCGATGCGGCCTCTTCTGTGGTGCCCATCGGCATCGGTGATGAGGTCTTTCTCGAAGGAGAGAACCGGCCCCGGCTTTACGGAGAAGGAGCGCCGGTGGTGGTTTGGAACCACCGGTGGGAATACGACAAGGGGCCGGAAGCGTTTCTCCAGATTTTGCTCGAAGCAAGAGAGCGTGGGGCGCATTTCCGTCTGGCGGTCATGGGGGAACAGTTCGAGGCCGCCCCGGAGGTCTTTTCCCGAATCCAGAGCGCCTTCGCTGAGGACATCGTCCAGTGGGGCATGGTCGAATCCAGGGAGGACTATGTTCGTTGTCTCCAATCATCGGATGTGGCCTTGGTGACGGCACACCATGACTTCTTTGGCATCAGTGTCCTTGAATGTGCGGCGGCAGGGCTGGAGATTGTGGCGCCGGATGCTCTGGCTTACCCTGAACACTTCGGGTCTGAACGATTGCATTCGAGAGAGAGACTGTGCGACGCATTCATTCAAGCGTTGACCTCTGAATCATCGAATGTCGCCGACGTTGACATGTTCCGTTACCGGTGGTGTGAGGTGGCATCGAGGGCTTGGAAATGCTTGAATCAGGCATGGAAATGACCGCTTGGCGGTTGGATGGACCTGCTTCGTGTAGGATTGGTCCTTGAGAGAGAGAATTTGTCAGATTTGTCCGACAGGGAGTCGAACGGTTGAAAATGGGACGAGTGGGTCTTTTTTGTCGTCGAGTGGGGTGGAATGGTAGGCGATGATTTTGGTGCTCGTCAGACGCCCCACCCTCAAAATGGACTTTCGAAAAAGTCAAGGGGCAAATCACTTTTTTTTATCGAGAGTAGCGGGAATATTTGCCGTCTCCCCAAGGGAGAAATGCCGGATGAGAATCCGGTGTTTTTACGAACCTCACATACCTCACCAGAATGAACCTGAATCACGAAAGTGTCTGGGCAAATTGCCTCTCCTTCATCGAAGACAATGTCAGCGCCCAGGCTTTCAAGACGTGGTTCATTCCGATCAAAGCGGTCAAGCTCGAGGATGCGGTCCTGACCATTCAGGTTCCGTCCCAGTTCTTTTACGAGTGGCTCGAAGAGCACTATGTGGATTTGCTCCGCAAAGCCATCGGAAAGGAATTGGGAAAGGAGGCCCGGTTGGAATACTCCATCATCATGGAGCAGCCAGCAGCCGGCACCTCCCCTTACACGGTCAAACTGCCGACGTCGCACAATGCGGCGGTGCGCAACCGGTCGGTCCAGATGCCAATGGATGGCGCTGAAGCTCCCATCAAGAATCCCTTTGTGATTCCGGGCCTCAAAAAGCTCAACATCGACTCCAACCTCAATCCGAAGTACAGCTTCGAGAACTTCATTGAGGGAGAGAGCAACCGGTTGGCGCGCAGTGCTGGATTTGCCGTGGCCCAGAAGCCCGGTGGTACGGCATTCAACCCGCTGCTCATTTACAGCCCGGTGGGCCTCGGAAAGACCCACCTCGCCCACGCGATCGGAATTGAAATCAAGAACCGCTTCCCGGAGAAGACGGTCCTCTACGTCAACTCGGAAAAGTTCACGCACCAATTCATCGACGCGGTGCGGAACAACAGTGTCAACGATTTCTCCCACTTCTACCAGCTCATGGACGTCCTCATCGTGGACGACGTACAGTTCTTCAGCGGCAAGGAGAAGACGCAGGACGTGTTCTTCCACATCTTCAACCACCTCCACCAGACGGGCAAGCAGATTGTCCTGACCAGCGACAAGCCGCCGGTGGAGATGCAGGGCATGGAGCAGCGCCTCCTCTCCCGCTTCAAGTGGGGCCTCAGTGCCGATGTGCAGGTGCCGAGCCTCGAGACCCGGATGGCCATCCTCGAAAAGAAGATGTACGCAGATGGCATCGATCTCCCGCGCGAGGTCATGGAGTACTTGGCCTACTCGATCAACACGAACATTCGCGAGCTGGAGGGCGCCCTCATCAGCCTCATCGCCCAGAGCAGCCTGAACCGCAAGGCGGTCACGCTCGAACTGGCGAAGCAGATGATCGACAAGTTTGTCAAGAACACCGCCCGCGAGGTCAGCATCGACTACATCCAGAAGGTGGTGTGCGATTACTTCGACCTGCCGATCGAGCTCCTCAAGTCCAAGACCCGGAAGCGCGAAATCGTCCAGGCCCGTCAGATTGCGATGTACTTCGCCAAGAAGATGACCAAGAGCTCGCTCGCCAACATCGGTCTGCATTGCGGAGGAAAGGACCACGCCACCGTGCTCCACGCCTGCCGGACGGTCAACAACCTGAGCGAGACGGACAAGCACTTCCGCAAGTACCTCGAGGATCTGGAGAAGAAGCTGAACGTCAGCTGACCTCCCTCCTGCCGTGACCCGTTATCTCGTCGTTTGCCTCGGCAACATTTGTCGCTCGCCCATCGGTGAGGGCTGGATTCGCCATGCCGCCATGGTGCGGGGTCTTCGGGTCAAGGTGGACAGCGCCGGCACCTCGGGCTACCACGCCGGAGACCCTCCGGACCGTCGCAGTGTGGCGACCATGCGGTCGGTCGACATCGACATTTCAGGCCAGCGCTCCCGAAAGTTCGTCCGCGCTGATTTTCAGAAGTTCGACCACATCCTCGTGATGGACCGAGCCAACCTCGCCGATGTCCTGGCGATGGCACGGACTGAAGAAGAGCGCGAGAAGGTGGCCTTGTTCGATCCGTCTGGTGCTGAGGTGCCCGACCCCTACTACGGCGGCGAGGACGGCTTTGCGCTGGTGCGGGAACAGGTCCGCGAGGCCGCGGAGGCCCAGTTGTCCGCTGACTTTCCGTCTTGAGTCGTCACTCCACCCGGACGGTGAACCGGAGTGGCATGTGGTGCGGCAACCCGAGTTCGGGATGCGCTTCCTCTCCAAAGGCCTCCCCTGAAGTGGCCCACATGGTCCATTCGCTGTTCGATCGAGCCCGGAACAGTTCTCTCTCGATGGCGGGCACCACCTGATTCGCGTCTCCCTTGTTGAACGAGATGGAGACGGTCTCCGGTTCCAAAGGACGGCCATCTGCCCGGGCGGTGGAAATGGTCAAGGTGATCTCCTCTCCGGATTGAATCACCTGTCCCCCACGGGAGCGGTGGTCAGAAAGCCGCATCCGAAGCAGATCGACCCATTCCTGCTCGATCGCGCTGGGGGAGGCGGAATCCCGACCCATCTCTTCCAGAAAGAATTGGGCGAGGCTGTTTTGGTCATGGCAATGCCAGCGAATCGTCATGCTGTCGACTCTCCCCCGCCATCCGAAGGCATCCCGGATGGACAAGGGAAGGTCTTCTGGAGACAGCCGCATGAGGTCTTCGCATGCGATGTCAGGGAGAGAATGAAGGTCGCGGGCCAAGGTGGCCAGGCTGTTGTCCGCATCCGGTCGAAGCCAATGGGTCTGTTGGTCCACTTCTGCAGCGACCCACCCATGGACCACGGCCTCCGCGACCGAGCCGCTGCCCAATTCAATGAGCTTCCATGGTGGAGGCGTCGAATGGTGACAACTCCAGAGAGACAGGAGGACGACCAGCCACCCGGCGATGGGCAGGGGTGGTCTCATGCCGGCCGCCGATACAGGCCGATCCGGAGGTGGACGGAAATCACCGCTTCCTGTGGGATGTCCGGTGGAAGGCCAGACATGCCCCAAGCCCGAACTGGGGGAATCAGGGCGCGCAGGCTGTCGCCGATGTGGGCCTCTCCAATCAGCTCGTGGAATCCGGAAGGCAGGTCGGTGCTGCCCGGTTCGAAGGCGAGCGGTCCGTCAGTCTGCCAATCGGTGATGACGGTGCCGTCGAGCAGTTCGAAACGGTGATGCAGCTCCAAAACGGTGCCTTCCGTCAATTCAGCGACGGCGGGAGAGCCCGGAATCGAGTCCAACCGTTCGGAACGGATGCCGGTGCCGGAACGGACCACGCTCCCCCACTCTGCGGTCTCCCGATCAATCAAGCTGTCTAGGGCCAAGGCCCGCTGGCGATGGAATTCGAGCAGGTCCTGTTTGGACGGGGTGCCCTTGGTCGTCCAGTCCGGCAGGTGTTGGTCTGGTTGGCACCCGGCGCATCCCGCGAGCAGGATGGCGGCGGACAACACGGCGCCGATCGGAGCCGGCCGCTTCATCAGGCGTCCGCTTCTTCCGCGGCGGTGATGCCGGCCGCAATTTCGGGAAGCAGGCCTCTGAGCCGGGCCATGACCACACCGATTGATTCTTTGGAAGCCCCACCGGCGGCATTGTGGTGTCCTCCTCCGTCGAAGTGTTTTTCGGCGAAATCCCGAACGCTGAATTGCCCCACCGAGCGGAAACTCATCTTGACGCGGTCCGAGGATTGTTTGGCGAAGACGGCCACTTTGACCCCGGAAACGCCGAGGGCCTTGTTGACCAAGCCCTCCGTGTAGCCTGGCCGGTAGTGAAACCGTTCCATGTCCTCTGCGGTCAGGTGGACGAACGCGGTCTGGAATTCTGGATAGACCTCCATGCGTTCCACAACGGCAAAAGCATGCAGTTTCATGCGGTCCATTGGCTGTTCGCCGAAGATGGCCTCGTGGACGGCGGTGTGGTTCAGTCCCTGGTCCATCATGGCGGCCACCACGCGGTGGGTCTCGGCAGAGACCGAGTTGAAGCGGAAGCTGCCCGTGTCGGTCATCATGCCGGCATAGAGCAACCCGGCTGTGGTGGCGTCGACCGCCTCCTTTCCACCCAGACCGGCAATCACACCCCAGAGGAGTTCGGCGGTGGAACTGCACCGCGCGTCGTGGACGCGGGCCGTCGGAAAGTCCTCCGGTCCCATGTGGTGGTCGACCATGAGCCAGGTTCCGGTGGCGGACTCTGCGGCATCTTTCATCGGGCCGAGGCGTCCCATGCCGTTGTAGTCCAGGGCAAACAACACGTCGGCCCGGTGGAGGGCTTCTTGGGCTTGGCCTGGATCCCGGTCGAAGAGCACGATGTCGTTCACGCCGGTCATCCAGTCCAAGGCTTCGTCCGGCGCATCGGGCAGCAGGCAGGTGACCTCCTTTCCTGTGGAGCGCAGGTAACGGGCCAAGGCGAGCGACGTGCCGACGGCATCGGCGTCGGGTGACCGGTGGCTGGTGATGGCGATGTGGTGGGCTCCGTCGAGGTGACGCTGGAATTCGACCAGATCGGAAACGTCCACCATGCTGTGGACGGATTGCGGTGCAGACATGAGAAGCGAAGATACCTTGCGGCCATGTCCGAATCTGTCATCGAGCCCCCGCTTCCCCTCCCCGATTTGTCGACAAAGTCTGCGCGTGTCAAATGGGTGATGGACGAACTCGAGCGTCTGTACCCTGAAGTGCCCGTTCCTTTGGACCACACCGACCCCTACACATTGCTTGTGGCCGTGCTGCTCAGCGCCCAATGCACGGACGAGCGGGTCAACCAAATCACCCCGGCCCTGTTCGCCCGGGCGAACAACCCCAAGGACATGCGGCACGTCCCCGTAGAGGAGGTGCGGGCCATCATCCGCCCGTGTGGACTCAGCCCGCAGAAGTCCAAGGCCATCGTGCGTTTGAGCGAGATTCTGATGGACGAGCACGGCGGCATTGTCCCCCAAGACATGGAGGCGTTGGAGCGGCTGCCGGGTGTGGGCCACAAGACCGCGTCGGTGGTCATGTCGCAAGCCTTTGGCGTCCCGGCCTTTCCGGTCGACACCCACATCCACCGGCTGATGTACCGCTGGAATTTCACCAACGGCAAGAACGTAGAGCAGACCGAGCGCGACGCCAAGCGCCTCTTCCCTGAGGACAAGTGGAACAAGCTGCACCTGCAGATCATCTTTTATGGCCGCGAGTACTCCCCTGCCCGCAGCCCCAAGCGCGACCGCGATTTCATCACGCGCACCATCGGCCGCAAGACCGAAATCGCCAAGCTGAAGTAATCCCGCTCCATGGGCTTCTTCTCCAACGACTACCCTGAGCGCATGCCCTTGCTGGAGCGCATCGGTAAGGAGTGGCGCTTCCGCAAGGCGGTCAGGGCCTCCAAGCGCGAGCATGGCCAGCCACAGTTCATTCTTGTCCACCCCGATTGGCCGAGCAAGCGCGCGAGCATCATGGCCTATGCTGACGCCTTGAAGTGGGTGGTCACCAACCGGCCCCACACGCCTGCAAGATTCAACGGAACCATCACCCTGAAGCTGGCCTTTGACGACCGCACCGAGAAGCGGAAGGCCCAATCGGGATTTTGGAACGGCCATTGCCTGGACATCAGCAAGTCGACCCTCGACCGCCACCACCACGCCGTCTTCGGCTACGGTGTCAACGTGGACCCCGCCGCACATAAAGGCCCCATGCTGGAAAAGTCGGAGGGCAATGCCGTTCATGACGGCAGAGAAATCCAGGGTCCC
>PKDZ01000087.1 GCA_002862785.1 Flavobacteriales bacterium
TCGTCTTATATGACTTTGCAATTTTCAATATTTACTGAAATATTTGTCCCGTGGATCCATCCGGGCTCGAAGAATTCTCTGCGGCAGCCAACTTCTTCCTCGAAGAATGGCCGGCGATTCTCAAGCCCTGGGGGTTCACCCGCACGGCCGGATTGATCCACGGCACCCTCCTCATTCACTCAACTCCCTTGACTGCGGACGAGATTCTCGCCTCCACCGGTGCCAGCCGTGGCGGGGTCAGCACCCAGCTGAACACCCTCCACCAGGCCGGACTCATCGAGCGGATGCGCCTCCTCGGAGAAAGACAGGAGCGGTTCAGCCCAATCCGGGACGGACGCCTGATTCGGGCCGCCCTCCTGGCCCACTTCGAACAAAACACCCTGAGGCCCATGAAGCTCCTCGAACACACCCTCACAGCCATTGCCGGGAAAGAAGACCTGTCGTGGTTGGGCGCCCTGCATGACTTGGGTCAAAACGACACATGACTTTCGAATTTTAATTGGTATAAAGCACATAATATCAATTAATTAAATACACTTCATTCTCCCATTTAATTTCATTTATTTCTGAAATCATGATTGACACACAGATTGAACAGGCCCTGAATGACCAGATTGCCATGGAGGCGCGCTCCTCCCATTTCTATCTCGGCATGGCCACCTGGGCAGAGACCAGCGGATTGAACGGCACCGCCGCCTTCCTCTACCGACACAGCCACGAGGAGCGGGAGCACATGCTCAAGCTCATTCGGTTCGTCAATGAGCGTGGCGGAACCGCCCACATCCCCTCGTTGGATGCTCCCGCAGCGGAATTCAGCGGACTGCACGCAGTCTTCACCACGCTGCTCGAGCATGAAACCAACGTGACCGCCAGCATCAATGAAGTCGTGGACCTCTGCTTGTCCAGGAAGGACTACACCACCCACAACTTCATGCAGTGGTACGTTTCCGAGCAGATTGAGGAAGAAGCCCTCGCCCGGACCATCCTCGACAAACTCGCCATGATCGGTTCCGACAGCGCGGGTCTCTATCTCTTCGACAGGGATCTGGAACAACTCGAACCGGAGGCCTGATTTCGAGGCTATGGCCTGATTATTTTGCGGTTTAGCGGCTCCCTCATGTGGCGTTCCCTCCTCGGCTGTTCTTTCCTCGGATGCTCTCTGCTTCCCACCCCTGCGATGGCAGCAATGGATGGCAATGGAAAGGTGTTGGAGCGGGTGTCTGAGTCCACGGGAATCCGTGTCGAGGCGGATGACCCCGAAATCGACCGCTCTCCCATCTGGGCCATTCAATACCGCCGTTACCTGTATCTGCTCGGGCGGGAGATGTTCTGGCCTGAACTGGCCGCGAGGGAATCGTTTCGCATCGCCGTCGTCGGCTGGCCCGATCTCGCAGACAACCTCAGTTCCAAGCTGGATGGTCGCGCCATCGCTGGACTTCCCGTGGACATCGTGCCCCTCGATGCGGCCGGACTGGCGGCCGAACGCGGGGACTTTACCGTGCTGTTCCTCGGAGGAACCGGAGGCGATCCTGAGACGAATGCCGAGATGCAACAGGCTGTGACCCGTTGGAACCGGAAGGGCAACAAGGAGGCCTTGATCATCACGGACGGAGGGAGCATTTCAGGGTTTGACCTGATCCTTCGGCGCAGGAAGGTGGGCGATGAGCCCCAACTGTGCATTGTCCAGGATACGGAAGGCCTTGCCGCCAAGGGCATGACCCTCCCAGCACCGTTCCTTCAAAAGCTGTGTCCATGAGCCGCTGGATTTCCGCCATCCTTCCTCTTGTTGTGGCGCTCGCCCTCCTCCCCGGATGGAGCTGGGCCCAGGGGCCTCTGACCCGTCAGGCAGTGGCGCTCGCAGAGGACGAGCGGTTTGAAGAAGCCGAAGCCATCATCGAACGGGCCCTGAACACGGCCGAGGCCGGTGACGCCACCGCCTGGTATGTCCACGCCTTCATCGAGAAATCGCTCTTCGTGGTCCGCGACGGCCGGAATCCCGATTCTCCCTCCCGGGTGGCAGCCACGCGATCAGCACTGGAGTGCACGCGGCTCGATGGTTCCGGTGAGCTGGAGGACAAACGGACCGCGCTGCTGACGTTCCTGGCCGATACGCACCTGGAGGACGCCCGTGACGCCGTCCGGACGAGCCGTCCGGGGGATGGCACGCGCGCCCACGCCCACCTCGAAGCCCACGCGGCCATCCAACGCGTTCTCGACCCCTCATGGGATCCTGAACCCGACGCCGTCCTGCTCGACCAAATGCTCGCGGAGCATGCCTTCGCCCAGGCCGAGGAGAAAGAGCGCTCCGGTGCGGGCCCCTGGTTTGACTGGGGGCGAACCTGCTACAAGCGGGCGGCACTCAGGGGGCCAGATCGATTCCGCTCCCTGTTCAACCTCGCGGTTCACACCTACAACCAAGGAGTGCGTCAATTCAAAGCGTCCGAGGGCGACCTCGATGCCGCGGATTCGGCGCTGAGGGACGCGTCCGTGCTGTGGAACCTGGCCGCAACCGGGCTCGAGCAAGCGATTCAGGCGGATTCCGATCGCGCCGCTGGGTACGAGGCACTGGCCGTCGTGTCTGAGGCCCTGCTGAACCGGGACCGAGTCGAATGGTGCCGGACCCATCTGGCCGAATTGGGCGGGGGCTGACATGCGCAACTGGTTCCACTCCATCGGGGCACGGATCTTCGCCGGATTCGGCCTCTTCATCGCGACGCTCGCCGTCTTCTTCGTGCTCACAGCCCGCACGACGAAGACACAAGCACGCCTGCTCGACGAGTCCGCGGCGCTCGACGAAGCCAAATCCGATGTCGCCAAACTGCAGCAGAGTGTAGAGGCCATGCGCGCCTATTCCTTGCTCGTGGCCAGGCTCCCAGAGCCGGTCCACCTTCACGTCGACGCCCACCATTCCCTCGACCAGCATCAGGCCGGCTTTGCCGCCAAGCTCGCTGAACTCCGAGAACAGGCTCCCGATCAGGAAGGACTCCACCAGCGCCTGTACCACAACCACCTCGCCATGGATGCCCTGCTCGACCACCTGCAGGGCCTCGTGCCACCGGGCACCCGGAAGGCCGACTTCGACGCCAACTTCGACACCATGGTCCGGGTCGATGAGATTCTCGACAACCCCTTCGACCCGGGAGAGGACCTCAGCTCCCGCCTCGACTCTGTGGAAGCCGGCCTCACGGCGCTCGATTCGCACTTCGAACAGGCCATCCGCATCACGGATGATGAGGTCGAGGCCAGCGGACGCCGTCTCGATGCCCTCGTCCGGTGGATTTCCCTGTTCGTGCTGCTGGCCGGTCTCGCCATCGCCGCCGGGGTGACCCGCGCCATCCGCCGTCCCCTGCGCAAGGTCCGGGCCCGGCTCATGTACCTGTCCCGGGGCGTGGACCACCCCTTCCCGATGCGCGCGAGGAAGGACGAAATCGGAGAAATGGCCGAGGCTCTGGACCGGTTGGCCACCGGTCTCAAGCGGACCCGGGAATTCAGCGCCGCCGTCGGTCAGGGACGCTTTGATGCGGAGTATACCCCGTTGAGCGAAGAAGACATCCTCGGCAAGACGCTCATCGCCATGCGCGACGACCTCGCCAGTTACGAGCGCGAGATGGAAGCCAAGGTGGAGGAGCGCACAGAGGTCCTCAAGCGACAGACTGACCAGCTGGAGTCCCAAGGGGAGGAAATCCGCAAACTCTACACCGACCTGACGTCCAGCATCGATTATGCCCGGCGCATCCAAGGCGCCATCCTGCCCAGCGACACCTTGCGGAAGGGGGTCTTCGACCGACAATTCGTCCTCCACATGCCGCGTGATGGCGTCAGTGGGGACTTCCCTTGGTTCCATAAACTGGACGCCTGGCGCCTCATGGCGGCAGTAGACTGCACGGGCCACGGCGTCCCCGGGGCCTTCATGAGCCTGCTCGGGCACAATGCGCTGCAACACATCGGCAAGGTCTACACCCAACCGGGCAAGATCCTGGACCGGCTCAACGAGATGGCCCGGAACGTCCTCCACCGAGGAGAGGACAGCAGCCTCGAAGCCAAGGACCAAGTCCCCGACGGCATGGACCTCGGACTCGTTTCCATCAACCTCGAGGAACGAAAGATGGAATTCGCCGGCGCCAACGCTCCAGCCTATCTCGTCCGGAACGGAGAGGTCACCGAGCTCAAGCCGGACAAGCGGGCCATCGCCAGTTTCGAGCCGGGCGAGTTCCGGTTCAACACCCAGGTCGTGTCCCTCGAGGATGGCGATATGGTGTACTGTGCCTCGGATGGCTACCCCGACCAGTTTGGCGGTCCTCGGGGGAGGAAGTTCATGCGCAAACGGTTCCGCGGACTGCTGGCGGAGCTGTCCGCCCTGCCTGTCGAACGCCAAGAGGAGGAACTGAGGCATCGCATCGAGGCCTGGCGCAATGAGGCCGATGAGGAACAAGTGGACGACATCCTCGTCTGCGGCGTCCGCATCCGACTCGGCTAAGGGAGGAAGAATTCATGGCAAGCGATCAGCAGGAGAAAACAAGAATCCTGGGTCACATCGACCGCCTGCAGGAGGAGTTGTGGAACCGCTTGGGGCCCGCCAACTCCCTTGTGCTGCTCGCGGGACTGATTGGCATGGCCGCCGGCCTGCTCGCCGTGCTGCTCAAGAACGGAGTCGGTTGGCTCCGGTCTCTTCCGGAAGCAGCTGGCGGTGAGGGTGCCCCGGAATTCCTCTTCATCCTGCCGATCATCGGTCTGATTCTGACCCACGTTCTGGTCCGCAAAGGATTCGGCGGTCGTCACCCCGGGCCGGGCATTCCGGCGACCCTGCACGCCCTGTCGCGGTTGCGGGCCCGTCTCTCGCGCATGTCCATGGTCAGCCCGGCCGCCACCTCCCTCATGACCGTGGGATTCGGAGGCAGTGCGGGCCTCGAGGCTCCGGCCGTTCAAGGCAGTGCGGCCATCGCGTCAGAAGTCGCGGAACGCTTCAACCTCGACTACCGGCATCGGCTCGTGCTCATTGGGTGTGCGGCCACCGCTTCCCTCGCCGCCATGTTCAAGGCCCCACTGGCCGCCATCGTTTTTGCGGTCGAGGTCATCATGATCGACCTCACCACAGCGAGCCTTGTTCCCCTCCTCATCGCCTCCCTGTCTGCCCTCCTCACAGCCACCCTCTTCATCGATCCGGAGGAACTCATGCAAGCCGGGCGGTCCTTGCCGCGATGGGATGGGGCTGTGCTGGTCTACCTGCCGTTTGCCGTCCTGTGCGGGTTCGCCTCCGTCTGGTTCAGCAGCGTGTACCGCGTCACCGGCAACCTCATCCGCCGCTTCCGCCACCCTGGAGCCCGCATCCTCGTTGGAGGGGGACTCATCGGGGCCGTGCTCCTCGCGTTCCCTTCCCTTTACGGTGAAGGCTTCGAGCTGATCAATGACCTGTTGCGCAACCGGTTCGACGGCCTTGATCCAAGGGGTCGGGGCGACCTGATTCCCGGCACCGCGAGCCGGTTCCTGCTCGTGATGGCCATCCTGTGGGCGTGCAAGCCCGCGCTCACCGGGCTGACCGTCGGCGCTGGCGGCGTCGGAGGCATCTTCGCCCCCGCCCTGGTGAGTGGTGCCCTGCTCGGAGGCATTTTCCTGTTCGCCACCGACCTCCTGTTCCCGAGTTGGCATCTGATCGGGGGGCACTTCGTGCTGGCCGGCATGGCGGGACTCATGGCCGGAATCCTGCGCGCACCGCTCACCGCCATCTTCCTCGCGGCCGAGGCCAGCGGGGGGTACGACCTCTTCATCCCGCTGATGCTCACCAGTTCGATTGCCTTCCAGACGGCCCGATGGATGCGCCCGAACAGCATCTACACCCAGGAATTGGCCGACCGTGGCGAATTGATCACCCACGACAAGGACAAGGCCGTGTTGACCCTGATGAAGCTCGCTGACCAACTCGAGCGAGACTTCGACCCTGTGCGCGCGGACATGACGCTCGGCAAGCTGGTCGAGGTGGTGGCCCGCAGCCGACGCAACATCCACCCCGTCCTTGGGCCTCGGGGAGAACTGGTGGGCATCGTCCCCCTTGAAGAGATCCGGGGGGTCATGTTCGACCGGACGCGGTACGACGCCCTCACGGTGCGCGACCTGATGGTGGTGCCGGCTGCGACCCTCGACCTCCAGGAGCACATGGATTCGGTCATGGACAAATTTGATCGGACACGGGCGTGGAACCTGCCGGTGATGGACAACGGCCGCTACGCGGGATTCGTCAGCCGCTCCCGCCTCTTCGGCGCCTACCGTGCCTGGCTGCAGGAGGTGTCCGAAGACTGACCCCATTGACAAATGCCCCCCCGGGCCGATGACGACCGTCATCCGAAGAGGCGAGAGGACCCGCTTGATTCGCGGAGTACCTCATCGCTTCGCCCATGTCGATCCATGATTCCCATCGCACCCTCTGCCCCGTGGCCGGTCTTCTGGTCATGTTGCTTGCCTTTCCTTCCTGCAATCCAAGCAATTCGGTAAACCCCGAGCCCGTTTCGAAGGACTTCCAATTGCTCGCGACCATCGTGGACGCCATGGGCGAACAGGGGTACCAACAACTCCGGATGCCCAACCCTGAGGAATACGCCGCCATCCCCCAAGACCCCAACAATCCCTTGACCGTCGACAAGGTCAAGCTGGGCCGCATGCTCTTCCACGAGACAGCCTTGGGGACCCAGGCCCGAGAGGAATCCGGAATGGGCACCTTCAGCTGTGCGAGCTGCCACCACGCCACGGCGGGCTTCCAAGCCGGGGTCCAACAAGGACTCGGCGATGGTGGTGTCGGCTTCGGCATCCGGGGGGAAGGCCGCGTGATCTCTGACGCGTACCAACCCAATGAAATCGACCGGCAGCCCATGCGGTCCCCCACCGCAATGAATGGTGCCTTCACCCCCGTGACCCTGTGGAACGGGCAGTTCGGTGCGGCCGGGCCCAACGTGGGCACCGAAGCCAACTGGACCTCAGGGACCCCGATTGCCGTCAACTACCTCGGCTACCTCGGACTGGAAACGCAGGCCATCGCCGGCCTCACGGTCCACCGCATGGCCCCGGACGCCGCCTTCTTCGACGCCCTGCCCGGTTATGTTCCTCTCTTCGACGCCGCCTTTCCTGACTTCGCAGAAGATCAACGGTACACGGTCGAGACGGCGGGGCTCGCCATCGCCGCCTACGAGCGCACGATCATGGGCTACGAGGCCCCGTTCCAGCAATGGTTGCGCGGCCAGCATTCCGCCATGACGGAAAGCCAGAAGAACGGCGCGATGGTCTTCTTCGGGGCGGCCCAATGCGGCACCTGCCACAACGGTCCCGGCCTGACCGACGGCGGTTTCCACGCCCTCGGAATGCCCGATATGCCGGGCATCGAAGCGCTGGATGCCGGAGAACAGAACTACGGTTTATCCGGTGCGGACCTCGCCCTCGGGCGTGGCGGCTTCACCGGACAGGAGGGAGACAAGCACGCCTTCAAGACGCCACAGCTGTACAACCTCAAAGACAGCCGATTCTACGGACACGGCGGCTCGTTCTACACCCTGACGGAGGTGATTCAATACAAGGTGGACGGCGAGCCGGCCAAGGCAGAAGCCGAGGATTACCTCTCTCACGACTTCCAGCCGCTGGAGTTGACCGCGCAACAACAGCACGACCTGCTGGACTTCCTGCAAGACGGTCTGCACGACCCCCATCTGGACCGGTACGTTCCGAACAGCGTATTGAGCGGGAACTGTTTCCCCAACAGCGATCCGCAATCGTCGATCGACCTCGGCTGCGAGCCAGGGTGAGCCCTCAGCGGGTCACGATGAGCCGCTCGACCTCCCTGCGGGTCGCCGTGCGAAGCTCAATCAGGTGCACCCCGGGGTTCAGGCCGTCCAACCGGATGACCTGGCCGGCCCCCTCGCGCAAGGTCAGAGACCGCTCAAGGCGTCCTGCCGCATCCCGGACGAGCAGCTGGGCCTCCCCGCCCGGCCACAGGGCTTCTACGGTCACTTCGCCCGGGCTCGGATTCGGATAGACTCCGAGTTGGAACGGAGCGGATTCGACGATCGGCTCGAGGCCCAGCACGTTGCCCAGCGAATCCACGCCATAGACGTTGATGTCATCCAGGAAAACATTGTTGCCGCCCTTGGATTCGAACTCGAACCGGATGCGGAGGTTGGGCACCATGTAGACCTCATTGGTCACCTCCTCGATGTGGCCCGCCCATTCGTCCGTGCCGGACGGATAGAAGTTGCCTCCGTGGTCCGGAGCCGTCGCCAGATCAATCAGACCGCGGTGGAATTCCCGCGTGTTCCATGTCTCGCCACAGTCCCGGCTGACCTGGAGCTTGAGCCGATCGTCTGTCTCGCCGGTCGTCCGGTGGCTGTAGGCGTATTTGTAGCCGATCATCACCGCGGCCATGCCCCCGGCATCATAGGTGGTGGACGTTGTCCGGGTGATGTCCCCGGTCACGTTGTTGCGGTTGCGGACATAGAGCGAACGGGCGCCCGAATAGCCGGTCGTTTCCCGGATCTGCCAGGGTTGACCGGACTGCGTCTGCACTTCCCACTGGTCCTCCGACCACGGTCCCACACCAGGCTCGAAGCCTTCCTGCCACACGGCGGGCAGCATGCCGTGGTCCATGACGGTGATGACGACAGGGTTCATCGACGTGATGGATCCGTTGGAATTGGACACCGTGAGGTAGACCTCGAACTCCCCGGCCTCGGCGTATTGGTAGATCGGGTTGCGGTGCAGGCTGTCGATGCTTCCCGCCAAAACGGTGCCATCCCCGAAGTCCCACGACCAAGCCTCCACCCCGAAAAAGCTCTGGTCAGTGAATTGGATGTCCTCGCCAATGCAGACTTCAATGCGGTCCACGGCGAACTCGGCACTGCAGAGCAGTTCCTCTTCGAACACGCCCGTTTCCTGGAGGTTGGTGGGCGTCCACAGTTGGTTGCGGTCGGCGACGCTGCTGTTCAGTGCCGCCCGCATCCGCGCCCGCTGGCCAAGGGTGTACATCCGGCCGCAGTAGCTGTATTCCATGTAGTTCTGGACATTGTCCAGCGTCCCGCAGGTGGTCCGTTCCAGGTCGCAGAACCCGACCGGACTGCCCAGACAGAGGGGGGTGTCCTCGACCCCGTCATCGGAGTCACAGTTGTCGGGTTGGTTGGGATTGTTGGTGCTCCCCCAGGTGTGGGGCAGATTGAGCCAGTGCCCGCACTCGTGGGTGAGGGTGCGGCTCCTGTACGGATTGCTCGTACCAATGCTCCCGACGTACTCGTGCTTGAGCACGATGCCATCGGTATTCGCCCCCCACTCGGAAGGGTAGTTGGTGTACCCTGCTGCGCCCGCTGCCTCAGCACAGACGTACACGTTCATGTAGCTCGCCCGGGGCCAGTTGATGAGCTGCTTCATCTCATTGGTGCCCTCGTAAGTCAAGGGGCTCACGAGGCGGTTGATTCCGGAGTGGCAGATGCCCTCGGGGTCGCGCTTGGCGAGACGGAACTCGACGTCCACGTCGGCAGCGATGTCCACAAATCCGGCCACAATCTGTCCGGCGTCGGCGTTCATCAGACGGAAATCCGTATTCAAGACCTCCATCGCATCCCAGATCTGCTCGTTGGAAATGTTTTCGGGCCCGTTGTCATGAATGACGTGGAACACCACCGGGATGATGTAGAGCTCATCGTCCCCTCCACCTCGCTGGAGCAGCTCGTTGGCCGCGGCACGCGTGTCCAACTCACGGGCGGCCCGGGCCTCAGCTTCGCCCGGATGGGCGGCATCGAAAGCGGTCTGGGCCTCTCCCTGTCCACAAGGCAGGGGCAACTGGGCCTGGGCCACGTTCGGGACGAGGAGGGTCAGGAGAACGAGGGCGGGGCTCAACAGTGAGCGGAATCTTGCGTACTTCATGATCTCTGCAGGGGTGGGAAAGGTACTCCGGACTCCCCTCCTCTGCCAAGGTGGGTCTATGGAGTGTCCCTCCATGGGAACAACCGCGCAGCGGTACTTTCGTTGCATGCGACGAACCGATTCCCACCCCAGCCGTCACGGCATGATGCTGGCGGCCACCTTTGCCATGGCCCTCACCGCCTTCGGATGCCAAGATTCTGGGACGACACCACCGGCTTCGACCATCGCGCAACCTGGAAACGCCATCGCCCGGGACATCAGCAATTCCGAGCTGAAAGCCCTCCTCGCTGACCGGGCCGATCTGCTCCTCATCGATGTGCGAACAGACCGCGAATGGGAAGATGGCCACATTCCGGGAGCGGCCTTCCTCGACTTCCTGGAGAACGACTTCGAGGAGCGGGCCTTCGCCCTGCCGAAGGACCGGCCCATCGCCCTTTACTGCGCTGCAGGAGGGCGCAGTGAGGATGCCATGAAGAAGATGGAGAAGGCGGGATTCCGCGAATTGTACAACCTGCGCGGCGGATTCTACGGCTGGGAGGATGGCGGTGAGACCGTCTCCAATGAGGCTCCGACCGCCCTGCCCGCCAAGGGGGACTGATGGCCACCCGTCAGGGCGTGGTCTGATCGAACAGGGAAAACCGCAGCTCGGCCATGCCGGGCAGCGGATCCCGGCGCATGGCATGCACGACACGAAGCGTGTAGTCCCCCTCAAGGGGGAAGGCCACGCCCCGTTTGTACCCGATGCGCTGGTCAATCCAACGTGAGCCCTCCCCATACCACCGGCCATCCGGGGCCGCCAGCGGACACTCCAGTGTGTCGGTCAGGGTCCGGCCATTCGGATATTCCAGCTGGACGAAGAGGTACAAGTTGGAAAAGGGGTAATCCGCTCCATGCCGCAGCCCGAACTGCAGGTCATGCCGGTGGTCGGGATGGTCGACCCGAAATTCCATCACCGCCGTATCGGTGGCCATCCAACCCACCGGATCGAGGTCGACGGCATCGGCGGCGACCGGGGCTGGACCGCACCCGGTCATGGCCCACAGGGCCAACAGGATCGCAGAAAGCGGAAAGATCGAATGGGCGGTCCTCATGACGCGGTCGACGGGCCCTTGCGGTTGCGACGCTTCTTGCGGCGGCGGCCGGAATTGCCTCCTCCTTCGCTTTTCTGGGCGGCGGAAGCGTCTCCTCCATTGCGGCCGGAATTCTGTCCCCGGCGGGGCGACCCGCCCTTGCGACCCTTGCGTCGGCGACCCGACGGGGAGTCGAAGCGATTGAGATCATCCTGGCCCACCACGTCTCCGAACAGGGCATCTTCCGGCGCAGCTTCGGCCTGTACGGCATAGCCTGTCAAGTCATCCGGCTTCTCACCGCGCTCGTTCATCGCCATGATTTCCCGCACATCCTCGAGCTCGATGGGCACCGGAGACGCACTGGGCTCGTCGAAATACTGGAACCACATCTTGCCACCGAAGATGTCGGTCTTGAAATGCCCCGCCTTGCCCTTGCGGGTCAACAGCTTGGTGCTCGGAGGGGGGAACTGGGCCACGGCCTCCTTGTACTGGTCCAATTCGAAGTTGAGACAGCACTTGAGTTTGCCGCATTGGCCAGCCAGCTTCTGAGGATTGAGTGACAATTGCTGGTACCGGGCCGCCCCCGTGGAGACGCTCCGGAAATCGGTCAGCCAGGTCGAGCAGCAAAGCTCCCGGCCGCACACGCCGATGCCGCCCAAACGGGCCGACTCCTGCCGTGCACCAATCTGGCGCATCTCGATGCGGACCTTGAAGGCCGCCGCCAGGGACCGGACCAGTTCGCGGAAGTCCACACGCTGCTCCGCGGTGTAGTAGAACGTGCATTTGCTTCCGTCGCCTTGGAACTCCACATCCCCGAGCTTCATCTCGAGCCGGTGCTCGGCCACGATTTTCCGCGCCTCGGAGAGCGTATCGTCCTCCCGGTTGCGCGCGCCCTGCCAGGTCGTGATGTCCTCCATGGTCGCCTTGCGCACGACCCGTTTGATTTCGTGGGTGTCCTTGACGCCCTTCGATTTCATCTGGGCCCGAACGAGCTCGCCTGTGAGCGAGACGATGCCCATGTCCTCGCCGGGATTGGCATCCACCACCGCCACATCCCCGGTCTGGACCCGCCGGCCCTGACCGATGCGGAAATAGCCTTTGCGGTTTCGCTTGAACCGGATTTCCACGATGTCGAATGGCCGCTGGCCTTCTGGAATGGGCACCCCTTCGAGCCAGTCGAAGACGGTCATCACATCACAACCGCAGTTGCCGCAATTGCCATTGGACCGACAGCCCAACGGCTTGCCGTCCTCGCCTTTTCTGCATGATGCACAGCCCATCTTCCCTTTGCTCGCGGTTCCCCTCCGAAACACACCGGAGGGCTTTCCCAAGATAGGACGGGGCCGGTCCGGACCTACTTCGGACGATGAAGAAGTTCCATCATCGCCATGCTCAAATCCAGGAAGACCGTTCGGCCGTAAACGTTGCCGGCCACTTCGCGCGCCGCGCGCTCCAAACCGGCCTGCATGTCGACGACGTTGGCGTGGTGGATGTAGGGGGCAAACTTCTCGGCAAAGGCCCGCTCCGCCGCGCGCAAGCGGACGGCGTCATCCGCCCCGTAATTGCCCACGATGCACTGGCGGACCATGTGGAGGGCATAGGCGAGGAAGGCCTTCTGGGGCTCGCGGCCAAGGTCGTGGAACCGGTCCGCCATGCCGGCGGCCTTGCGCCCATCCCGGGCGAAGCAGGTCCGCATCCACTCGACGAACATCTCGAACTCCTCGGCGGCATCGCTTCGGACGAGCCGTCGCGCTTGGGCGAGATCCCCTTCGCACAACGCCACGGCATCTCGGACAGTGTCGGGCTCAGCCCCTTCCGCCGCCAGCTGCTCGGCAATCGACCCCGAATCGATGGGGGGAATGGGGATGATTTGCGTGCGCGACAGGATGGTAGCAAGCAGGGCTTCTGTGCTGTCCGCCAGCAAGACGAAGAGGGTTTTCTTCGGCGGTTCCTCCAGCAGCTTGAGCAATTTGTTGGCCGTGTCGACCCGCATGAGGTGGGCGCCCCATATGATCTGGACCTTCCAACCGCCGGCGTGCGCTGTCAAGGACAGCCGACGGAGGATGTCCGCAGCTTCGTGGACGGAGATGAACGGCTGTTTGTTGCCCAGCGCCATCCGCTCGCGGAGGTCCTGCATGTCGAAATGAGGACCCGACTCCCGAAGCAATCCACGCCACACGTCGACCTGGTCGCTGCTCAGCGCCTTGTCCTTGCCCGGCGGTTTGGCGACAGGAAACGTGAAATGCAGATCCGGATGCTGCAGCTGGTCATGCTGCTGGCAGGAAGGGCAGGTCCCGCATGGTTTCGCCTGACCGGTTGTGGCCTGACAATGGAGCCGCCGTGCCAAGTTCAAAGCGAGGGCCAATCCACCGCGCCCGGGCGCACCGGTCAGCAGGATGGCGTGGGCGAGGGATCCGGCATCGGCATGGTGCGCGAGCCTGGCGGCCAATGCCTCCTGTCCGATTGCCTCCGTGAGCACCTCTGCCATGGTCCGAAGATAGCGGGCCTCAAGCGGCCGGCCTCCACCGCAATCCCACCCTCATATCCCGTCCTGGGGCGCTGATGCCCGAGGCGAACACCTTGTAGTGCCGGTCGAGCAAGTTGTGGATGCCGCAACTGAACGTGGTGCGTTCGGTGAGCCGCAGATCCACATCGAAGCCCAACGTCCACCACGCCGGGGTGCCTTCCGGCGTCGCCTCGGCCAAGTTGTCCGTCGCCCCCGGTCCGTAGTCCTCGACCCGCTTCCACCCGCTCCAGCGGAGGTGTGCATCGAACGTCAACCACTCCCCGCTTCGACTCGCCGCCACCAAACCGAAGGCCGGGGGAATGTGGGAAAGGGGCTGGCCCTCTGAATTCCGGCCTCGGGTCAGGTTGAGGGTCGCTCGCCACCTCCATCCGTCAGCGGCGCGGTAATGGGCATGCCAGTGCATGCCGCGGATCAAGCCCCGGCCGACATTGGCATTGACCTGAACCTGGTTGGTGTCCCCTTCCGCGACCAGCGTTCCGATTATCGTGCCATCCGACGCGATGAACGCCGTGTCCACCGCCTGGATGGCATCGAGGAGCAGGGTGCTGAACCCGCTCCCCTGCAGGGTCAACTTGTGATCCCGCGTCCTCCAGTACCCCCCAACTTCCGCACTATACAGCCGTTCGGGAAGCAGGCTGTCGGCGGGGATGATCACGAATCCATCCTTGGCCCTCACCTTGCCCACGTCGTCCACGTTGGGGTTCCGGAAGGCGGAACTCAAGACGGTGTGGCCGCCCCATTGATGGTGACCGGTCCAACGGAGTGTGGTGCTGCCCGTGAGGGCGCCCCGTTGGTACCCCACATTGCTGAAGGAGCTGAACCCGACCCCGGTGACGGGAATGGGCAGTCCGTCCTGCGGCTCGAACCGGGCATCCAACCACCCTCGCGTGTACCGGGCCGCCGTATGCAGTTTCCAGGAATTCCAGCGGCGAGAGAGTCCGCCATAGGCCGAAACGGACCCCATTTCCGCGCCGCCGTTCGGGTACCGGGTGAGCGTCGCGGTGTCCAACCGTTGGCCATCCACGCGACGCTCCGTCCATGCCGCAGAGCGCACGCGTTGGTGGTCCCAATGGGCGCCATAGGTAATGTCCCAAGGGCCAAGGCGATGATCGAGGTCCACCTGGACACCGAACACATCCACGTGTTCTTCCTGGACTTCCCGGTCCTGCTCTCCGAACCGGGCTTTGAGTCGCGTCTCCTCCACTTGCTGCCAATACGGAGTCAGCGTCACCCTGCCCAGCCCACGGATCCGGGAATGGAAATGCAAGGCCGCCAAGGACCGGCGCTGGGGGCCGTACGCCCATTGGGCCCATTTGGGAGCCCCATCGGCCGTCACATCATTGAGGCGGTCGAACCGCGGAACCTCGGAGCTCGTGCTGTGCTGCAGGTTGAGGATCACGTGCCGCTCCATGCCGCCGAACCGGAATTTCTGGACCACGTCCGTCTGGTGGTATCCCGAGCCCGGCTGCAGGTGGGCGATCCCATTGCTGTCGGCCACATCGACGATGGCCTGACCGTCTACTTCCGTGCGGACCGACCAGGGCACCCGGCCCCAATCCGCGTATCCGTGGGGCCTCCATCGGCCCATGCGCAAGTCTCCATATCGCCTGTGCGTCATGCTGGTGAAGGAGTGAAAGGCCCGGCCTCCGGCCTCAGCATCCGCATGGAACAGCGGGCTCCGAGCTGCAGAACTGAACCCCCATTGGGCACGGCCCCTGGCTCCGACCCGCCAAGCCGGATTGCGCGTCCGGTAATGAATGACCCCGCCGAGGGCATCACTCCCAAATTGGACCGACCCCGCCCCGTGCCGCACCTCAACGCCGGACACGGCGAAGGGGTCCACGGTCAAGGCGTTCTGAAGATGCCCGCTCCGGTAGATGGCGTTGTTGAGCCGAATGCCATCGACCACGAGCAAGATGCGGTTGGCTTCGAAGCCGCGCAAGATGGGCGATCCCCCTCCCTGCTGGCTCTGTTGGACCAGCACCTGCCCCGATTCCCAGAGCAGCGTGGCGGCATTGGAGGGGACCTCCCGGGCGATGGACATGGCCGAGATCCGGCTGACGGTCTCCGCCCCCATGGTTTGCCGGGCCGGCTCGACCGAGGCCACAATGACTTCGGAGAGATTGATGGACTCCGGGGCCAACTGGACCGCCAAATCCGCCGACCGGGCCGGCATCGCCACCGCCCGAGACCCGAACCCAAGGCTGCGGATCTCCAAGGTGTCGCCCTGCCGGATCACGCTGTCGAGCTGAAGACGCCCCTCCAAGTCGGTCACGCGCGCGGTGCCCACATTGTTGAGGATGACAGCCGCAGGGACGGGATTGCCCTCCTCGTCCTGCACCTCAATGACCTGCGCCCCCAATCCGAGTGGGCCGGCCAGACCGGCAATCAGGAGGACGGCTGGCAGCAGGATCTTTCCCCAAGCTTCATTCCGCCAGCACGGTCCGCAAGACGTC
Organism: Flavobacteriales bacterium; assembly: GCA_002862785.1. Classification (GTDB taxonomy): domain Bacteria; phylum Bacteroidota; class Bacteroidia; order Flavobacteriales_D; family Sanyastnellaceae; genus UBA8752. The sequence continues at coordinate 15,945 of PKDZ01000087.1, forward strand.
CCACGAACGGAGCGCCTTGGGCGAGGACAGGTGGAGTTGGAGGTAGTGCACATGATGGAGCACGAGCCGGTTTCGAACATCGGACGGGATCGATTGGGACCGCACCGTAGCAATTTCCGTGCCTTGAATGCGAAGAAACGCGGTGGCATCCGATGGCGAAAGGAAATCGTCCCCGATCGGCGGACCGGATTCCCACTCGGCGCTGGCCAGATTGAACCGGCCCATGCCAGGCGGAGCCACCACCGGGGCATCGGGCTGAAGGCCTTGAACGTGAACCGCTTCCACGAGGAAGGCCAAGTGGAGCCGGGTAAAGGAGTCCTCGGTCTCCAAGGCCTCCGCCGTCCGCCACAGCGCATCGAACAGGCCAGGGTGCGGGGCATCGGATTCCACTGTGCGCAGGACCACCTCCGCGAGAAACATCGCCACCGCCGAGCGCGGAACCTCAAGCAAGGTGCGCTGCTGGGGCAGTGGCCGGTCCGCCCGGTCGAACCGGTGAAGATCCCCTTTCAGAGTGCGCAGGCCCAAGAGATGAAGCATGGACAACGGGGCGTGGAGGTGTTTGGCCCGCCGGGCGCCCTTGGTGCCCTCCCGAACCAGGCACCCAATGATGCCGTGCTCCCGGGTGAAAACCTTGAGGATGGCCACCCCGTCCTTGTGCCGGGTGGTGCTCAGGGCAATGGCCAGCTCGATGTGTCCCCCCTCGCCGCTCAATCCTCGTCCTCGTCGGGTTCGAACAAGTTGCCAATCAGGTCCCCGAAGGTGACATCGCTGCCGACGACAGACTGGCCGATCTCATTGTAGGCGGCCAACCCATGAAGCACGAACTCCATGTTGGCCAAGGCCTCCTCTCCTTCGATTCCAGGACAGTATTTGCCCACCACCTCGCGCAGGCCTTCCACAGACTCGAGGGCGGCGGCGTATTCGGCATCACTCTGGTCCCGCAAGACCGTCACATCGTGTCGATTGAACCACGCCACAATGGATTGGTAGGGGTCCTCCACCTTGCCCCGCTTGACGGATTCAAGGTCGGGGAAGATGGTCGGAAACTCCCGACGGATGGCCTTGCTGACGAGGGCGAGCGCCACGCCCGCAGCCCCCTCCTGCTCGCCTTCGTAGACCAGCTCCACCTTGCCGTTGACCGCCGGCACCACGGACAGCAGGTCCGTCACACGCACGGTTGTGCGCTCGGCCCCATTGCGGAGGGCGCGCAATTCCCCGGCCGCGACCAGGTGCTCCAGCGCACTGATCGGCAAGCGGGCGGACACGCCACTCTTCTCGTCGATGTACTCGCTCTCCCGGGCCTCGAAAGCGATCCGCTCCAACACCCGGCGCACCACATTCGGCACGCTCACCCGCTCGGACTGGCCCGGCTGCCAGGTCGCCTCCTGATTCGTGATGGACATCGCGTCCTCCAACGAAGCGGGGTAGTGCGTCAGGATTTGGCTCTGGATGCGGTCCTTGAGCGGGGTGATGATGGCGCCCCGGTTCGTGTAGTCCTCCGGGTTGGCCGTGAAGACGAACTGGATGTCCAGGTCGAGCCGCATCTGGAATCCGCGGATTTGGATGTCGCCCTCCTGGAGGATGTTGAACAGGGCGACCTGGATGCGGGGCTGCAGGTCCGGCAGCTCATTGATGGCGAAAATGCAGCGGTGGCTGCGCGGGATGAGCCCGTAATGCAAGGCCTTCGGGTCACTGTAATCGAGGCCCTCGTTGGCCGCCTTGATGGGGTCGATGTCTCCGATGAGGTCGGCCACGCTCACGTCCGGTGTGGCCAATTTTTCCACGTAGCGCTCGCTCCGGTGCATCCATCCGATGGGGGTGTCGTCCCCGCCGGCGTCGACGAGGGCCCGCCCCTGTTCAGTGATGGGAGCCAAGGGGTCTTCGGGTAGCGGCGCAACCGGAAGGATGGGCACCCACTCGTCGAGCAGGTCCGTCAGGCCCCGGGCAATGCGCGTCTTGGCTTGACCCCGCAAGCCCAGCAGATTCATGCTGTGGCCTGCGAGCAGGGCGCGCTGCACATCGGGCAAGACGGTGTCGTCGTAGCCAACGATGCCCTCGAACAGCGGGGCGCCGGACTGGAGGCGGTCGATGAGGTTGGCCCGGATTTCCGCGGAAATGGACCGCGGGATGTAGCCGGAGGCGCGCAGGGCACCGAGGGTCTGGATGTCAGGAGCGTTTTGGGACATGGTGGCGTCAGCGGGCACGGCCGCGGCGGTTGCGTTCGAAGTCGGCGAAAATGGTGTCGCCCAGGCCCTTGAGGCCCGTGAAGAAGGCCCGGCCGTTGTTGGCCTCGGTGAAGTCCGAGACGAACTCCTGCAGGGCGGGGTCCGTGGCGATCATGAAGGTGGTGATGGGAATGCCCAGCTTCCGGCACTGACGAGCCAGATTGTGGCATTTCCCGGTGATGTAGGGGTCAAGGCCCCAACTGTTCTTGTAGTAGCCGTCGGGCTCCTTGAGACAGCTCGGTTTGCCGTCGGTGATCATGAAAATCTGGCGGTTCGGGGTCTTCCTCCGGCGCAGGATGTCCATGGCCCGCTCGAGGCCGGCGACGGTGTTGGTGTGGAAGGGCCCCACCTGCAGGTACGGCAAATCGGCAATGGAAATCTCCCACGCATCGTCTCCGAAGACCACGATGTCGAGGGTGTCCTTGGGGTACTTGACCATGACCAGCTCGGCCAAGGCCATCGCGACCTTCTTGGCTGGAGTGATCCGGTCTTCGCCGTACAGGATCATGCTGTGGCTGATGTCAATCATCAGCACGGTCGACGTGGTGCTCCTGTGCTCCCGGTCCTCGACGACGAGGTCATCCTCGGTCATGCAAAATCCGCCCCGGCCACTTCGGGCCCCAGGTCCATGGTGGATCTGGGCGTTGCGCAACGAGGCCCCGAAATCGACCTGGTCCAACTTGTCGCCGAAGCGGTAAGGCCGGCGGTCCTCGTTGGGTTCGTCGCCCTGACCGCGCTCCTTGGTCCGGTGGCGGCCCTGCGCGCCTTTCCTGAGGTTGCCGAAAATCTGGTCGAGGGCACGTCGTCGCATGTGCTGCTCGCCCCGCGAGCCGAGCTGAATGCTTCCCTTGCCAGAATCGGTGGCCTCCCTCAGGTACCCCTTGGCCTTGAGCTCCTCGATGAAATCGTCAAGGGTGTAGTCCGGTTCGGTGAGTCCGTATTGGTCATCCAACGCCTTCATCCAATCCAGCGCCTCGTCCACATCCCCACTGGTGTGGGTGATGACCTCCGTGAACACCTCAAGCAGGCGTTCGAAGGCCGAGCGCTGGTCCCGGTCGGGACGGAGTTCGTGGAATTGGAGGCCGAGCATGAAAGGAGTCGAAGCTAAGGAGGGAACCCGTCCGGCCCGGGGCGGTTCAACCCGCAGCCACAAACTCACAACAGACGGGAACCAACGAACAGGGCGCCGCCGGGGATGTTACCTTTCAAAGTGAAACGGAGACGCATTCCATTCCCGTCTGAATCCACCCTGAACCTCCTGTTGTCCACCCCATGACTGAGGATACGACCCACCGAGACGCCCGCAGGATGCCCACTCGGCCCGTCCGAATCGGCGGAGTCACCGTGGGTGGAGACACGCCCATCGTCCTCCAATCGATGACCACGGCGGACACCCTCGACGTGGACGCCACCGTCGCCGAATCCTTGCGCATGATCGAAGCGGGTTGCCAGATTGTGCGCATCACAGCCCCCAGCAAACGGGAGGCGGAAGCCCTGGGGGAGATCCGCGCCCGGCTCGACGAGAAGGGCCATGCGGGCGTTCCGCTCGTCGCCGACATCCACTTCACCCCCAACGCGGCCGAAATCGCGGCGGACCACGTGGAGAAGATCCGGGTCAACCCCGGCAACTACGCGGACAAGAAAAAATTCGAGACCCACGACTACACTGAGGCGGCCTATGCCGATGAACTGGCCCGCATCCGCGACCGCTTCACCCCGCTCGTCCGCAAATGCAAGTCACTGGGCCGGGCCATGCGCATCGGCACCAACCATGGTTCCCTGTCTGACCGCATCCTGAGCCACTACGGGGATACCCCGCTGGGGATGGTCGAAAGCGCCATGGAATTCCTGCACATCTGCCGGGATGAGGATTACCACGACATCGTGCTGTCCATGAAGGCCAGCAACCCTCAGGTCATGGTGCAGGCCTACCGCCTCCTCGCCGACCGAATGCGCGACCAGGGCATGGCTTACCCGCTCCATCTGGGGGTCACCGAAGCCGGCGAAGGAGAGGACGGCCGCATCAAGAGCGCTGTCGGAATTGGTGCCCTGCTCGCCGAAGGCCTGGGCGACACCGTCCGGGTCTCTCTGACCGAACCGCCGGAAGCGGAAATTCCCGTGGCCCGACTGCTGGTGGAACTGGCCGAAAAGGGGCGAAACGGCGCCGACCCGATGGCCGACTCCACCCCCACACCCGACGGACACAACCGGTATGGCTACACACGCCGAGACACCATGGCGGTGGGGGCCATCGGAGGGAGCCAAGTGCCGGTCGTCTGCCACGACCTGACCGATCGACCCTTGACCCCGGCCGGCCTCTTCGGACTCGGTCACCGCTACCAGACGGACCTGGACAAATGGGCCGCAGACGATGCCGCCTGCGATCTCATCTTCATCGGAGACCGCACCTGTCGCTTCGCCCTTCCCGGATGGCTCTCGGCCATCCAGGACTCAGACACCTGGATGCAACACGGAGGCCGCCTCGAGCGGCACCACCCACTCTGGACGTCTGCCGATTTCACCCAGGCCCAGCGAGGTGGTCATCTCGACCCGCAGCTCAATCTGCTCGCGCTCGACGCCGACGATTTGACTGTGGACCGCGTCGATGAACTTTCCCGAATGGAAGGAGCCCCGGTGGTGCTCTTGCTGTCCACGACCCGCCCCAATGCCCTGCGCTCGTTGCGCGCCGCTTTTTTCCGCCTGGCCAACGCCGGGTGCATCCTGCCGGTCATCGTGCGACAAGACTTGCGCGGCTTCTCGGCCGACGCCTTGCAACTCAAGTCGGCGGCTGATCTGGGCGGCCTGCTCCTCGATGGCTTCGGAGATGGCGTCTGGATTGCGGGTGATGTGGGATTGGACGGGGGGCTAAAGGCCTTGAACCGGACGGCCTTTGGCATTCTGCAAGCGACCCGGACGCGCATCAGCAGAACCGAGTACATCAGCTGTCCCTCTTGCGGACGCACCCTGTTCGACCTTCAGGAGACGACCGCCAAGATTCGCGCCGTCACCGACCACCTCAAGGGCATCAAAATCGGCATCATGGGGTGCATCGTGAACGGCCCGGGCGAGATGGCCGACGCCGACTACGGCTATGTCGGAACCGGCCCAGGCAAGATTACCCTCTACAAGGAAAAGGAGGTGGTTCAGCGCAACATTCCCGAGGACGAGGCGGTCGACGCCCTCATCGAGCTCATCCGCTCACACGGGGACTGGGTGGAGGCGCCGGCGAGAGCCAGCTCTTCTGCTTGAGGATGATCCAAGCCACCCCACAAGTGATGGCCACGTCGGCGATGTTGAAGATGGGGGGGAAGACTTCGTAGCCGACCCATGACTCCACCGGCCACCAGGAAGGCCACGTCACCGTGATGTGCAACATGTCGACCACATTGCCCCGAAACCAAGGCGCATAGGCACCCCAGTCTCCCTGCCAGGACCACGTCCCAGGCTGCGCGAACGAGCTCCGCGTGAACAGCTTGCCGTAAAACACGCTGTCCAGAATGTTGCCGGCCGCACCGGCGAGGATGAGGGCCAAAGCACGGCGGAATCCGCGCGGCGACCCCGTCCGCCCCATGCGGGCCAGTTGAATCGATAGGAACACGACCGCCACGATGCGGAAGGCTGTCAGCACGTACTTGCCGGTCGCGCCGGGCAGCGCCCAACCAAACGCCATGCCGTCGTTTTCGATGAACTGGATGTCAAAAACGCCCGGAATCCAAGTCGCCTTCTCAGCGAGCGCAAAGGAGAGCTTGATGCCCACCTTGACCGCCTGGTCCACGACCAACACGGCGGCCACGATCCACGCCGCATAAGCAGGCCGGGTGTCGGAACTCAACGCCGCTGGTCCTGCTGGTTCTTCGCCTCGATGGACATCGTGGCGTGCGGCACGAGACGCAGGCGTTCCTTGGCGATGAGCTTGCCCGTCACGCGGCAGACCCCGAAGGTCTTGTTCTTGATGCGAAGCAAGGCATTCTCAAGGTTCATGATGAACTTCCGTTGCCGGGCCGCGAGCTGGGCCGTCTCCTCCCGGCTCATCGTGTCACTGCCGTCCTCCATCATCTTGAAGGTCGGGGCCGTGTCCTCGGTCCGGTTGTCGTCCTCATAGGACAGGGAACGTTGCAATTGGTCGAAATCCGAGCGGGCCTGTTCCAGCTTGCTGTGGATCAGCTCTTCGAATTCCTTCAGGTCTGAGTCGGAGTAACGCGTATCCGCCATGGTTCATTGAATGGCGACCATGGACATCGCCACAGTCAATTCGGGTTCCAATTCCTCTTCCTTCGCCTCCGGCCCCACTGGGCCCCATTCCACTCTCTCTGCGAGGGTCTCGGCCCGAATATAGTCCAAATTGGAAGCCACGGAATCCTGCAATTCCTGCGGCCCCTCGAGGGTCAGTGCAATGCGGTCGGTCACCTCCAATCCGGCGTCCTTCCGCTGCTGTTGGATGCGGTTGACGAGCTCACGGGCGAGGCCCTCGGACCGCAGTTCAGGAGTGATCTCGATGTCGAGTGCGACGGTCACGCCTCCCTCGCCGGCCACGAGCCAGCCCGGAATGTCCTCCGTCTGCACCTCGACGTCGTCGAGCAGCAGTTCCACGGGACCGTCCTCGAGCTCGAGGTCCAGCTTGCCTTGGCGTTCCAACTCGCGGATGGCGTCCTGATCGAGCTGTCCGATGGCGGCGGCCACCGCCTTCATGCGCTTGCCATAACGGGGGCCGAGCTTCTTGAAGTCGGCCTTCAGGCGCTTGGTCAGGATGTCGCTGTCCTCGGCGAGGGGCTCCACAGCCTTGACGTTCACCTCCCCCTGGACGAGTTCAGCCACGGCTTCCAGCCGCGCTCCGAATGCGGCATCCATCACGGGAACGAGGATGCGGCCTAGCGGTTGGCGGACGCGAATCTTCTCCCGCTTCCGCAGGCTGAGGGTGAGCGAACTCAAGCGTTGGGCCAGGTCCATCCGGGCCTCCAGCTCAGCGTCCCGCAACCCGTCCTGCATGGCCGGCCAGTCGGCGAGGTGCACGGAATCCGCACCTCCCAGGTCCTGCCAGAGGCGGTCCATGAAGAAGGGGGCGATCGGCGAAGCGAGCAGCGACACGGTGCGCAGGCACTCGTGCAATGTGGCGTAGGCCGCAGCCTTGTCGGCGTCTGAATCGCTCTTCCAGAACCGCCGGCGACCCAACCGGACGTACCAGTTGCTCAGGTCGTCCACCACGAAGGACTGCACCAGGCGGCCGGCCCTCGTGGGTTCGAAGCTGTCCAAGGCCTCTTCGACTCCGGCGATGCAGGTGTGGAGCCGGCTCAGGATCCACCGATCGAGTTCCGGACGGTCCGCGACGGCGGGGGCCTCGGACTCCGGAGTCCATCCATCGATGCCGGCGTATAGGGCGAAGAAGGCGTAGGTGTTGTGCAACGTGCCGAAGAACTTCCGCTGCACCTCACCGATGCCCTCGGTGTCGAAACGCAAGTTGTCCCACGGCTGCGCGTTGGTCAGCATGTACCAGCGCGTAGCGTCAGGGCCGTAATGGGCCAAGGTCTCGAACGGATCGACCGCATTGCCCAGGCGCTTGGACATCTTCTGGCCGTTTTTGTCGAGGACGAGGCCATTGGAGACCACCGTCTTATAGGCCACCTGGTCGAACACCATCGTGGCGATGGCATGGAGGGTGTAGAACCATCCGCGGGTCTGGTCGACACCTTCGGCAATGAAATCCGCCGGGAAGGCCAGCCCGCCATCGGGCCCCTCGACGCGGTCGCGGTTCTCGAAGGGATAATGCCATTGGGCATAGGGCATGCTGCCGGAATCGAACCAGACGTCAATCAGGTCGGCCTCACGGTGCATCGGGCGGCCATCGGCCGCTTTCAATACAATGCCATCCACCACGTGCTTGTGAAGGTCGATGCGGGCGTAGTTCTCTTCGGACATGTCCCCCGGCACGAAATCCGGGAAGGGGTGCGCGTCCATCAGGCCGGCTTCCACCGCCTCGGTGCAGGCCGTGTACAGTTCCTCCGCGGAGCCGATGCAGCGCTCCTCGGCACCGTCCTCGGTCCGCCAGATGGGAATCGGAATGCCCCAGTACCGCGAGCGGCTGAGGTTCCAGTCGTTGAGGTTCTCCAGCCACTTGCCAAAGCGCCCTGTCCCGGTGGCCGCCGGCTTCCATTGGATCGTGTCGTTGAGCTCCCGCATGCGGTCCTTGGCCGCGGTGGCGCGGATGAACCAGCTGTCCAGCGGGTAATAGAGCACTGGGCGGTCCGTCCGCCAGCAGTGCGGGTAGCTGTGCTTGTACTTCTCGACGAGGAAGGCACGTCCGCGGGTCTTCAGATCAATGGCGATCTCGACGTCCACTGACTTCTCCGGCGCATCGCCGTCGTGGTACTCCTGCTTGACATAGCGACCGGCCAGCGGCCCGCATTCCGGACGAAGGCGACCCTGCAGATCGACGAGCGGAACGCCGTTGCCCATGCCATCGTCGACCAGCAGGGGGGGCACTCCAGCGGCCTGAGCGACCCGGGCATCGTCAGCACCGAAGGTCGGGGCGGTGTGCACGATTCCGGTGCCGTCCTCCGTGGTGACGAAGTCGCCCGGAATCACCCGGAACGCCTCTTCCGGCGCCTCCATCGGCTGGGCCCAATCGATCAGCTGCTCGTACCGCAGGCCCACCAAGTCGGCGCCCGTCACCGTGGCGAGCACCTCCGATTCCGGGGCTTTCTTGTCCCCGAAATGCTTGCCGTGCAAGGCGGCGGCGAGCACCACAACACCCGCCTCGCCAGTGTACCGGTTGGCGGTCTTGACGATGTGGTACTCGATGTTTTCGCCGATGGTCAGGGCGGTGTTGGACGGCAGCGTCCACGGCGTGGTGGTCCAGGCCAGCAAGTCCACTGGCAATGGGCCCGCCCCGCCGCCGGCCATGGCGCGCACCCGGTCCGCGCTGTCCGGCAGGAGCCGGAACTGGGCCACCACGGTGGTGTCGGTCACGTCGCGGTAAGCGCCAGGCTGGTTGAGCTCGTGGCTGCTGAGTCCCGTGCCGGCCTTCGGGCTGTAGGGCTGGATGGTGTAGCCCTTGTAGAGCAGGCCCTTGGCGTGCATCTGGGAGAGCAACCACCAGACGGACTCCATGTATTTCGGCTCGTACGTGACGTATGGTCGCTCCATGTCGACCCAGTACCCCATGCGGCGGGTCAGGTCGTTCCACTCAGCGGTGTACCGCATGACGGACTCACGGCAAGCCGTGTTGTACTCCTCCACGGAAATGGAGCGTCCGATGTCCTCTTTGGTGATGCCGAGCGCCTTCTCAACGCCGAGCTCCACGGGCAGTCCATGGGTGTCCCATCCGGCTTTGCGCTCCACCCGCTCGCCCTTGAGGGTGCGATACCGGCAAAACAGGTCCTTGAGGGCCCGTGCCATGACGTGGTGGATGCCGGGCTTGCCATTGGCCGAGGGAGGCCCCTCGAAAAACACGAATCGCTGGCCTTCCGGCCGGGAGTCCACACTGCGCTGGAACACATCGCCCTCCTCCCACTGCTGCATCACCTCTTCGGCGATCGCGGGCAAATTGAGGGGGCCTCGTTCAGGGAAACGTCGGGTCATGGCTGGGTGGCGGAACGCGGGGAATGGGCCCGCCTCCGGTCGCGCGAAGATAACCCGGACCCTTGCCGCTTGGAAGGATCAGATTTCGCTGACCTTGAGCATGTTGGACATCCCCGCCTCGGCAATGGGCATGCTGGCCACGTGGATGATGCGGTCCCCGTCCCCGACGGCCCCCTCGCGCTGGAGGATGGTCTTGACGTCGGAAATGGTGTGGTCCGTGGAAATCATCTTGTCGTAGTGGTGGGCGACCACACCCCAGCACAGCGCGAGCTGACCGAGGATGTTTCGGTTGCCCGTGAACACGTGAATCGGAGCATTGGGGCGCTGGCTGGCCACCTTGTAGGCGGTGTACCCACTGAAGGTCATGGTCACGATGGCCTGCGCACCGATTCGCTGGGCCAGCTCACAGGCATTGTAACAGATGGCGTCTGTCACCAACCGCTCAGGTCGGACATGCCGCTGCTCGCGGTGGGTATAGTAGATGCGCGGCTCCTTCTCGATTTCGGTGACGATGGCACGCATGGCCTTGATGACCTCGATGGGGTGCTTGCCCACGGAGGTTTCTCCGCTCAGCATGACGGCGTCCGCCCCATCGAATACGGCGTTGGCCACATCGGTGACCTCGGCCCGCGTCGGCGCAATGTTGTCCACCATCGACTCCATCATCTGGGTGGCCACGATGACGGGCTTGCCCGCGCGCTGACACAGCTCGATGGTCCGCTTCTGGATCATGGGAACCTGCTCCATGGGGACCTCCACACCCAGGTCGCCCCGGGCGATCATCACCGAATCGGCGGCCTTCACGATGCCCTCGAGGTCGTCCACCGCCTCAGGCTTCTCCACCTTGGCCACAATTCTGGCATGGCTGCCCGCCTGCTGGATGCGCTCCCGCAGGTCGATGACATCCGCCGACGAACGGACGAAGCTCAGTCCGATCCAGTCCACGCCGATGCTCAAGGCGAACGCCAGGTCCTCCTGGTCCTTCTCCGTCAGGCTCGGCAAACTGATGGCCGTAGACGGCAAGTTCAAGCCCTTCCGGGAATGAAGAATGCCGCCGTGTTCGACCGTGCACACCACCGTGTCGACGCCGTTCGTCTCGTCCACGCGCAGGCGCAATTTGCCATCGTCCAACAGCACGGGCTCCCCGGCCTTGACGTCGGCCGCGAACTTCTCATAGCGGGTCCAGGCCACCTCGGCATTGCCGGTGCCCTCGCCCACCTTGATGGTCAACTGGGCGCCATTCACGAGTTCGGCGCCGTCCTCCATCATGCCCACGCGCAACTTCGGGCCCTGCATGTCGGCCAGCAGTGCCGTGTGCGTCCCCAGTTGGGCGTCGATGGCCTTGACCTTCTCCACCGTGGCCGCGTGGATGGCGTGCTCCCCGTGGGAGAAGTTGAGGCGGATGACGTTGACCCCTTCCCGGATCAGACCCTCTAGAACCTCGGACGACGTGCTGGCTGGGCCCACGGTGGCCACGATTTTGGTGAATTTCTGAGACATCTCGCGTGCGTTTGATTCATTCATAATGCAGCACCGCATGACCCTCGACGCTGGATGCCTCCACGGGGAAGCAGGCAGCGACGCGGCGCATGGAGCGCAAGGAGTCCATCAACCGCTCCGCCTGTTCACCGATCATGGATTCGATGCGCAGCAGGTAGTCGAAGTGGACGAGGGTGGGGATCATTGCCCCTTCCGGCGACCGGTTCCAGACGACATCGAAAGACCAGCCTCCGAATTCATCCTCATGCCGCCAGACACAGTGTCGGGTGGGCGGCCGCTTCTTGTGGGTCACTTCAAGCTCGATGTGGAAGGCGAGTTCAGTGCCCAGCTTTTGATTGAGGTTCCAGCAGAAACGATGACCGGCATCGGCGCAACTCACCCCGAGAAAATCGAAGGGCAGGTCCTCTTCCTCGATATCGAGTCGAAGGGTCGTAGCCATGGTGCGCGATTAGGGCATTTGCGTCACCCTCATTCGTCGCCGAAGATATGACGGCAGGCCTCGCGGGCCGCGGCCTGCTCAGCCGTTTTCTTAGAGGGGCCGTCGGCGGTTCCCATCACCTTCCCTCCGACCTTGACCTGCATCTGGTAGCGGTTTTCGCCCTCCCGCTTGAACTCCCGAATGACCTTGAACTCCACGCGCCGCTTGCGTTTCTGGCCCCACTCGTGAAGCTTGCTCTTGAAATCAACCCGCGCCTGGATCCGCTGGTCGAGGTCAAACCGCTTCAACAACTTCAGGACGCCTTTCTGGGTCTTGGTGAACCCTTTGTCGAGGTACACGGCCCCCACAAGGGCTTCCATGGCATTTCCGCGCAGCGAAGCGTGGACGGCTCCCCGTCCCGTCTGGGCATCCAACAAGTGCTCGACCCCAATCTCCTGTCCGAGCAGATTCAGCGATTCCCGGCTCACCAGCCGCGACTTCATGCGGGTCATCTCCCCCTCGTCCCCACTCGGAAACTTGCGGAACAACATGTCGACGACAATCATATCGAGCACAGCATCCCCGAGGAACTCGAGGCGTTCGTTGCTCGGCAGTTCATTCCTCTGGCATGCCACGGAACTGGAGTGCCGGAGGGCCTCCTCGTAGGGGGCGAGGGAATGGACGCGGACGCCGAAGTGACGGCGAATGAAGCGTTTGATGCGGGCTTCCCGGGAGGTCTTGCCCAGAAAGATCATCCGAATTTGCGGACGATGACCGAGGCGTTGTGTCCGCCAAACCCGAAGGTGTTCGACAGCGCGGCGCGAACTGGGCGCTCCTTCTTCACGTTGAAGGTGTAGTCGAGGGCCTGGTTCAGCGCCGGGTCCGGATCAGTGGAATTGATTGTGGGAGGGATGACATCCTCCGTCACGGCCATGATGCACGCCAGCGTCTCGATGGCACCCGCCGCACCGAGCAGGTGACCGGTCATCGACTTCGTGCTGGAGATGCTCAACGCCGTGGCATGGTCCCCGAATACCTCTTCAATCGCCTTGACCTCGGCGATGTCCCCCAGCGGGGTGGACGTGCCGTGGACGTTCACATAGTCGAGCTCGTCTGCAGACATGCCGGCGTCGTCCAACGCGGCCCGCATCACATTGCGAGCGCCCAATCCTTCCGGGTGGGGAGCCGTCAGGTGGTGGGCGTCGGCCGAGGCACCGCCTCCCATCACCTCGCAGATGATGTGGGCCCCGCGGGCCTGGGCGTGCTCCAAGGATTCCAGCACCAGGGCACCCGCTCCTTCACCCAGGACGAATCCATCGCGGTGGACATCGAACGGACGCGAAGCCACTTCGGGCTCCTCATTGCGGGTGGACAGTGCCTTCATGGCGCTGAATCCTCCAATGCCCGCCTCGACCACAGCCGCCTCGGCGCCTCCGGTCACCATGGCATCGGCCTTGCCGTACCGGATGGCATTGAAGGCGTCGATGATGGCGTTGGTGGCACTGGCACAGGCAGAAACGCAGGCGTAGTTGGGACCCCGGAACCCAAACTCCATGCTGATGTGACCGGCAGCGATGTCGCCGATCATCTTCGGAATGAAGAACGGATTGAAGCGGGGCGTCCCATCGCCCTCGACGAAGTTCTGGATCTCCTGCTGGAAGGTCAGGATGCCTCCGATGCCGCTGCCGAAGATGACTCCCACCCGGTCCGGGTCGGGCTCCGCCTCAGCAAGTCCGGAGTGTGCCACGGCCTGGCGGGCCGCCACGATGCCGTACTGGGCGTACGGATCGAGCTTTCGCTGCTCCTTGCGGTCGAAATGTTCGGCGGCGTCCCAGCCCTTCAGTTCACAGGCGAACTGAGTCTTGAACTTGGACGCATCGAAGCGGGTAATGGCACCGGCTCCGCTGACTCCCTTTTTCAGGGCGTTGAAATAGGCGGGAACGTCATTGCCTAACGGAGTCAGACAACCCATTCCCGTGACGACGACACGGTTCAGCTCCATGCGGGGCTTACTTCGCGTTTTCGATGTACTCGATGGCTTGGCCGACGGTGCCGATCTTCTCAGCTTGGTCGTCCGGGATGGCGATGTTGAATTCCTTTTCGAATTCCATAATCAGCTCGACGGTGTCGAGAGAGTCCGCCCCGAGGTCGTTGGTGAAACCAGCGGCGTCGTTCACTTCAGATGCATCAACGCCGAGCTTGTCGACGATGATGGCGGTCACTTTTTCGCGGATATCAGACATGATGAGTGTAGTTGCGAATGCGGTGCAAAGAAAACGCCTTTTTTTCCGAGTGGCCTCCCCTCTGAGGACCGCATTGGAAAACTTGCTCACGGCCCCGATGTGGAGTAGGGCTAAGGTGCTTTTAATCAATTGACTACACCCCGTCCTCGTGGGCATCTGGTCGGTAGTGGAACAGGATTTCGTTTAACGGTTTCCGAGAAAGATTCGGCACTCTGGCATCATCGGCGGGCCAACCAACTGGGATGTTGAGGAAGGTGCGCTCATTTTCAGGCCGTTCGAGGAGCTCAGCCAAGAAGTTCATCGGAGACGGGGTGTGGGTGAGGGCGGCCAGGCCCGCCTCGTGGAGGGCAGCCAGCAGGAAGCCCACGGCAATTCCGCAGCTCTCCTGGACATAGTAGTTGGGGTTTTTCTCCCCGGTCACTTCATCCCGGTCAAACACTTTGCGGAACACGATGATCAGCGCCGGCGCCTCTTCGATAAAGGGCTTGATGTGGTCGGTTCCGAGGGGCTCCAGATCGACCAGCCATTTCCGGGACATGCGGCCATGGTAGCTCCGGTATTCCTCCTCCTCCACCGCCGTGCGGATGCGCTGCCGCAGGGCGGGGTCGGTGACGATGCAAAAGGACCACGGCTGCTTGTGGGCGCCGCTGGGTGCCGTCCCCGCGATGTGGACGGCGCGCTCGAGCACATCCAGCGGAACGGGGTCCGGGCTGAAATGCCGAATGCTGCGTCGAGCCTCCATGTGCGCGTGCATCGCGTCGAGGCGGCGGCGCATCTCCCCCTCGCCATGACGTGGCAGGGAATAAGGAACGTGCTCGTCGTGCCCGCTCATGTGTTGCGGAGTCGGTTGCGGATGTCCTTCATGAGGTCCGACGCGTAGACGAACTCGTCCAGCGAAGCCACCCCGCTGTCCAAGATGCCCTTCCGGTCTCCCTGCCAGGCCACACGGCCCTCGTGGAGGAAGTGGATGTTGTCCCCGATTTCGATCACGCTGTTCATGTCATGGGAAATGACCACCGTCGTCGTGCCGTACTCGGACGTCAGGTCCTTGATCAAGTTGTCAATCACAATGGCCGTCTGCGGATCGAGCCCAGAGTTGGGTTCGTCGCAGAAGAGGTACTGTGGGCGCCCTACGATGGCCCGGGCGAGGGCCACGCGCTTCTGCATGCCGCCGGACACCTCGGCGGGAAACCGGTTCTCCGCCCCGTCCAACTCTACGCGCTTCAAGCACTCCATAGCCCGCTCGCGCCGCTCCTCCGCGGTCATGTCGCTGAACATGCGCAAGGGAAATTCGACGTTTTCCAGTACCGTCATGCTGTCAAACAGGGCGCCGCCCTGGAAGAGCATGCCGATGCGACGACGAACCGCCTCCCGCTCCTTCCGGTCGAGATCGGAGAACACCACGTCGTCGTATTGCACGCGGCCCGCATCGACCTCGAGCAGGCCCACGATGCACTTGGTGAGCACCGATTTGCCCGAACCGCTCCGGCCGATGATGAAGTTCACCTGGCCCGCATGGAATTCCGCGTCGATGCCGTGAAGCACCGTCTTGTCCCCGAAGGACTTTTCGACGCCGCGCACCCGGATCATGTCAGCAGGAGTTGGGTGATGACAAGGTTGGCCACCATGACGATGACCACGCTGTAGACGACCGCCTTGGTGCTCGACCGGCCCACCTCGCGCGCTCCGCCAGACGTGTAGTACCCATGGTAGGCGCTGACACTCGTGATGATCAGGGCGAATACGCAGGTCTTGATGAGCGCATAGGCCACGTCGAAGGCCCGGAAATCCACTTGGAGACCGTATTCGAAGTCCGCATAGGTGCTCAGGTCAGCGAAATCGCAGATGAACGCACCGGCCCCGATGCCAAGCACCATGGAGATGATGACGAGAAAGGGGAAGATGAACAGGGCGGCGAGCAGCTTGGGCAGGACCAAGTGGGAAATGCTCCGGACCCCCATCACCTCGAGCGCATCGATCTGCTCGGTGACCTGCATGGTGCCGATCTGGGAGGCGATGTTGGACCCCACCTTGCCCGACAGGATGACCGGGATGATGGTCGGGGCGAACTCGAGGATCATGGTCTGTCGCACCGTGAAGCCGATGGTGTAGGCGGGGATCCATCCGCTGACTTGGTGGGCCGTCTGGATGGCGATGACCGCCCCCATGAACAGGCTGAGCAGAGCGACGATGCCGACGCTTTGTACGCCGATGGCCTCGAGTTCCACGGCCGTGGCCTGGGCAAACACCCGGCCCTTCTGCGGCCGGCGCAGGGCCGCGGCGAGGAACGAGAAATAGCGTCCGATGTGGTGGAGGATGCCCATGCCGTCCCGACGAAGGTACGGAGCCCAGTGCGCTGACGATTGTCATCTCCCACACCCTCCTCCATCAGTGGGGAGGGGCAAGAACCGGCGGATGTTTGGGTCAGCGGTCAAGGGAGATTCTCTGCCGCCCCGGTGAACCGCAAGCCGGCCCCAATTGCGACCACATAGATCTCCTCATAGTCCACCGCACCGCGCCGCCCCGGCGTGGTGCGCTGCGTTTCCGGCAGGTCAGACCAGCGGCTCGCCCTTCTCCGCCTTGAGACGGGACACGAGCTGCTTGACCCACTGCTCCTCGTCACGGGGACAGATGAGCAGGGCATCGGGGGTGTCGACCACGATGAAATTCTCGAGCCCCTTGGCCACGATGAGCTTGCGGCCCTCCGCGGCCACCATCAACCCCTTCGACCCCTCTGTGATCAGGGTGGCGCCAGAATTGGCGTGGGCCTCGCCCTCCTTGTCCAGCGTGTCGTACAAGGAGCCCCAAGTGCCGAGGTCACTCCATCCGCAATCGCTGAGCACGACGCCCACATTGGGCGCCTTCTCCATGATCCCGTAGTCGATCGAGATGTTTTCTGCAGCCCCGTAGATGGCGAGGATCGCGTCCTCCTCGGCGCTGGTGCCGAGGTCTGCCTTCCGCTCTTCAAACAGGGCGTGCAGGTCTGGCATCTGATTCTCGAACCGGTCGAGAATGGTCTGCACGGACCACACGAAGATGCCTGCATTCCAACAGAAGTCCCCCGAAGCAAGGAACTGCTCGGCCAGGGCGCGGTCAGGCTTCTCGGTGAAGGTCCGGACCTGTCTGAGCCGGTCGTCCTCCGCACCCGGAAGGTCCTCATATTGGATGTAGCCGTAACCTGTGTCGGGGCGGGTGGGCGTAATGCCGAGCGTGAGCAACTGGTGGCTGTCCGAGGCCCGATTCACGGCGACGGAGAGCACGTCGCGGAACCCGTCCTCGTCTGCGATCAAGTGGTCAGCGGGAGCGACCACCATGGTGGCCTCAGGGTCTCGCTGGACAATCCGCTGGGCGGCATAGGCGAGGCAAGGAGCGGTGTTCCGCATGAACGGTTCGCACAGGACCTGATCTTCCGGGATTCCCGGGAGCTGTTGGAGAATGTCCGCCTTGTACCGAGCGTTGGTCACCACATACATCCGGTCAGCCGGCACCATGGGCTCGAGCCGATCCGCCGTCATCTGGATGAGGGTCCGCCCATGATCCAGAATGTCCAAGAACTGCTTCGGGCGACCCGAACGGCTCATCGGCCAGAAGCGTGAGCCGACGCCGCCGGCCATGATGACGGCATAGGTGTGGTCGTGTTGGGCCATGTCGCGTCCGTGTGGGGGTTCAGCGGCGGCAAAGTTAGTCCTTCCTCCGAGGGCTTGGTCTCACCAAAGGAGGGACAGGTCTTGCACTTCGGCTTCTTCTTGCGTTTGGGACGGTAGACATTCCGATGCGGACTGCAGTCCGCAAGAAGCAAGGCGAGGATGGCCAGGCCGAGGACGCGGAGTCCAGTGAAACGAAGGAGGCTTGCCCTCATCGCGTGCCGGTCATGTTGCCCGGCACGACCCACTGGTCGTATTCGGCTTCCGTCAGGTACCCGAGGGCGAGGGCCGCCGTCTTCAGCGTCGTCCCTTCGGCGTGGGCCTTTTGTGCAATCTCAGCGGCCTTGTAGTATCCGATGTGGGGATTGAGCGCGGTGACCAGCATGAGGCTGTCGCCCACGAGCTGGTCGATGCGGGCGCGGTTGGGCTGGATGCCCGCCACACAGCGCTCGGCGAAAGAGGCGCAAGCCTCTCCGAGCAGACGGGCGGATTCGAGGATGTTCCGGGCCATCATCGGCTTGTACACGTTGAGCTCGAAATGGCCCTGCGTCCCGCCGACCGTGACGGCCACATCATTGCCGATCACCTGGGCGCACACCATCGTCAAGGCCTCGGCCTGCGTCGGGTTGACCTTGCCTGGCATGATGCTCGACCCGGGCTCGTTGGCGGGCAGGGAGAGCTCGCCGATGCCGCTGCGGGGTCCACTGCCCATCATGCGGATGTCGTGGGCAATCTTGTTGCAGCTGACGGCCAGTTGCTTGAGGGCACCGTGGGCCTCGACCACCGCATCGTGAGCGGCCAGCGCCTCGAACTTGTTGGGGGCGGTGATGAAGGGGTGGCCCGTCGAGGCGGCCATGTGGGCGGCCACGGATTCGGCATAGCCGTCCGGCGTGTTCAGCCCCGTGCCGACCGCTGTTCCACCAAGAGCGAGTTCGGCAAGGTGGCCGAGCGTGGCTCGCAGAGCCCGGAGGCCATGGTCCAATTGGGCGACGTAACCGCCGAACTCCTGCCCGAGGGTCAAGGGGGTCGCGTCCATCAGGTGGGTCCGGCCGATCTTGACCACCTCCGCCATCTCCTCTGCCTTGGCGGCCAAGGCCTCGCGAAGCTGCTCCACGCCGGGAATCGTCGTGCGGACGATTCGGTCGTACGCAGCGATGTGCATCGCCGTGGGGAAGGTGTCGTTGGAGCTCTGCGACTTGTTGGCGTCGTCGTTGGGGTGGACGGGGCGGTCGCCCTCCCCAAGGGTCCCGCCAGCGATCACATGTGCCCGGTTGGCGATGACCTCGTTGACGTTCATGTTGGACTGCGTGCCCGAGCCCGTCTGCCAGACCACGAGCGGGAAGCAATGGTCCAGCTCCCCGGCAATGATCTCGCGGCACACGCGGACGATCAGGTCCCGTTTGGCCTCGGTCAGGATGCCGGCCTCACAATTGGCGTTGGCCGCCGCCATCTTCAGGTGGCCAAAGGCGTGGACCACCTCGATGGGCATACTGCCCACAGGGCCGATGGGGAAATTGCGCCGGCTGCGCTCCGTCTGGGCGCCCCAATACTGGTCAGCGGGAACGGCCACTTCTCCGAGCGTGTCCTTTTCGATCCGGGTGTTCATGGTGCAGTGGGTGTTCACGCCTCGCTGGCGGATTTCTCCGCGGCGGCGTGCATGAGATTGGCCTTCAGCATGGCCTCGATGTCACCGTTGAGTACGGCGTCCGTGTTGGAGGTTTCGTAGCTCGAACGCAGGTCCTTGACCATCTTGTATGGCTGGAGCACGTAAGAGCGGATCTGGGACCCCCATTCGATCTTTTTCTTGCCCGCCTCGATCTCGGCGCGGGCTTCGTTGCGCTTGGCCATCTCCATCTCGTACAGCTGGGACTTGAGGAGCTGGATGGCCTTCTCCTTGTTGCCCAGCTGCGAGCGGGTCTCGGTATTGTCGATGATGATGCCCGTCGGCTTATGGCGCAGGCGGACGCCTGTCTCCACCTTGTTCACGTTCTGGCCGCCCGCCCCACCGGAGCGGAATGTATCCCAGGTGATGTCGGCGGGGTTGACCTCGATTTCGATGCTGTCGTCCACCAGCGGATACACATAGACCGAAACGAAGGAGGTGTGGCGGCGCGCCTGGGAGTCGTAGGGGCTAATGCGCACCAGTCGGTGGACCCCATTTTCTCCTTTGAGCATGCCAAAAGCATAGTCTCCATCCACCTCCATGGTGATCTGTTTCACGCCCGCCACGTCGCCATCCTGCCGGTCGATCTCTTTGACCTTGAACCCGGACTTGTCGGCATACATGGTGTACATCCGGAGCAACATGCCTGCCCAGTCGCAAGACTCGGTTCCTCCAGCACCGGCGGTAATCTGGACAACGGCGTTCAACCCGTCCGCCTCGTCGGACAGCATCTGCTTGAACTCGAGCTCTTCGATCTTCTCGATCAGGTCGGCATGTTGGGCCTGGACCTCCTCCTCCGTGCTCTCGCCCTCCTTGAAGAACTCATACAGCACCTGCAGGTCCTCGACGGCCGTCTCGGCCGCCTCGTATTCTTCTACCCAGGCCTTTTTGCCCCGCATGCGGCGCATGACCTTTTCGGCTTCCTTGGCGTCGTTCCAGAACTCCGGATCTTGGGTCAGCTTTTCATCCTCCTGGATATCGATGCGCTTCCTGTCGATGGCGAGGTACCCTTTGAGGGCCTCCACGCGGTCACGGGAATTCTGGATCTGGTCTGCCGTCAGCATGAACGCCAAAGTTAGTCGGCATCCATGGCCTCGAGCGCACCGCGGGCGGACTCGTATTCGAACCCCTTGCGAACGAGGGCGGCGAGGGCCTTCTCGTCCGGGGCATCGGGTCGGACCTGACGCCACGCGCGCAGGGCCCGTCTGGCCGCCGCCTCGACCTCCTGCCGACCCAGCGCCTCGATGCCCGAGCGGATGATAACGGAATCAAGGCCGTGTACCTGCCTGAGGGCGGACCACACCTTGGCCGGCCCCCAGTTCTTGAGGACGATGTGGTCATGGATGAAGGCTTCGGCGAACCGACTGACATTCACGTAGTCCTCCTTCATCAGCGCCGCCAGTTCCTCCTGGGCCTCTCCCACCACACCCCAATCCGAGAGCTTCCTCAGGACCTGTGCGGGAGACCGCTCCCCCCTCGCACACCAATTTCGTATCTTCGAAGAGACTTCTTTCATCCCAACCTCCGTGCCAAACTACGCACGGATGCACACTGTACACTGACCACGCACTCGACGGGAACGCCCGACGAAGCCCAAACGAAACGCCATGAAAGCCGAGATCAACCAACGCATCGCCGCGTTGCTGGAAAACCCGGAAATCGAAGCCGTCCGCGTCGAAGTGCGCACCGCCTTCGAAGTGTATCGCGATGCGCGTGAAAAGGATGTCAAGGTCCAGAAGGAAGCCTGGGACAAGGAAGAGCGGCCCGCCCCGGAGCCCGGCGAGGAACCCATCCGGTTCGAATACCAGGCCGACGAGGAAGACACCCGAAACAACGAGATGTATGCCGCCTTCCGCGAGCGGGAAAAGGCATGGAGGGAAAAGGTGGCCGCCGAACAGCGCGCCAACCTCGAGAAGAAGCAGACCATCCTCGGCAAACTGAAGGAATTGGTCGCCAACGAGGAGAACATCGGCAAAATGTTCGACGCCTTCAACACATTGACCGAAGAATGGAATGCCGTGGGAAATGTGCCCGGGGATCAGTACCGGGAATTGCATGACCAATGGCACCGGCTGCGGGACGAGTTCTTCTACAATGTCAACATCTACAAGCAGCTGCAGGACCATGACCTGCAGATCAACCTGAAGAAAAAGGAGGACCTCATCGCACAGGCGAGCCAACTCGAGTCCGTGAGCGACCTCAAGGAGAAGGAGATGCTCGCCCGAAGCTACATGAAGGCCTGGTTCGATGTCGGACCCAGCCCGCGCGAGACCTATCAGGAAGTGGCCGACACTTTCTTCGGCCACACCCGGGCTGCGCTCGATGCCGTCAAAGCCCACTATGACTCCATCCGAGAAGGATTCCAGAAAAACCTCGAGGCCAAACAGGCCCTCGTCGAGGAGGTGCGGACCCTCCTGGAGGAGGAGGTGGTGGAAGCCACAGCCTGGCCGGCCCAGGCCGAAAAGGTCAAGGACGTGCAGAAGCGCTGGAAGATGGTCGGATTCGCCGGGCGCAAGGACGATCAGGAAGTCTGGGAACAATTCCGCGGGCTGTGCGACCTGTTCTTCCAAAAGCGGGATGCCGCCTTTTCCGATGTGCGAGAGGCCCAGAAAAAAGTCAAGGAACGCAAAGAGGCCATCGCCAAGGAAGCGGCTGAACTGGCGGAGAGCGAGGATTGGAAGGCCACCTCAGACCGGCTCATCGCCCTGCAGAAGGAGTGGAAGGACCTCGGTTCTGCCGGCCCCCGAGACGAGAATCGGTTGTGGCGGAAGTTCCGCGGTGCCTGTGATACCTTTTTCACCGCCCGGAAATCAGTGTATGCCGACCGCGACAAGGAGCACAAGGCCAACCTGAAGAAGAAGGAGGCCCTGATCGTGGAAATCGAGGCCTTCGAGCTGTCCGGCAAGCACGGGGATGACCTGACGTCCCTCAAGGAATACTCCACGCGCTGGGCCGAAAGCGGTCACGTGCCGCGCCGGGCCTTCGAGCAAATTGTGGAGCGCTATCGCGCCGCCATGGATGCCAAGTATGACGCTTTGGGGGCCAAGCGGAGCGAACGGTCCGTCGAAGCCTACAAGAGCCGGGTCGAGAGCATGGTCCGAGGCGAGGGGGCCGAGCACATGGCTCGGAAGGAGGAGCGCATGATGCGGGAGAAAATGGACCGACTCCGCAAACGTGTGGCCCAGTACGAGAACAACATGGGCATCTTCACTGGAAAGGGGGCCGCTTCCATCATGGCCGACCTTCAGAAGAAGATCGAGGCCGACAAACGCGAAATGGACGAAATCAGACGCAAGCTCAAGATGCTGCGCGAGGCTCGTCAAGCGAATCAAGCGGACTGATTCTGTCTTCGAGATAAGCCTGGTGCAACTCGCGCAACCGTCCGGGAAGGCGGAAGCGGTCGTATTGCTTGTCCAGCACATCCAGCACATCGAATTCGCGGGTCAATTCGCGCAATTCTTCAATGCCATGCCCGGTGAAGAAGACCACCGGATGCGTCAGATTCAAGCTCCGCATCAACTGAAGGAATTCCACACCGTCGATGGACGGCATCACCGAATCGAGCAGGATCAGGTCCAGATTCTGCGTGGTGAGAATGCTGACCGCCTCGAGGGCATCGCTGGTCGTTTCCGTGTGGATGCCTTCCTTCACCAGTTGAAGCTGGGTCAGGGTCAGGGCCATCTCATCATCGTCTAGGTACAGGACGCGGAGAGGAGCAATGGTGTCGGACATGGGGGATTCAATTTCGGCACATCGCCCTCAACTGCCCGACTTGCTGCGGACCATATGGCTGTCGGAATCCTCCGGTGAATGCGGACGTTCCATGGCGAGGGGGGCGCTGGCCCAGCCTTTTTCGGCGAAGACATTCAGGATTCCGGGCAGCAGCTCCTTCAGTCGAGGACCCGCCTTGGTACTGTCGTGCAGGACCACGATGGCCCCGGGCCGCAGGGCCCGCTCGGTCGCCAGCTGACATTCCTCAGGACTGCGTCTGGGGTCGAAGTCCCCGGTCAACACGGTCCACATGACGATTCGGCTTCGCCGGGCAATGGCTTTCGCCTGCGTCGAGGCGATGCGGCCATAGGGCGGTCGAAACAGACCGGAGCCGGTGAGCTTTTCGCATTCTAGGTACGACCTCAGGTAGGCCCGGTTCGGGGTGGTCCAACCCGATTCATGTCGCATGGTGTGATTGCCCCAGGCGTGACCCTCTCGGCGGATCCGGTCGAACACCTCGGGATGGCGCTCGATGTTCTCGCCGACGCAGAAGAAGGTGCCCTTCTGTCCGGTCCGCGCCAACTCATCCAGCACGAAAGGGGTCCACTCTGGATGGGGGCCGTCATCAAAGGTCAGATGCAAGGGCGTTCCTGTACCTTCCCAGACGAACTCGGGCAAGAGGGAGGGCAAGGCCTTCGGGACACGCGTGCTGTACACGGGGCCAAGTTCGTCATGACGGTGCGGAATCGAGCAGGACACACAGGAACGCTGCGGACTTTCGGCCCGGGGTATCTTCGCGCCACATCGCTCAGGGCAATGGAATACGACTTCAAGGCCATCGAGGCCAAGTGGCGGGCCAAATGGACCGAACAGGAAACCTACCGCGCCGAGGAGGTCGTCGACCGACCGAAGTACTACGTGTTGGATATGTTTCCCTATCCAAGCGGGGCGGGACTCCACGTGGGACACCCCCTTGGCTACATCGCCTCGGACGTCATCGCCCGCCACAAGCGGCAGTGCGGATTCAACGTTCTGCACCCTCAGGGCTACGACAGCTTTGGCCTGCCCGCCGAGCAGTACGCCATCCAGACCGGCCAGCATCCGGCCATCACGACCGAGCAGAACATCGCCCGCTACCGCAGTCAACTCGACCTGCTCGGCTTCAGCTACGACTGGAGCCGGGAAGTGCGCACGAGCAGCCCGGACTACTACCGCTGGACGCAGTGGATTTTCGCCCGCCTGTTCGAGCATGGATACGACCACGCGGCGGGCAAGGCCCGGCCGATTGCGGCCTTGGTTGACGTCTTGGCAGCGAAGGGAAACAAGGAGCTGGACTGGGCCGTGGGCGATGACACCTTGAAAGAGGCGGGAACGGTCCTGTGGGGAGACGATTTCGACGGGGCATTCTCGGCTGACCAATGGAACGTGCTGGATGAAGCCGGTCGCAGCAGCATCCTCATGGCCTACCGATTGGCCTATCTCGCCGACAGCGAGGTCAACTGGTGCCCGGCCCTGGGCACCGTGCTCGCCAACGACGAGGTCGTCGGCGGCCTCAGCGAAAGGGGCGGTCATCCCGTTGTGCGCAAGAAGATGCGCCAGTGGATGATGCGCATCACGGCCTACGCGGATCGCCTTCTTGACGGTCTCGATACCATTGATTGGTCAGACAGCATCAAGGAGGTCCAGCGCAATTGGATCGGCAAGAGCACGGGTGCCCAACTTCGCTTTGCCATCCAGGACCACCCCGACCACCACATCGAGGTCTTCTCCACCCGACCGGACACCCTGCACGGGGCCAATTTCCTCGTGCTGGCCCCGGAGCACGAGCTCGTCGACGCCATCACGACCGACAGTCAACGCGCCACCGTGTCGGCCTACCAGCAAGAGACCGCCGCCCGCAGTGAGCGGGAGCGCATGGCCGGCGACCGCGGTGTGACCGGTTGCTTTATCGGCGCCCACGCGGTGCACCCCCTGACCGGGGACGCGATGCCGATCTGGATCGCCGACTACGTCTTGGCCGGCTATGGTACGGGCGCCGTCATGGCCGTCCCGGCCGGCGACCAGCGCGACTGGGAGTTCGCCAAGGCCTTCGACCTGCCCATCCCGCCCATCTTCGAAGGGCACGACATCGACAGCGGTGCCGAGTCCGACAAGCAGTCCGTGCTGTGCAACAGTGGAGATTGGAATGGCCTGACGTGCAACGCCGCCCTGCCCCGCGCCATTGCCGAGACCGAGGCCGCGGGCTTCGCCAAGCCCCGCGTCAACTTCCGGCTGCGTGACGCCGTCTTCAGCCGCCAACGCTACTGGGGCGAGCCCTTCCCCATCTGCTATGTGGACGGCATCCCGCAGCTCATCGAGGACGAGCAGGTCCTCTTGCCCGACGTCGACGCCTACCTGCCGACCGAGACTGGAGATCCGCCACTGGCCCGGGCCGAACAATGGAACGTGAGCCGGGGTGACCGCATGGAGTACAACACCATGCCGGGTTGGGCCGGATCAAGCTGGTACTTCCTGCGCTACATGGACCCGCACAACGAAGACGCCTTCTGCGACCGGGTCAAGAGCGACTACTGGGGCCAGGTCGACCTCTATGTCGGCGGGGCGGAGCACGGCACGGGTCACCTCTTGTACAGCCGCTTCTGGACGAAATTCCTGTTCGACCTCGACCTCATCGGGTTCGACGAGCCCTTCGCCAAGATGATCAACCAGGGCATGATCCTGGGGCGCAGCAGTTTCGTGTACCGCATCGAAGGAACGAACCGCTTCGTCACCTTCGAGCAGCGCAAGGACCACCGCACCCAGCGCTTGCACGTGGACATCAGCCTCGTGAAAAACGACGTCCTCAACCTCGAGGGCTTCAAGGCGTGGCGCCCCGAGTTCGCCGACGCGGAGTTCGTGCTCAACGACGCCGGAGAGTACCGCTGCGGCAACGAGGTGGAGAAGATGTCCAAGTCCAAATTCAACGTGGAGAACCCGGACGACCTGGTCGAGCGCTATGGCGCGGACACCCTGCGATGCTACGAGATGTTCCTCGGACCGCTCGAGCAGGCCAAACCGTGGGACACGCAGGGCATCAATGGGGTGCACGGCTTCTTGCGCAAGCTGACCCGCCTGTACCGCGATGCCGACGGAAACGCCCTCATCACCGACGGTCTGCCATCCGCCGAGGCCGAACGTGCCCTCCACAAGACCATCAAGAAGGTCACGGAGGACTTGGACCGCCTCAGCTGGAACACCGTTGTGAGTGCCCTCATGATCGGGGTGAATGAGTTGACCGAGCTCGGTTGCCACGACCGCGCCGTTCTGCAACCGCTGTCTGCCATCGTGGCGCCATATGCACCTCATCTGGCAGAAGAGCTGTGGGAAGCGTGCGGCGGGAACGGATCCGTCGTGGATGCCCCCTGGCCGAAGTGGGATGCCGATAAGTTGGTGGAATCCGAAGTGACCTATCCCGTCCAGTTCAATGGCAAGGTGCGCTTCCAGTTCGCCGTGGCAGCCGACGCAGCTCCGGCCGATGTGGAGGCGGCGGTGCTCGCCGATGAGCGCACCGGAAAGCAACTCCAAGGCCGCACGCCGAAGAAGGTGATCGTGGTGCCGGGTCGCATCATCAACATCGTGGGCTGACGCCCTTCTGTCCCAAAGCGGCCCCCTTACAAATATCGTTGAAAATCTATTTTTCTTCGACGAAATTCGATTTATTTGCGATTGGAGGAATAAATGGCGATATTCGTGCGCACTTATCCGCACTTGAATCAGATATAATCTCGCCATGGTTCCCTATCGCCTTCTGCTCAGCCTGTTCCTGACCACCACCTGCCTGGCCCTCCAAGCCCGCCCCATGCTTTCCTCTCCAGCCCCCGAGGGCTATGAAATCGCGACCGAGGTCGTGACGGAGGACATCGGCATGCTCATCGGCGCCTTGGGCGTCACCGACCTCACGGGTTACAGCTGCACCCGGCTCTACGTCATCATGAACAACGAGGACGACTTCATGTCCTCCGTGTCGGGTGACGCCCTGAATCCGACCTACATCAACACGACCACGGATTTCTACCACGCCGCCCTCGGTGCCGGCACTCCGAATGGCATCAACAGCCTGCTGTTCCCGGTCTACCCCGACCTCGCTTATGACAGCTGGGTCACCATCGGTCTTGAAGGCGTGCCCAATGCGGCCATTGGCGAAGCGAGCATCAGCACGGTCCAGGCCACAGACAACCCCTGGATGACCAACTTCGACCCGGGCGGCGGATTGCCCGGCGACAACGTCGCAATTGATGACATGATTGGCGGCGCATGGTACGCTTTGAACGGCGATGCCAACGGCATTGCCGGTGCCGATCTGCAGGTCTTGATCGGCCAGTTCACCACCACCGGAGAACTCAGCGGACAGGTCTATTGCCAGGTGTTCATCAATGGCAATGGACAGACCGAATTCCGAGACACCTTTTTCTTCGGTGCGGATGCCGAGGTCGAAGGGTGCACGGATCTTGAGGCCTGCAACTTCGATGCGGAAGCCACGACCAACGACGACTCCTGTGAATACCCCGAGGCTGGATACGATTGTGATGAGAACTGCCTGAACGACGCCGATGGCGACGGAGTCTGTGACGAATTCGAAGTTCCGGGCTGCCAGGATGGGTTGGCCTGCAACTACAATGCGGATGCCACGGATGACGATGGCTCTTGCTTCTATGCTGCCGCTGGCTACGACTGCGACGGCACCTGTCTCGCCGACGCCGATGGCGACGGGGTCTGTGACGATTTCGAAATCGGCGGATGTACCGATGCAACGGCCTGCAACTACAACAGCGAAGCTACGGATGACGATGGATTCTGTGAGTACACTTCCTGCGCCGGCTGTCTGGACGCCCCGGCCTGCAACTATGATGAAGACGCATCCATCGACGACGGCTCCTGCACCTATGCCGATGCCGGATACGACTGCGACGGCAACTGCCTCGCGGACGCCGATGAGGATGGGGTCTGTGATGAATTCGAGATCGACGGCTGCACCGATGCGGCGGCCTGCAACTATGATGACGACGCCACCGACAACGATGGCTCCTGCACCTATGCCGACGCCGGGCTGGACTGCGATGGAAACTGCCTCGAGGACGAAGATGGAGACGGCATCTGCGACGGGGATGACCCCTGCAACGAGCCCGACCTGAGTCCGGCCGTGCTGCCCATTGTTCCCGCCACCTTCATCGCCGAGGTCACCCTCAACGGACAGACCGTGACCGGCATGACCGTCTTCGCCACCGTGGACGACGAGACCGTGGGCGTGAATGAGGCCTTCGATTTCGAAGGTGCTTCCTGGATCAGCATGACCCTGTACGTCTCCCCGGGAGACGAGGTCGAATTCAACCTCTTCGACCCCGCCGCCTGCGAGATGTACGACCTCGATTTCGAGGTGACCGTGACCGAAGAAGGCGAGGAGCTGTCCACGTTTGATGCTCCCGGCGACCTTCCTTTCCTGGGGGACGACGCGGTGCTCGGCTGCACCGATGCGGACGCTTGCAATTATGATGACGAGGCCAACGTGGACGACGGTTCCTGCGAGCTGCCCGAAGACGGCCTCGATTGCCAAGGCAACTGTCTGGAGGATGCCGACGGAGACGGCATCTGCGACGGGGACGAGATTCCCGGATGCACCGACGACACGGCCTGCGACTATGACGCCACCGCCACCGACGACGACGGTTCCTGCACCTACCCGATTGACATCTACGGAACCGATACCGTGGATTGCAATGGAGACTGCCTCAACGACGTTGACGGAGACGGCATCTGCGACGAAGAAGAGACGGTCGGCTGCACTGATTCGGAGGCCTGCAACGGCGGAGACTTCACCGACACCGACAACAGCCTCTGCTTCTATCCCGAGGACGTGAACGGCGGCCTCGACTACCTCGATTGCGACGGCAACTGCCTGAACGATGCCGATGAAGACGGAGTCTGCGACGAGGAGGAAGTTGTCGGCTGCCAGGATGAACTGGCCTGCAACTACGACGAGGACGCCACCGACGCCGGTGCGTGCGACTACGCTGAGAACGGCCTCGACTGCGATGGCAACTGCCTTGAGGACGAGGACGGAGACGGCGTGTGTGACGGTGACGAGATTGCCGGCTGCACGGATGAGGACGCGTGCAACTTCAATGGCGATGCCACCGACGAAGACGGTTCCTGCGAATACGCCGAGGAGGCTTTGGATTGCGACGGCAACTGCCTGAACGATGCTGACGGAGATGGAATCTGTGACATCTATGAAATCAGTGGCTGCACCGATGAGGGCGCCTGCAACTTCGATGCAGATGCCACCGACGATGATGGCTCCTGCGAATACACCAGCTGCGCCGGTTGTACCGATGCGCTGGCCTGCAACTACGATGACGATGCCACCCTGGACGACGGCTCCTGCACGTTTGCCGAGGAGGGCCTCGACTGTGACGGCAATTGCCTCGCCGACACCGACGGAGATGGCATCTGTGACGGCGATGATCCGTGCAACGAGCCCGACATGGACGTCGTCGTCTTGCCTGTCATCCCAAACACCCTGATCGCGGACGTGACGTTGGACGGGATGCCCATCGTGGGCGCCACCATCATCGCCACGGCTGACGGCCTCGTGGT